>NZ_JBFLKW010000002.1:0-239331 GCF_040743205.1 Corynebacterium sp. 045007
CTTCGGGTAGTGCGATTGGTGCTGGATCTCAATTCCGGCTTGTCGCGCCCACCGCCTGACTGTTGGTGAGGGTATCCCTAACTCACGTCCAACTGTGCTTGCTGATGCCCCGTTGGCGATGTGTTGAAGCGCAATCGGTTTGATGGCACTGTATTTCGTTCGGCGGGTTTGCTTCACTACTTCTCCTGGTCGAAAGTGGTGATGCATTCACCGCCTGAACCTACCGGCCAATTTTCTGGCCGTTTTTGACATAAACTCAGTCACTAACTTGCACTGGCCCGCCGTCGTCAGCCGTAAGGGCATCGCCCCGCCGCCGCCAGCCATAAGAAAACGCCCGCCGAGTGCCTGAGCACTCCTACGGGCGTTTCTTCTAGACAAGAACTTTGTCAGTCACGGACCACCGAGCTAGTCACCAATCTGGTCACGGCCACGCTTAACAATCTTCGGGTCCGGAGTACCAACCAGCTCGTGGTCCTTCTCCGTGTACTCAAACTTGCTCAGCACGTAACGCATCGCGTTGATGCGGGCACGCTTCTTGTCGTTGGACTTAATGGTAATCCACGGGGACTCATCGGTATCCGTGTAACGGAACTGCTCTTCCTTCGCGCGGGTGTAGTCACCCCAACGGTCCAGCGATGCGAGGTCCATCGGAGAGAGCTTCCACTGACGTACCGGGTCGACCTGGCGAATAGCGAAGCGAGTGCGCTGCTCCTTCTGGGTCACCGAGAACCACAGCTTGGTCAGCGAAATACCGGAGCCCAGAATCATGTTCTCCAGCATCGGAACCTCACGCAGGAACTCTGCATGCTGAGACTCAGTACAGAAACCCATCACGCGCTCAACGCCCGAACGGTTGTACCAAGAACGGTCGAAGAAGACGATTTCGCCAGCGCACGGAAAATGCTCAATATAGCGCTGGAAGTACCACGAGGTGGACTCACGCGGCGACGGCTTTTCCAGAGCCACAGTTCGAGCACCACGCGGATTCAGGTGCTCGTTAAAGCGCTTAATGGTACCGCCCTTACCAGCGGCGTCACGGCCTTCGAAGAGGATGATGTGCTTCTGACCAGTTTCCTTGGTCCAGTTCTGCCACTTCAGAAGCTCAATCTGCAGCTTCCTCTTAATAGACTCGTATTCCTTGCGCGTCATGCGCTCCTCGTACGGGTAGCCATCGCGCCAGGTATCAACCCGCTCACCGTCTGGAGTGACCAGTACCGGATCGTCCTCATCAGAATCATCGACGACGTAACCTTCGGTCTTCGCCAAATCGACGATGTGGAATTCCTCTTCATTCTTGTCAGCCATACCCCTTATCCTACTGAATTTCTCTACCACACGTCCCCCATGCGGGTGCCCTTACCTGCAATTTCCCAGCAGTTAACGTTCCGTCTTACCGAAATTGAGGGGGTGGGACTGCACGCAGCGACCGTCGATAAGCACTGCGCGTACAATAAATGCCATGTTGTTATCCGAGGCTCTTGCCGCACGATCCGAAGTTTCCGACCGGCTGGCTGAGATTAATCGCCGTCTCGCGCTGGTGGCGCAGGTGCAGGAAGGCGATACGCCTGATGAAGATCCGCAAGCGCTTATTGCCGAAGCCGAGCGTCTGATGGCGCGCTTCGAATGGCTGGTGCGCTCGATTAATGCCACGAATTCCGCTACTGCCTTCGAGGACGGAACGCTTAGCGACGCACTTGCGAAGCGCGACCACCTGCTAACACGGCGGCGGTTCTACACCTCCGCAGCCGATCAGGGCTCGGGTCGGCGGGATCGATACTCAGCTTCGGAGATTCGCTATGTCGCCACTGTGGATATCCGGTCGCTGCGCCAGAAAGCCGACAAGGCGGCGAAGGAATACCGGGACTTGGATACCCGTATTCAGCAGGCGAACTGGTCAACCGAGCTTATCGAGGCCGCGAATAAGCCGGCCGAATAGCAAAGTGGCAGGGTTCGGTAGCGAAACCAGAAGAATTTCACATTTTGATAAGTCGGTAGTTGCATCCAGATTGTCGGCGAGCGCGACGGCCTGTCTCTGGCCTTAAAGGGACACCTAAAGATCTCACCTGTACTGAGGCAGCAGGATTAATAACAGACAGTCCTCGTCATTGCGTACATGGGTACAGATCATCGGTTATTTTTCACTACCAAGCGCTGAGGCGTCTGATGCAACGAGGGTGGGTTCGGGGACTTAAAACTTTCTCAAGTTACACAGCAAAAAGCGCCGCTGAGGATTTCCCTCAGCGGCGCTTTTTAGGCTAACTCAAGCAGTCGGGACCTCTTTTAGAAGCCCATGCCGCCCATCTCGTCGCCACCCGGCATTGCCGGCATAGCCGGTTCCGGCTTGTCAGCGACAACAGCCTCGGTGGTCAGGAACAGAGCCGCAATGGAAGCGGCATTCTGCAGTGCGGAGCGGGTAACCTTCACCGGGTCGTTGATGCCAGCTTCCATCAGGTCGATGTACTCGCCGGTAGCAGCGTTCAGGCCTTCACCCTGCGGCAGGGAAGCAACCTTCTCGGTAACGACGCCGGCCTCGAAACCAGCGTTCAGAGCAATCTGGCGCAGCGGAGCTGCGAGAGCCGCACGCACGATGCGGACACCGGTTGCCTCGTCGCCGGTCAGACCCAGCTCGTCGTCAAGCACGTGCGAGACCTGCAGCAGTGCGGAACCGCCACCTGCGACGATGCCCTCTTCCACAGCAGCCTTTGCGTTACGGACGGCATCCTCAATGCGGTGCTTGCGCTCCTTGAGCTCGACCTCAGTTGCGGCGCCAGCCTTGATAACTGCAACACCGCCGGCGAGCTTAGCCAGGCGCTCCTGCAGCTTCTCCTTGTCGTAGTCGGAGTCGGAGTTCTCGATCTCAGCGCGGATCTGGTTGACGCGGCCCTCGATAGCGGACTGCTCGCCAGCGCCCTCGACGATAGTGGTCTCGTCCTTGGTGACGACCACCTTGCGAGCGCGACCCAGCAGCGGCAGGTCAGCGGTCTCGAGCGACAGGCCGACCTCCTCGGAGATGACCTGGCCATCGGTCAGGATAGCCATGTCCTGCAGCATTGCCTTACGACGGTCGCCGAAGCCCGGAGCCTTGACAGCGACAGACTTGAAGGTACCGCGGATCTTGTTGACGACCAGGGTGGACAGAGCCTCGCCCTCGACGTCCTCAGCAATGATCAGCAGCGGCTTGCCGGACTGCATGACCTTCTCCAGCAGCGGCAGCAGGTCCTTGATGTTGGAAATCTTGCCGGAAACCAGGAGGATGTACGGATCCTCCAGAACGGCCTCCTGGCGCTCCATGTCAGTGGCGAAGTAACCGGAGATGTAGCCCTTGTCGAAGCGCATACCCTCGGTCAGCTCCAGGTCGAGACCAAAGGTGTTGGCCTCTTCCACGGTAATGACGCCTTCCTTGCCGACCTTGTCCATAGCGGTGGCAATCAGCTCACCGATAGCCGGGTCAGCAGCGGAGATACCAGCGGTAGCAGCAATCTGCTCCTTGGTCTCAATGTCCTTAGCGGACTCCAGGAGCTTCTCGGTAACAGCCGTGACAGCCTTCTCGATGCCGCGCTTGATGCCCATCGGGTTGGAGCCAGCAGCAACGTTGCGCAGACCCTCGGAAACCAGAGCCTGAGCCAGAACGGTAGCGGTAGTAGTACCGTCACCAGCGACGTCGTCGGTCTTCTTGGCAACTTCCTTGACCAGCTCAGCGCCGATCTTCTCGTAAGGATCCTCAAGTTCGATTTCACGTGCAATGGAGACACCGTCGTTGGTGATCAGCGGTGCGCCCCACTTGCGCTCGAGGACTACGTTGCGACCCTTCGGGCCCAGCGTAACCTTGACAGCGTCTGCCAGGGTGTTCAGACCCGTTTCGAGACCGCGGCGGGCCTCCTCGTCAAATGCAATCATCTTAGCCATGAGGTTTGAAGAATCCTCCGTCTATTTATGTGGCACTTACATTGGAAGTTGACCCAGGCGCCCGCGACGGCATGTGATTCGAGGGAAGCGCCGCCCTCTCCATCACCGGAGTCAACACTGTACTTTTTAACGACTTTGCAACACTTGTTTCAGCCTGCGCTGCAGTATGTGCTGCAGTTTGCTGCAACTCGCATACAACGCACACATACACAAGGTGTGAAGTTGTTTTTATTAGCACTCAATTAGAGCAAGTGCTAATTCACTTTTTTAGCACTCAACCCCATCGAGTGCAAGGTTAAGCATTGTCACTCCTGGCGTCACTCCTTATGCCACTTCCAACGCCATCATGGTTGTGCGCCTACACTGTCGCACATGAGCATTATTAATAAGGAACTCACGGGCACCCTGCGAGACCACATCTCCAGCCAACGCGAGACCATCCGCACTCAGCTGACCGAGCTGGTCGCTTTCCCATCCGTACACGGCACCGAAGAAACCAAGCAGGCCTGCATCGACGCAGCCCAGGCGGTTACTGACATGTACGCAGAGCTGGGTATCGAGCTAGAGGCGCATCACACCATCGACGGTTCGATTGCACTGTCGGGTTTCATCCCCGGGTCGTCGGAAAGCGCGAAGACCGTACTGCTCTACTCCCATTACGACGTCCAGCCGGCGGGCGACGAATCCGCTTGGACCGCGGATCCGTGGACGCTCGATGAGCGCGACGGTCGCTGGTACGGACGCGGTACTGCCGACTGCAAGGGCAACGTGGTCATGCACCTGGCTGCGCTGCGCGCGCTGCGCGACGACGCTCTTGCGGGCCACGTCGACATGCCAAACATCAAGCTCATCGTGGAAGGTTCCGAGGAGCGCGGATCGGCGGGCCTGAACAACCTCATCGCCACGCAGCCGGAGCTTTTCGACGCCGACGTCATCCTCATTGCGGATGTCGGCAATGCCGAGGTTGGCCAGCCGACACTCGTGACCACCCTGCGCGGCACCGCCGATGTGGAAGTTCGCGTCGATGCGCTGGAGCAGCCGGTGCACTCGGGCATGTTCGGCGGCGCAGCTCCGGATGCACTGGCGGCGTTGATTCGTATGCTCGACAGCCTGCGCGATGAAAATGGCTTTACCTCTATTGACGGCCTGGACTGCTCGCAGCGCTGGGAGGGGCTGGACTACGCGCCAGAGACTTTCCGCACCGACGCAGGTGTACTCGACGGCGTGGACCTAATTAGCAACGAGGACGCTTCCGTCTCTGACCTGACCTGGGCTCGCCCGTCTGTGATTGTGACCGGAATCGACTGCCCACCAGCGACCAATGCTGTCAACGCAATTTCATCGACTGCTATGGCGCACATCAACTTCCGTATCCCAGGCGGCGTCGACCCGGCCGAAGCACAGGAGGCACTGGAGAATCACCTGCGCGCGCATGCTCCGTGGGGCGTGAAGGTGACGGTCGAACGCGACGAGCTAGCGAACCCATTCCGGGCCAATGTTGAGGGCAAGGTTGTGCAGCTGGTTGCCGACAGCCTGTCGGCCGCCTATGGCAAGGAGACCGCAAGCATGGGCGAGGGCGCCTCAATTCCGCTGTGCGCCACCCTGCTGGACGCCGTACCAGGTGCTGACATCGCGCTTTACGGCGTGGAGGAGCCACAGGCTCGCATCCACTCGGCTGATGAATCGGTCGACCCGAACGAGATTCGCGACATCGCTATTGGCGAGGCGGTTTTCCTGGCCTCTGTCAACGGGATTTAACGGGGACAGCAAAGAATCCACCAAAGATATTGATTGAATGACTTGTGTCACATCTTTTACCTGTAGTAAGGTTCCACCCATGCAGCAGAACATTCTTATTCGAGTAGCGAAGGCTACGAACCCCGGTGGAGGCCGACAGGACTGACCCCTCCACACGGGGTCTCTGGCCGCAACTTCTCAAAGCACTTGGTTGGTCCGCCACTCACAGCAAAAGCAACTAAGCAAAGGACCAGAAAAGAATGTTTCCCACTCGCACCCAGAAGAACATGTCCACTTCGACGACGTTCACGGGCAAGCGCCCTTCGTTGGAGCACCAGGACGACGGCAATGTGCGAACTTATTCCGACGATCCATTTAGGGCTCGATTCGGACATCGCCTGCCTCGAGGCTTAAGGCAAGAAGCTCGTGGCATGAACTGGCAGAAGTTCAAGGACACCTACTCCCCCACGAGCGGCCCGGTTCAGATCAAGAATTTCGAGGCAACCCGCGGCACCCTGGGGCGCTGGAATTTCAACGCTGACTTAACACTGACCGACAAGGACGACCACACCCACACCTTCACCCAGGAGATTACCGCTATGGGGCCGGTGTCGGCTTGCACTAATCTGCTGGCTGATGCAGGTTACCGCGTGGAAATCGTGGAATTCCACCAGTTCGAAATCTTCGAAGCTACCGCTACCTTTGTCTATGCAGGTCACAACAATGACCATGTGTGGACCATGGGCTTCGGCCAGACTCCGGAGGCTTCCGTGCTCTCCGCTTTGGTCTGCGCTGCTAACCGCCTGCATGGGTAGGACGCGGATGCTGCTCGTTTAGTAAACGGGGGGTGTCCCTATGTTTTTGTCAAGTGCCAGACCGATGTTGACGAGCACAGTCTTGGGAGTAGTTTCTTAGGCGTGCCTAGGAGCCGGCCAGCGTGTGCTGGTCGGCTTCGTCTTTGGGGCTTTATGCGGCGACGGGGCGTGGCGGGATTTCGCGGAAGAACTCCTTGTTTTTCAGCATCGCGTAGATGACATTGCATCGGCGTCGTGCCAGGCAGATGACTGCTGCGTTGTGGCGTTTTCCTTCAGCGCGTTTGCGTTCGTAATACCGCCGTGACGGTTCGTGGCTGCGGATAACTGCGAATGCGGAGTAGAACAAGGCGTTTTTCAGTCGTTTATTGCCTGACCGTGCCGGGAATTCACCTCTGATCGACGAACCGGATCGTCTAGTCACGGGTGCTATTCCAGCATAAGCAGCTAAGTGGCCAGCACTAGCGAAGTCGGAGCCATCACCGATCGCAAGAAGGATCTGCGCTGCGGTCTTGATGCCGACTCCGGGCATACTCATCAAGACCTCACAAAGAGGGAAATCAGCGAGCATCTCTTCAACCTGCTCAGCAATGGTGTTTCGTTGCTCTTTGAGGGCCTGGATGTTTGCAGCCAGTTGAGGAATTACTAACTCGGCGGCATCGCTTCCAGGCACGGTGACTGTTTGAGCTTTCAGCGCTGTAAAAATGTCGTCTACCAGCGGGGTGGGGTCTTTACGTGTGCGCTTGATCATCCAGTTCAACACTCGTTGGTATCCGGCTCTTTTTAGCCCCTGCGGTCCCTTGTAATGGATCAATAATTCCAGGATCGGCGTGCGAGTCAGGGTGCTACCAGCAAAAACTCGTTCCAGGCTGGGGTAGATCTGGGTGAGGACACTGCGAAGCCGATTGACAGTGCGAGTGCAATCGCGGGCGATGTCATCATCGAAGCCGGACAGCATCTTTAGGGCGGAGAGTACCTCATCATTGCGGTCGACGGCACGTAGCGTGTGGGGCATTGTGCGGGCGGTGTCGGCGATGATGAATGCGTCGCGTTTGTCTGTTTTTGCACGTCCCGGATAGAGATCTGCAGCTTTGCGCATCGCAAGACCTGGCAGGTATCCGACTTCGCAACCGCAGTCCCGGGCTACAGCAATCGGTAGTGCGCCGATGGTGTTGGGTTGGTCGACGATCACGAGCACGGTGCCAAGCTTCTGAAGCTGGTGAAAAACGCCTGCTAGTTCGGATTCGAGTTGAGGCAACGGTTTGTCGAAGACCTTGTTGCCATCACGGTCTAAGGCGCAGGCGTGGTGTTCAGATTTGCCGACGTCTAGACCAAGGAATATGTCGATGGAATGCTCCGGAGACATGATGAGCTCCTAGAAAACGAGATGGGTATGGCGTTGTTCCAGTCGCTGGTGTCATGACCTTCGTTGCAAGCACCCACGTTACAAAGAGACCTAGTTTAAAACTGGCCGTGTCCCTATCAGCTGTCATCGAAAGTCCTGGCACCCGGCGGCAACACCCCCCCCGGATTATGGAAACTACAGGGCAGGTAAGCCATACCGGGACCAGCGACTATCCCCATTATCGGGGACACTCACAAGGTAACGGGAATGCGACCGGGGAAGCCCAACGCATGTGGGCCTCGAGCATTCGCGTTTTAGCGCTTCAGCCCCGCGATCATGGTCTTCAAGTTGCTGCGCAGGAAATCCTCGTAGGTTCCCGCGACCGTGCCCGGCTTGCCGAGCTCATCGGAGTGCAGTGGCTCGTCGAAGATCGGAATCCCGGCCTCCTTCGAGACGGTCTTCATGGGGCGCGTATCCACGTTCGACTCCACGAACAGGTGCTTCGGGCGCTTGTCCTTCAGCTGGCGCACGAGGTGTCCGATCTGCGCGGGGGAGCCGTTTTCATCCGTGTCGATCTGCCAGATATACAGCTGCTCCATGCCGTAGGTGTCGACCATGTATTGGAAGGCATGTTCACTGGCCACGAGCACACGATCCTCCTTCGGCAGCGCACCGATCTGCTCGCGGTAGTCGGCGTCGATGCTCTCCAGCATGGCCTTGTACTCCGCCCCCTTCTCCTCGATGTGCTCGGCACGCTCGGGCAGGGCCTCGGCCAGCGCCGCGGTCACGTTCTCGGCCATCGCGATGCCGACGGTCGGGTCCAGGAAGGCGTGCGGGTTGATCTCCTGATTGCCCTTTTCGTCCTTGAGGTACTTCGGTTCCACGCCCTTGGTGGCCTCGACCATCTGGGAATCGTCCAGGCCCGCGGTGTTTTTCAGTTTCGCGAGCCAGCCGTGCTCACCGCCCTCGAGGTTCAGCCCGTTGTAGAACAGCAGGTCGGCGTCGCTCGTCGCATCCAGGTCCGCGGGCAGGGGGTCGTAGTCGTGCGGGTCCGTGCCGGTCGGCACGAGGTTATGGACGTCCACCGCCTCGCCGCCGATCTCCTCCACCAGGTCCGCCAGCAGCGTGAAGGTGGTGACGACGTTCAGCTGCTCACCGTCTGCCTTCTCCTCCGTCGAGAAGGTCACGGCCCCGAACACGAGGGCACCGCCCACCAGGAGGGCCAACAGCGCGGCCAGTGGCTTATTGCCCAGCGAGCGAGCAATCAGTCCCTTGCCTGGCGCGAAGAGGAAAGCCAGCAGGAACAGCGCGCTGGCGGTCAGCACGATCGTCACGCCGGAGGACACGTTGTAGCTATAGCTCAGGAACAGCCCCACTACGGAGCTGAGCGCCGAGATCGCCACTGAAAGCCCGATCATCACTCCCAGCCGGTTCGTCAGCAGGTACGCCGCCGACGCCGGAGTGATCAGCAGGGAGACCACCAGGATCACGCCCACCGTCTGCAGGGAAATGACCGTCACCAGCGTGAGCACCACCATCAGCCCGTAGTGGATTGCCCGCACGGGCACGCCAGCCGACTGCGCCATGACGGGGTCGAAGGTGCTGAGCTTGAGCTCCTTGTAAAAGACCAGCGTGAGAATCAGCACGGCAGCGGCAATACCGATCGAGAGGTTGCGGTCGGCGTCCTGAACGGTCAGGACGTTGCCGAAGAGGATCTCCGTCAGATCCGTCGCCGTCTGCGCTTTCGCCATGAGCAGCACGCCGATCGCGAAGAAGGTGGAAAAGACGATGCCGATCGCCGAATCGTTCTTCACAGTGGAGCGTTCGCTGATCAGCCCGATCGCCAGTGTGGCGAGTAGACCCGCGACCACCGCCCCGAGGAAGAGGTTCGTGCCGAGCAGGTAGGAGGCCGCGACCCCCGGTAGTACGGCGTGCGAGATGGCGTCGCCGATCAGGGCCATGCCGCGCAGCACGATGAAGCTGCCGACGATGCCGCAGGCCACGCCCACGATCACCGAGGTGATCAGCGCTTTTTGCAGGTAGCCGTGGCTGAGTAGTGAGTCGAGGAACTCCGCGATCATGCTGTCTCCTCCTGGAGGGCTGCCTGCCGTGGCGTGGGGTGGGCTGGTGCTGACGGCTCGCGGATGACGAGCGCGCCGAAGGCCTTCTGCAGCACGTCGGGGACGAAGACCTCCTCGGTGGGACCCGCCGCGACGAGCTCGCCGTTGAGGACGATGAGGTCGTTGTAGTAGCCGCGCACCGTGTTCATGTCGTGGTGCACGACGACGACGTGCTTGCCCGCGTCCGCCATCTGCCGCAGCAGGGTCACGATCGTCTTCTCGCTGGGGACGTCGATGCCGACGAAGGGCTCGTCCAGGAAGATGTACTCCGCGTCCTGGACGATGGCGCGGGCAAAGAGGACGCGCTGGAACTGTCCGCCCGAGAGTTCGCTGATGTGGCGGTGGCGAAAGTCCCACATGTCGACGTCCTTGAGAGCCTGGGTGGCTGC
The DNA here is from genome assembly GCF_040743205.1 of Corynebacterium sp. 045007. NCBI lineage: Bacteria > Bacillati > Actinomycetota > Actinomycetes > Mycobacteriales > Corynebacteriaceae > Corynebacterium > Corynebacterium sp. 045007. Next base: position 10,310 of record NZ_JBFLKW010000002.1, read on the forward strand.
TTCGCGTTCGGCCTTGCCGGGGCGGTGGAAAAGACCCAGGCGCGGGTAAGTGCCCATCAGGACGGTGTCGAAGACGCTGGTGGGGAAGTTGCGGTCGAGGTCAGAGCGCTGCTCGATATAAGCGATTGCGCGGCGCTGCTCGGCGGGGGCCTTGCCGTCGAGGGTGACGGGGTAGCCGGCAGGGGCGCCGGTGGGGCCTGTGCCGTGGACGTTGTGTTTGTCCAGGATCTGGAGCATCGCCTTCATGAGGGTGGATTTGCCTGAGCCGTTGGGGCCGATGATGCCGTGCATGCCGGGGGAGTCGAGGGTGAAGCTGATGTTCCGAATCGCGGTGTTCGCGCCGTAGCTCACGCTCAAGTTCTGGACGCTAATACTCATGGCAGCCAAGAATAGTGGTCAGTTCAATGAATCACCAAGTTCAATGTATTGACCTTTGGGGTGGGGTGGTGTTGGGGGGGGCAGTAATGGCACTGATTTGGGGCTTGAGCAGTCAGCCGCTCAAGCCCCAAAAAATGCCCAACTTCCGCCCCCCCCCACAACTCACCCCCAAATTTTCACTTTCCCAGAAACAATTGACCGTTTTCACACACTCGGTTAACACCGCTTCAAATGCTTAAGTCCCTAAAACGGGGTTGCATGAACTGGCGTGTTCCAATCATTATGGAATAGTGACTTCTCTCCTGTGCATCCTGTTCGTTACGGCAGCGCTTGCACCATGGACGATTAAGTGGCTCGGAACCCGCGGGTTCCTCGTACTCAGCCTCCCGCTGGCAGGCGGTGCCATCTACACCGGCACCCATCTCGTTCGCTTAGCTCTAGACAATGGCAACGGGGAAACTTCCGCACTCACGCAACCCGCCGTCACGCATTTTTCGTGGATGCCCATTATCCACTTGGATGTAAACCTGCGATTAGGTCCTATTGAATCGCTCTTCGGCACGCTGGTTTTGACCATCGGCTTTCTCGTACTGGTGTACTGCTCCGGTTACTTCATCAACCCGCCACTCGGCAAACGTCGCCGCGTAGGTTCCTTCGCAGCCCAAATGATCGCCTTCGCTGCGGCGATGTACGGCCTGGTCATCAGCGACAGCATCATGCTGATGTTCGTCTTCTGGGAAATTACCTCGGTTCTGTCCTTCCTCCTGGTGGGCTACTACGCCGAGCGCGCCTCCTCCCGTCGCGCAGCAGGCCAGGCGCTCCTGGTCACGACGCTGGGTGGCCTCATCATGCTGGTCGGTATCGTTCTGATGGGAGTGACCACCGGTTTCTGGAACTTCTCCGAACTCACCGCGCCTGGCGCTCTGACAGCGGCACAGCTGGACTCCACGGCAGTATCCACGGCCGCAATCCTGCTGGTCGTTGGTGCGCTGTCGAAGTCCGCTATCGCGCCCTTCCACTTCTGGCTACCCGGTGCAATGGCCGCCCCTACCCCGGTTTCTTCCTTCCTGCATTCGGCAGCGATGGTCAAAGCCGGTGTGTTCCTGGTTGCCCGGCTCGCGCCGACCTTCAATGACACCAACGCGTGGCAGCCAATCATCATCCCGCTCGGCCTCTTGACCATGATCATGGCCGGCTGGATGGCCCTGCGCCAGAAGGATCTCAAGCTGATTATGGCGTATGGCACTGTCAGCCAGTTGGGATTCATCATCACAGTCGCGTCGATAGGCACGCGTGCGACGATGCTGGCAGCCCTGGCACTGACGCTCGGCCATGCCATGTTCAAGGCCGCGCTGTTTATGGTCGCGGGCACAATTGACAGGCTGACTGGTACGCGCGATATCCGTGAGCTCTCTGGGCTCGGTAGAAAGTCGCCGCAGTTGCTGGTGATTTCGATTCTCGCCGCTGCATCGATGATGGGTGTGCCGCCGTTCTTCGGCTTCGTCGCCAAGGAAGCTGCGCTGGAGGCCACGCTCAATGCTGATCCGCTGCATGGGATGCCGTCGGTGTTTACCACCATTGGCCTCGTCGTGGGTTCGATTCTGACCGTAGCGTACTCGCTGTACCTGCTGCGCGCCGCGTTTGCGACCAAGTCCAGCACCCACGCCAGCGGCGGTGGCACTTCCCCTGCCGTGGCAGAGATGGATTCCCCGACGTGGGATCAGATTGGCCCGGCTTGGCTGTTGGCGCTGGCAGGTTTGGTTTTCGGCCTGGTTCCCCGCGTCCTCGACTCGATTATCTCGCCCTACCTCACCAGCGCATTCCCGAATACGGAAGCAGAAACGCACCTGGCGCTCTGGCACGGATTCACCCTTCCGCTGGCACTGACGGCCACAATTCTACTCGTGGGTGCCATCATGCATTGGCAGCGTAATCTGGTGCGTCAGCTGCAGTTTGATCAGCCGGCTCTCGGTAGTGCCGATGCGCTTTACGACGGAATCCTGGACTTGGCCCGCCGTCTTTCTCTCCGTGTCACTGCTGCGACCCAGCGTGGTTCCCTCCCGTTGAATGAAGCGGTCATTTTGCTGACCCTCATCGTGCTGTCCATCGGTGCGTTGTTGCTCGGCGAGCGCGATGAGCTCCGGATGGAACTGTGGGACTCTGCACCGCAGGGCGCGGTCGCGTTGATTATGATCATCGCGGCTTTGGCCGCCACCCAACAGAAAAACAGGCTCTCCGGTGTCATCCTGGTAGGTGTGACCGGCTACGGCTTGGCCATTATCTTCGCCATGTACGGTGCACCTGATTTGGCTCTGACGCAGCTGCTGGTTGAGACGGTCTCAATGATTGTTTTCGTGTTGGTGCTGCGCACGCTCTCGCCGCGGGCACCGGCATCAAATCCGAGGTGGATACGACACCGTGCATGGCTGGCCATCGCAGTCGGTGTCACTGTCCCAGTGTTGGCCGCCTACGCTATGGGCTCCCGTCGTACTGAGCCAATCTCCGGCGACATTCCGCCGCTGGCTCACGACATTGGGCACGGCCAGAATGCGGTCAACGTACTTCTTGTCGATATCCGCGCCTGGGATACCTTCGGTGAAATCACCGTGCTGGTGATGGTGGCGCTGGGGATTACCTCGCTGGTATTCCGCACGCACACGATGCACATGCGCTCAAAGATTAAGCCACAGCGGAATCGTGCTCGCCGCAACACCCGCTGGTTGAACACCATCGATGAGTCCGGTGAAGCCGAGCGGTTGCGCTACCCAATCATGGTTCTGGTGGCATCGCGCGCGCTCTTCCCCGCCATGATGGTGGTTTCCATCTACCTCTTCTTCGCCGGCCACAACGATGTCGGTGGTGGCTTCGCAGGTGGCCTCGTGGCTGCGCTGGCACTGACCATGCGTTATCTCATCGGTGGGCATCGTGAACTGGCAGCAACTCTGCCAATTCCTACCGAGGTACTTCTCGGCGGCGGTCTGCTGGTGTCGGCTCTTAGCGCCGTATGGCCACTGTTCGTGGGTTGGGCTCCGCTGACTTCCTGGTACGGCTCGCGGGAAATTCCGCTGCTCGGCGACGTCACCGTTGTCTCCCCTATGCTCTTTGACCTGGGTGTGTACATGATTGTCGTTGGCACGATTGTCTACATCCTGCGCAGTTTGGGCGGCGGCATCGATGCTCAGATAAACCTTCGCGCTGAGCGTGATCGTTCACGTCGTGTGAATCGAGCCGCACTCGGCCAGTCCCGCCAGCTGCGTAGCAAGTTGGCGGCGGCTAAGCCCGCAGGTGTTAAGTCCGCAGGCGTTAAACCTGCCGGCACTAAACCCGCAGGCACTGCCAACACAGCCACCTCGGAGGCCTCAGAACCAACAGCCCCAGCTAGGACCGAAGGAAAGGACACTCACCAGTGATTCTCAATTTTGTTCTGCTAGCTACTGTCGGCACGCTGATCGCCACAGGGGTGTACCTGTTCCTCGATCGTTCGTTGACCAGGATGCTCATGGGGCTGTTGCTGATGGGCAACGGTATCAACCTGCTCATCCTGCTTGGCTCTGGTGCACCGGGACGGCCACCAATTTGGGATAGGGAATCGCTGGTCAGCGATGCTCAGGCAGACTCACTGCCCCAGGCCTTTATCCTCACCGCAATTGTTATTTCCATGGGCATGACCGCATTCCTGTTGGCTCTGCTCTATCGCCAGCACCGCTACCGCATCGGCGATCACGTGCAAGATGACCACGAGGACCGCAGCCTGGCAATGCGTCGGGCCAGCGACCCATCAGCTGCTCCGGACCACGACAAGTCCGACGATCCCACCACCGGTCGTCCCACAGAGGCCGGCGATAGCTTCGGTCCGGCCAGTTTCGAAAAGCCCGTGACCCCGCCATCAAACTCCCCAGGAGGTGACGACGATGACGACTGAGCAAATAATTCTGGCACTAATTCCGCTGCCTATCATCGTCCCCGCCGCCACGGCCGCAATTGCTCTGCTGCTGGCACGTTTTCCCAAAGCACAGCAGGCGATCGCGCTGTTTTCACTCGGCAGCCTGCTGGGAGTCGCCAGCGCACTGGTGTATCTCATCTACGCGCACGGCATCCACACGGTCCAGGTGGGCGGCTGGGACGCACCAATCGGCATCACGCTCGTGGCCGACAACCTCGCCGTGCTGATGATTACCGTCTCTCAGCTGGTCCTCTTTGCCGTGATGTGGTTCGGCATCGGCCAGGGTATTAGCGATGGTGACGAAGATGAGCCGAGCTCCGTCTTCGTTCCGACGTACATGTTGCTCAACATGGGTGTCTCGATGGCCTTCCTGGCTGGCGACCTGTTCAACATGTATGTCGGTTTCGAGGTTCTGCTCGTAGCCTCCTACGTGCTGCTCACGCTGGGGGCCTCGTCGTCACGCACTCGCGCAGGCGTGTCGTATGTGATGGTCAACATGCTGTCCTCGATGGTGTTCCTGCTGGCGATTGGCCTGGTTTATCAAGCGGTCGGCACGGTGAACTTCGCGCATATTTCCCTGCGTATGGAGGACATTCCCGATGGCACCCGCACCGCGATCTTCGCAGTGTTGCTCGTTGCCTTCGCGGTGAAGGCAGCGGTGTTCCCGCTGTCGGCGTGGTTGCCAGACTCCTACCCCACCGCACCGTCGATGGTCACCGCGGTCTTCGCGGGTCTGCTGACGAAGGTGGGTGTCTACGCGATCATCCGCACGCGCAGTGTCGTCTTCCCCGACGGCAGGCTTGACGACGTCCTGATGTGGGCCGGCCTAGCGACAATGCTCATGGGCATTCTCGGCGCCATGGCCCAAAATGACATCAAACGTCTCTTGTCATTTACGCTGGTGTCCCACATCGGATACATGATTTTCGGTATTGCCGTCGGCAATACGCTGGGGCTCGGCGGCGCAATCTTCTACATCGTCCACCACATTCTGGTGCAGACGGCGTTGTTCCTGGTGGTCGGACTTATCGAACGCCAGGCGGGCTCCTCCTCCCTGCGCAGTCTCGGTGGCCTGGCCAAATCCTCGCCGCTGCTGGCGCTGCTATACCTCGTGCCCGCGCTCAACCTCGGTGGTATCCCACCGTTCTCGGGCTTCCTGGGCAAGGTCATGCTGATTGAGGCGGGTGCCCAAGACGGCTCCGCCACCGCGTGGATTCTGGTTGCGGGTTCGATTATCACCAGCCTGCTGACCCTCTACACCATGATTCTCGTCTGGTCGAAGTCCTTTTGGCGCGATCGTTCCGATGCCCCTGAGGGCGACACCGTGCTGGCGCAGCCAGCCGCACTCCGGGAAAGGACGCAGATGGTCGCTATCGCAGATCGTGATGACGTCGGCCGGATGCCACTCGGCATGGTGATGCCGACGGCCCTACTGGTGATTGCCTCTGTGGGCGTGACTCTTCTGGCCGGACCGCTGTCTAATGTGGCTACCGAAGCGGCGAGCAACGTCGCGAATGTTGATGACTACCGCGCGGCAGTTCTCGGTATCGAATCGGCTGATGACAAGGGACTGGAGCAGCTGAAGAACCCAGGCCGCACCAAGAGCCCGTGGGAGTCGGACCCGGTGACCGAACATGCCACCAGCACGTTGGAAGGAGCAGGTGAAAGCTCATGAGTAAAGCTCGCGCCAGGGTGGCCGCAAAACGACCACCGCGTATTTCAATCCTGTTGTTCCTGTTCACGCTGATTATTTGGGTCATGCTGTGGGGCGAAGTGACATTTGCCAATGTGCTTTCGGGAATCCTGGTAGCCACGTTGCTCAACCTCGCCATGCCTATCCCGCCAAACAGCGCGCTGGACATCAACTTCGGTGGCATGGTGCGACTGTTCGGTTCCTGGACAATCGACTTTGTGAAGGCCTCAATCAGTGTCTCCTGGCTGGCCATCCGACGAGCTGATCCACCACCGACGGCCATCATCAAGGTCCCTATGCGCACCAATGACGATATTTCGCTCACGACTGCAATGGCACTGATTAACTTGCAGCCGGGCGGAATCATCGTGGACATCGACAAGCGGGAAAAGACGCTGACCATGCACATTCTCGACGCGTCGTCGACGAGCAAGGTAGCCGAGCAAATCAACCAGCTGACTCGAATCGAGCGTCGGGTTATTCGGGCGTTTGAAAACCGCGATGTCAACGAGCAACCGACCAAGTCGGTGCCAAGTGACAACCAGGTGAGCAGCGACAAGAGCAGCGAGAAGAGCAGCGAAAGGAGTAGCCGATGAACCCGGAAGTTTTTAACACTCTGCTCGGAGTGGCTGCCGCAGGCTATTTCATTGCGGTGATGATTACCCTCGGGCACATGATTGCCGGTCCAAACTCGCTGGACCGCCTGGTGGCGCTGGAGTCGACGACTGCAATGCTGCAGGGCATGCTCGCTGCGTTCATGGCCTGGAGCTTGGACACTTCGGTGGTCTACCCAATGCTCATCATTGCGCTGCTCGGTTTCCTGTCTTCGCTGGCGGTCGCCAAGTTCCGTGTTCCGGATGACGGAAAGCAGCCCGCAAAGAGCTCCCGGAAGGGTGCGACGAAAGCAGCCGGAAAGGTCGCCACAAAGAAAACCGCACAGAAAGCGGCGCCTAAGGCAACACCGACAACGGCTCCGAAAACAGCGAAGGGAGAGTCCAAATGATTCTCGTGGCAGACATTATCGCCATCACACTCATTCTCACCGGAATGCTACTGTGCGTTGCAGCGTCCGTGGGATTGATACGCTTCCGCGACACCATCAGTCGGATGCACGCATCCTCCAAGCCACAAACACTGGGGCTAATTTTGACGCTGTCGGGCTCGCTTGTACACGTCGCCACGCACGCGTCAGCTCACACAACTACTAGCAGTGACTTGGCTCTATTGACCCTGATTATCCTGTTTGCTCTGGGTACATCGCCGATTGTTAGTAACCGCGTTGGCCACGAGGCGTTCAAGGAGAGGCTCGTCGACGAGGACAGCGTGGCCCGCGATGACAGCCGGGAACCGCGGGTCTAGGCACACACCGCTTAACGACGGCTAGTCGCTCACCTGCTCGTGGAAATCTGCAGGCGCTATCGGATGCCCGGCGCGCAGTTCCTGCACTGCAAGATCCACAGCGGCCCGCCACGGGGTGTGGCCAATGCGCTCTTCGTTCGCTCGTACGTCGTCCTCGGTAGCCATGGAAGGCAGCGCCCCGGCCGCATCCGCCACAGTGCGCTGACGCTCGTATGCCGCGCCCATTTCCACGATGTTGTTGACGAATTCCAGTTCGGCTCGGCAGCCCAGTTCGTCGGCAAGCGGGGCGAGCTGAACCACAAGCTCACGGAGTTCATCGCGAACCCACCGCTCGTCGGTATCGCGATTGACGATGACCAACGCGTCCATCCCGTAGCGAGCGGCGCGCCACTTGTTTTCGGCGATGTGCCAGGACTGCAGTGACGGTAGTTCCTCGCCAGCCTCCCACATGCGGTCGTAGTAAACCGCCAGGCAGTGCGTCAATGCCACGATAGCGGCGAGTTCCTGCAGGTTAGAGGTAGCGTCAGCGACACGAATCTCAATGGTGCCGTACTTTGATGCCGGGCGGATGTCCAAGTGCATCGAGCCGGTGTGGTTGATGACGCCGGAGCGGGACTGGTCGTGCATGTAGGACTCCCACTCGGGCCACGTGTAAATCGCCGGCGGCTGACCAGCGGTGGGAAGCTGCTGGTAGAGCAGGCTTCGGTTGGAAGCGTAACCCATGTCCTCACCGTTCCAGGCCGGTGAGGAGGCAGACAGCGCCAACATGTGCGGCAGCTTCGTTGCCAGAGCCTGAATGATCGGCCAAACGCGTTCGGAGTCTTTAATGCCTACGTGGACGTGGACTCCCCAGATAATCATCTGGTTCCCCCACCACTGAGTGCGGTTGATAATTTCGGAGTAGTGCCCCTTAGCGCTGACCTGCTGAGCAGTACCGCGGGCGAACGGATGCGAGCCCGATGACCACACATCCACCCCAACGCGATCAGCGGCCTCGAGAACCATGTCCAGCTGGCTTTGGAGCTCCGCTACGGCACCGGGCACGTTCGTGTGCACACCGGTGACGAGCTCTACGGTGTTGGCGAGGAACTCTCGCTGGAGCCCATGTCCGGGATGCTCCGCATCGATGATGTCGAGCACCTCGGCGGCAGCGGGGGCGGTGTCGCGCGTTCGTCGGTCAACGAACGCCACTTCCCATTCCACTCCCAGAGATGGCTGCGCCGATCCGGAAAATTGCTCAGTCATACCGCTATTTTTTCACACTAGGAGTCGTTTTCCTCAGTTGGCTCCGTCCAGGTGACGGTTTTTGCGCAGGAGGCAAGGTCACCGTTGGAATCGACAAGCGCAACTGTGGTGAAACTGTCTTCATCCACCTTGGACGGAACGTTCCAGACATCTGCATTCCGTTTGTCATCGACGTGCACTTCGCCGATGACACCCAACCCTTCGGTTGCGGGGCTGCCGATGCCACTGCAGCCAGATGCACCGCGCGCCTGCACTGTGTACTTGCCCTTATCCAAGGTAGTGAACTGACCTTTTTCGTCGGAAAGGCCCATCCATCCCTTGGCGCTCATGACCTGTACAGTTGCCAGCATTTTCATTGATCCGTCGTCGTTTGTGCGGATGAAGTTATAGGCGCTGACTCGCTCGGTCAGCTTCGGTGCAGCCGGATCTACGCTCACTGGCGCAGTGCTTGACGACGCGTCCGCGTTCCCGTCTTTGTCACTGCTGGATTCAACCCCTGAGCAGGAAACCAACAGTGTTGCAGCACAACCCAACGCGGTGGCGACAGCAACGCGACGACGCATTACGGCGAACATAAAAACCTCACAGACCTCACTGGCTACTAGCAGAATACTAGTACCCTTTTTTCAGCCGTGATCTGTTTGAGACTGCAAAATATGCAAAAGCCCCGCGTAGGCCATCAAATGTGTGGCTTACGCGGGACTTGGAAAGCTATGGGGCTTCGCACCACGGCGGCAGGTTTTGACGCTTAGGCCGCAGACCTTAGTGAGAGACCAAAGCCTGGTGGGCCGGGAGTCTAGTGAGCCGGGTCAGTGGCGACCACGACGATTCCCGCCGGAGCGTCCCGGAGGCGGTCATCGCGAGGTGCGGCTTCCCAACCGTTGTCGTGCGCGATCTGCTCAGCGGCGGCCTTTTCCTCTTCGTTCCTCGGGTCGAAGTAGACGGTGGTCTTCTCCCACACACCCATCTTCTCTTCAGGAGCGTTGCCGGTCTCGCCGACACCCCAGCCCTGCTCGCCCATCTGCTTGGACAGGTCATCGGCAAGGCCCACGACCTCAGAGTTGTTCAGGACACTGACCTTGACAGTCTTGCGGTCAATCTGTGGCGCTTCGTTGGCCTCATCCTGTGCCGGCGGATTCTCCGCGGGAGGAACCGGTTTGCCTGGCTCGTTTGCCGGCGGTGGCAGGACCTCGCCGTCACCATCTCCAGCAGCACCATCCTTTGCCGGATCACTGCCGTTGGCCGAGTCAGCAGGCGCACCAGAGTCAGCCGGAGCGGATGCCGAGGTGTCATTCTGGCCGGTGTTCTCAGCATCGTCGCCACGCGTGCTGAGTGCGTAGGCACCGTAGGCGACCAGGCACACGCCGATAGCGAGCAGCACGATAGCGAGAACGCGCATGTAGCGGCCATCACCGGCACCGTCGCCGATGTCGCCGTCATCAGCACCATCAGCAGCTGCGGAATTGCTAGCAGCAGCCCGAGAGCCAGCACCGCTAGTGGCGGCAGCGGTAGCACCAGCAGCGGCTGCGCCAGCGGCCGGGGCCGCAGATCTGGGAGCTGCGTGTTGAGCATCCGACGGCTCGGAGTACGCGTGAGCGCCGCCAGCGGCGGGAGCCTCCGCGTAATCGCTGTACTCATCGAAGTCGTCGTAGTCGTCATCGAGTCGATGACGGCCCGGACGCGGCGAATTCTGAGGGTTTAGTTGGTCAGACACATCCCACATCCTATATGTTCTGCCGCCGAACCGTGAAGTGAAACTTGAACCTTATGCGTCGTGGTTGTCCCGCACGGCGCGCAGCCGATGAACCAACACGGGTTCGGCTGCTTCGGCTGCTGGAGAGTCGAGAAGTCGCGAAAGTACCTGGTGGTAGCGGATTGTGTTGTTTCCAAAGTCCTCGGCAAAGCGACGCCGAATTGCCTCCTGCCGCGCACCGGCCATACGCGGTCCACGGCGGGCAACTTTCAGCCATTCTTTCTCAAAATCCAGCATTTTCTGAGCCAAAACGGGTTCAATGCCGCTGGTATCACCCACGAGTCCGAGATGCTCGGATGAGTCAAGCCGCCGCTCGGCCTCAGGTTCGTGGCTGCCACCTATGGGCTTCTTGTTCACCACTTTCCGCACCCCGCTTTCCTTCTCGCTCGCCCTGATCCTCTATTCTGCACGACACTGTCTATGCAGATACTTAGTGAAGATACATCGTCAGATCTAGCCACCCAGCCTCACCTACGCCCCACCTACAACTCCCTGACACAACTCAGGCATCACCAGGCGATTTAGAAAACATGGACGCCGAGTAGAATCAGCGGCATGACTATCCGTCCCATTGTGATTGCCGGAGACCCCGTTCTCCACACTCCTACCCAGCCGGTGACCGAGGATGCCTCCGAGCTGCGTGAGCTCATCGAGGACATGTACGAAACCATGGACCGCGCCCACGGTGTGGGGCTGGCTGCCAACCAGGTGGGTGTCGGCAAGCGTCTGTTCGTCTACAACTGCCCCGATGACGACGATGTCTGGCACCGCGGCTGCGTCATCAATCCGGTGCTGACCACCAGTGAAATCCCGAAGACTATGCCTAACGACGACGGCTCCGATGACGAAGGTTGCCTCTCTGTGCCCGGCCTGTCCTTCCCCACCAACCGTGCGGAGAAGGCTGTTGTCACCGGCCTGGATGAAAACGGCGAAGAGGTCCGCATCGAGGCCACCGGTTTCTTCGCCCGCTGCATGCAGCACGAAGTCGGCCACCTGGATGGGTTCCTCTACACCGACTGCCTCACGGGCCGTTGGAAGCGCATGGCCAAGAAGGAAATCAAGCGCGCCGGTTGGACCGAGGGCGGCCTGACCTGGATGCCGGGCGTGGATCCGGATCCGTTCGGCCACGAGGATTAAATCGTGACGGATAGGCAATTGGAGTCGTCGGCAAGCGAAAATGCAGCCCAGAAGCTACCGATTTCCCGTTGGGGTGTCGGTGAGGTAGCGGTGGGACGTCGTGTCATTGTGCGGCGCGCGCTAACCGATGAAGAGGCGCTGGCCAGCGGCAAGAAGACTACGGACGTCATTGGGCATGTGCTCAGCATGGATCCGTTCGTCGTGCGTCCACAGGTTCGTGCTGGCGTGCGTGCCGACGAGTCCGTGGCAGCGGTGGACTTTAGCGATAAGCACATTTTGATTGTGAAGGCCCTGCCGGATCATCCGGTGCGCAATTCGGACATTCGCGCCGTGGAAACTGCGACAGCGAAGGCCTTCCCGGGTATCGCGCACGTGGTGGAGTCGGGCTGGCTGCTGCGTGCGGGCGATGGTATTACAGAGCGTTCCAACTCCGCGCTGCCGCTCGAGCCCGGAGCCAGCACTCAGCCGGTGCCGCTGGAGAAGATTAAGTCGTTTTACGATTCCCACGATTTGCCGGTGCGGATTGCGGTTCCGGATCGGATCGCCAAGCCTGCACAGGCACTGGTCGCTGGGTCAGAGTGGACGGTCGGGCCGGACATTGTGGTTATGACGCGCTCCCTCGATGGGGACTTGCCGCCCGTTGAATTGGCAACTGAAACGAACAGCGCCGAGCTGGCAGACGTGCAGGTGGACATCGCTGATCAGCCTGACGACGATTGGCTGGAGCTCTACCACTTCCGCGGCACTACGCTGCCCGAGCATGCGCTGCAGTTCCTGCGCAATGAAATTGATGGCCGCATGTGTTTCGGCCGGCTCCAAGTCCCTGATGACAGTGCGTCTGAGGGTATGCGCACAGTAGCTATTACACGCGGCACGCTGACCGAATCGGAGGACGGCCGCGTGTGGCTCGGATTCTCTGCCGTGGAAGTCGCAGCCGATATGCGCCGCCGAGGGCTAGGCACCCTACTGGGAATTCAGATGATGCACTGGGGTGCGCAGCACGGGGCAGATTCTGCATATCTGCAGGTATTGGGCTCGAATGAGGCTGGCATTGCGCTGTACCGGACGCTCGGTTTTACCGAGCACCACCGGCACCGATATGCGGAGTTGACAGGGGCTTAGGGGCCGGGGGCTTACGTTTCGGCCCTGCCCTGCTCGCCCTAATCGCCCTACTTCCCGCGCTTAACCCGTTTAGTCCACTTCAGCTGGTTGCCCTGCTGCTCTTTGCTGCCCATGCGATTGTCCATGCGGCGCTGTCCGCGCTGCCGCTCGCGCGTCTCCGGCTTTTCCACCACTCGAGTGCGAACCGAGAGTTCATGACGACCTCTCCCCAGCGGATCGCGTGAGGCAGCCATCGCAATCCAGCCAGCCAGGCCCGCAGAGACAAACCAACCGGCGACCGGAATCATCGACGGCAGAATCCAGGCATTGCGCACAAAACCATCGCGGGCTGAAACTGGCATCCCGTGTGCACCTTCAATTTTCATGCCCATGGCGTGCTTACCCGGAGAACCGTCGAAGATGGAGTCTCCCGCCACGCGGTAGAGGTAAAAACCACCGGGACCGAGGAAGAGGCTGATCAGCATCACCATTACGCCGCTGTCGGATGTCCCCGCGATGCTAGCGAGAACTGCAATAGAGGCAATCAACGCAGTGTAGATGACAGAATCCACCAGCAGCGCACCACCACGACGCACCACAGGGGCATTGGCCAGATTGGGGTCGAAGCCCAGGTGTACTGCCATTTGAGCGGTCAGCGGTGCAACTTTGGGGTTAGTGCTGAGCTCACCGAAGGAAGACACCCCGTAGCTAGCGGGGTACCCGCTTTCATAGCCGACCGGAATGTTTGCTACCGGATATGGCACTTCCTGATACGGCATTGCCGCACCGTACGCCGCATATGCGTCGTGCTCCCGATAAGCATTCCTGCCGCTACTACTCAGGTAATCCGCCGGACTGTACTCGCCGCCGTAACGGCGATCGTCCCAGTTAGCCAACCTCGAAACTCCCTTTCCTACCGGGCTTCCGCCCACCTAGTCCGCTTTTGTCCGCCTATTTTGTCACTGCTTTATTCAACGCATGAGGCCGCCGTTTCGTTCCCCTTTTACAATCCCCTTTTACAATCGTTGATATGCGAATCTGTGTCTGGAACGTCAATTCGGCTCGAACCCGCCTCGACCGAATGGTGGAAATGCTGCGCCGGAATGACATTGATGTCCTGGCCGTCCAGGAAACCAAGTGCAGGGACGACCAATTTCCCACCGCTGCTTTTGAAGAGCTGGGATACCAAGTCGCCCACCACGGCCTGAATCAGTGGAATGGCGTTGCCATCATCTCCCGCGTCGGCCTTGAGGACATCCAGGCAGGGTTCCCCGGTCAGCCCGGTTTCAACAAGGACCCCGACGCAACTCCCGCATTGGAGGCCCGCCATATCGCTGCTACCTGCGGTGGCGTGCGCATCAACAGCCTCTACATCCCGAACGGCCGCGACATCACCGACCCGCACTTCGAGTACAAGCTCGAATTTTTGGAGCGGCTCCGTCAGCACATCATCGCCACGCTTGACGACGACCCGGAGGCCACCTTCATGATGGGCGGCGACTTCAACATCGCCCCGACCGACGGCGATGTCTGGTCAATGGCAGCCTTCGCGGGGAAAACACATGTCACACCACCTGAACGCGCAGCTTTCTATGCGCTGGAGCAGGCGGGTATGAAGGAAGTAACTCGCCAATTCACTCCAAACCAGTGGACCTACTGGGATTACAAGGCTGGCCGCTTTTTCAAGGATGAGGGCATGCGCATCGACTTCCAGCTCGCCTCCCCCGCCCTCGCGGCAAAGGCGTCCGCCGGATTCATCGACATCGAAGAGCGTCAGGGCAAAGGCGCATCCGACCATGCTCCGGTGATTGTGGATTACGAAGTGTAGATAAACGCGGCGGAAAAGCGCGTAGGCCTAGTTCCTACTAGGGGGTGTCGCTGGGGTCGTCGTAAAGCGGAGTCCTTGCTGTCAGCCCCTAAAATCAGGGGCAGAAATGTGCGATAAAGCACCCGCACAAGACTTATGAGCCTAACTTTTTGTTCAATCTACAAATTTTCACCACAGAAAGTTATTTCGACGATATAAGGTGTTTATTCAGAACATCAATTCATTACGTCGGGAAGGAAGATCATGACTTCTGCACGCTCCCCTCAGCGCACCACCACCCCGGAGCCAGCGAGCGGCTTCCCCACCGCGGATGACTCAACTGAGTCCGATGAATCCCTGCGCGAAAGCGTGCAGAAGATCTCCATCGGCCTGTATGACTTCCTTGCGTCGACTCGCCGCCTCGGTGAGCGCCCGAATGCCAGGATGGACATTTCCCAGTCGGAAATGGAAGTACTGCACTTTATTTCGACCCACCCGGGCTGCGGCGTATCCGACATTGCACGCCTGCGTTTCCTGCGCCCGTCCAACGTTTCGGCAACAGTCCGCCGTCTACTCGACAACGGGCTGATTGAACGCGAGAACAATGCAAAGGATCGCCGTGCGCAGAACCTCTATGTCTCCAGCGATGGCGAGACCCTGCTGGAGCAGCTTATCGACCACTGGGGTGCGCTGGTGTACGAAATTGTGCGGACGATGTCGCAAAAGGACGTGCGTGCGCTAATTAAGGCACTGCCTTCGCTGCTGAAGCTGGCGGAGCACTCGGAAAGCTATGTTGAGGAGCACCAGCGCCGCCAGGAGCCGTTCTAAAAGCGCGCCGCTCAACCCTTCTTACTAGGTACGATGATGCTCATGGCTATTACTTTGAAGAAGGCAAAAGACGTAAAGACCGCTCCATTGGTGGCCACCGGCCTCATCGGCGGCTGGCTCACCGCTCGCGAAACAGGCATTCGCCCGCTCGGTGGCGTCATCTTGGGCGCCGCCGGCGCATACGCAGCACGCACCTGGAACGCAAAGACCGGCGCCCTGGGAGCCACTGGTCTGGTGGCCGCCTACCTCGGCGCTTTCGGCCTCTCACACCCGCTAGCTAAGAAGATTGGCGCATGGCCGTCCGTCCTGACCGTCACCGCGCTGGCTGCTGGCGCAGCAGCAGTTGCCGACTCCAAGTAGTCGACGCAGGGGGCGCCGGTAGGTGCGAAGCCGACACCTAGTCAAGGGCCTCCAGCAATTTCTCGAGGTGCGCGCGCACCCGGGGCCACGATTCCACGAAAGGCGGCAGCAGATTGAGGCTGTCGACGTCGTCAAGCGGAATCCAGCGCAGCTCCAGGGACTCTTCGTTCGGATGCGTCTCCAGCTCTTCGGCAGCTAGTGCGTAAACCGTGTGGTACTTCCAGCCGCCGGCGAGCTCGGGGCGGTCCGGATCGGCCGGGAAGGGGCCAGTGGTGACCTGCGTGTCGAGGATGCGAAGCTGATGCTCCAGCAGCCCAGTTTCCTCAGCCGTTTCACGCAGCGCGGTCGCCTCAGGAGTCTCATGAGAATCACAAGCCCCTCCAGGAACACCCCACGTTAGGGGGAACGATGTCCAGTCAGCTCGATACTGCATAAGCACAGTGCGCTGAGGGCTCACAATCAGCAGCCCTGCAGCTCCGAAGCGTCCCCAGCAGCGCGTACCGTTGGGGCCGGCCGCCCAACCATTTCCATCCTGAAGCATGTCTCCACCCTACGCCAGATACCCTTGTGTTTTCCGTCACAAGCCCGAGCGACTAAGATTTGCAAGGAACTAACGTTGCTCTGGGCGGAGAGATTGTCGCAGGCGACTTCGGTCACGTCGGAAGGACACGTGCACATGGGTGAAACCACTTCAAGTGCGCCTCATTCCCGCGCCCACGACAAAAGCCGAAACCCATTCCACCGCAAGAATCGCGCTCCACGCCGAACTCGTTTCAGCGGTCGCACCACTCCCGGTGGCGAAAGCTTAGACACACACACTGCGGCTCAGGCGGCAAAGGAATCGAAAGATACTCCCGTCTCCACCCCGACTCCCGAGAGTGCAGCACCATCAACTGCTCTGGACACTACAGAGTCCTCGGCTAATGCCCCAGCAACGGCCGCAACCCCAACAGCCCTGGCAGACTCTCCGCGCGATACAGACTTGCGCGTGGATGCCCTGGAGATTGGCCCGCGCAACCGGAGATTGACACGTTTTCTCGGTGAGCGCCTCTACGACAAACTCGGCCCGTCGGCCACGTATGTGCGCCGGTCAGCGTCATTTTTGATAACGTCACCGGGCCGATTGACCATAGTCGCCCTCATCCTCATCGTCGCTATCCTGGCAGCCGGCCTATCCATGTGGCAAACAACCTCGCAACGCCAGCAGCAGCTCACCCGAATTTCACAACTGAGCGAGCCGATGGCCAATGCCTCGCAGAATCTCTATGCCTCGCTGACGATTGCCGATGCGTCGGCCAACACCGCTTTTTCCCGCGGCACGCTCAACAGCAGCCAGGACTTGGTCAGCAACTTCGACGATGTCATCGCACAAGCATCCATGTCCGCTACCCGCGCAGCTACGGGCATTGAAAACGTCGATGATCCAGAGATGAAGGATGTCGCGACTGTACAGCGACTGTTGCCGGTCTACACCGGCATGGTCGAGACAGCTCGCGCGAATGCGCGCCAGGGCAACCCCGTCAGTGTCGCGTACCTCGCCTCTGCCTCAAACTTGATGCAGGTCCAGATTCTGCCAGCTGCAAAATCGCTCTACGAACGCACCAGTACCACCACTAATGAGGAGCAGCGCGAACTATCGAAACCACCTCTTTTCCCGATGTCAGGCCTGGCAGCGGCAATTTTGATGCTGCTAATCACACAGTGGTGGCTGACTCGCCGCACCGGTCGACTATTCAACGTCGGCCTGTTTGGTGCAACCATGCTGATGGCCATCGCACTTGTCGGTGTGGGAATCGCCACCACTCAGCCGTGGCAGTCTAACTCCCTCTTCGGAGAGCAGCGCCCGGACGTTCATGCCCTAACCCAAGTACGCATTGATGCCCAGCAGCTACGCGCCAGCGAAACCCTCGGCTTAGTGCGCCGTCAGCCCGCGGATGCGGAGTCCTTCTCGCAGTCGGTGCGCACCCTGGTCGGCGAGCTGGAAAGAGTGGACGCCAACGCGCCGGACGACGATGTCAGAGCCGCCATCCACGGTATCTACAGCTGGGAGTCCGGCCACAACCTGATGATGGGGCACTTGAGTTCAGGAGACTACGCCGGTGCGGTTCGCATCGCGACCGATGTGGATAATGCCAGCTCGTCGGCGACTGCGTTCAACCAGGTCGATGAGTCGCTACAGAATTCCATCGCCGAGTCCCGCCTGACCGCCCGTGAGAACCTCGACCAATCCCGTCGCGCTATCGCGGCACTGTCCCTCGCCACGGTTACGCTGACCGTCATCGCGGCAGTTCTGGTTGTTTTCGGCTTCCGACACCGGCTTCTGGAGTACCTATGATCGTTTCGTTCTCCCCGTCGCTCCACAGTCTCGCCGGTTGGCGGCGCAGGGCCGTCCTTGGTGCACTCGCCATCGCCGGGCTCACCGTCAGTGCCTGCGCGACCGATTCGCTTGCCGACGATCCCTACTCGCGCACAATCCTGGAGGCCACCGGTGACTTCCCCCTGCCACCGGGCGCGTTCTACGACAAAGCCTCCTCGAGGAAGCCTGCGGCAGAAGCCAACGCCCCAGATCTGTCCACACTCGCCCCCGATGACCAAACACCGGAAGAGCGAATCCCGGAGATTTACCAGCGCGGCCGCATCATCGTTGGTGTTGACCAATCATTGAACCTGCTCAGCTTCCGCGACTTCAGCACTGGAGAGCTCTCGGGGTTTGAAGTATCCCTGGCACAAGAGATTGCCCGGGACATCTTTGACAATCCCGATGCTGTCGAGTTTCGGTTCGTCGACAGCAACGAACGCACTGCCGCACTCGAAGACGGCACTGTCGATGTCGTTTTGCGCACTATGACGGTCACCGATGCCCGGCGCGAAAGGGTGCTGTTCTCCGCACCGTATTTGACAGCACGAGCTGGAGTTCTAGTCTCTTCGCCGGGTGGCGATGCTTCCCCCGAGGACGTCGAGGACGGTCGCATCTGCGTTTCCCGGGGATCCACTACCGAGGATTTGATTCGACGGCTCTCGCCGAACAATACGCTGCTGTTGGTCGGTAACTGGTCGGATTGCCTCATTTCACTTCAAAACAGCCAGGCAGAGATTGTCGTTGCCGATGACACCATTCTCGCTGGTATCAACGACCAAGATCCGGCCACCGCCATTGTCCAGCGGGGCTTGAACGAGGAAAGCTACGCGGCCGGTGTATCCAAGGGGAACCCAGGCCTAGTTCGCCAAATCAACGCGACCCTGGAGCGTATGGCGAGCGACGGCACCTGGCAGTCCCTCTACGACACTTGGTTCGGCCCCTTCCTGCCAAGCGGTACACAGCCATCGCCACAGTACGGCGACGACGAAGACATACTTGGAATCTCCCCCACACCGGAAGCTGCTCCAGAAGGCGAGGTGGAAAACCGATGAGCGACGAAAACCAGTACTCCGAGCAAGCCCAGCATCCCCAGTACACGCCGGAGCCCCAGGAGGATGCTCACGCAGAGGCAGAGGCAGCTGCCACTCAGGCCGTCGCCTTCGACCCATTCGCCGATGAAGACGACGAACAAGAGCCCGGCACTGCCGCTGTCGCCTTCGACCCTTTTGCGGACGATGATGACGATGACGAAGAGTTCGATATCGCCGAATTGTTGGGGCGCGGGAGCTCGTCGTCAAGCGCGACGCCCCAACCCGGCGCCCAGACTCCAGATCCGTCGATGGCCTCGCACCGGAAAGCGTTGGAGGACTTCCGCCGCAGGCGATCGAATGCACACCGCGGACGCACTGTCGCCGACGGCATGGTGCACCTGCCGTACATCACAACGCAGGATCCGCGCGATGCAGTAATGAGTGATGAGAAGATTCGAGCGACGAATAAGCCGGCGCCGAGCCTGAAAGCCGGCGATATCGTGGCGGATCAGTACGAGATCGTGGGCCCGATTGCCCACGGCGGTCTCGGCTGGATTTATCTGGCGATTGACCACAATGTCTCGGATCGTTGGGTCGTGCTCAAGGGCATGATGGCAGCGAAAAACGAGAAGGATTTCGCCGTAGTCCAGGCGGAACGCGAGTTCCTCGCGGAAATCTCGCATCCGGGAATTGTGAAGATCATCAACTTCATCGATGAGACGGACGCCAACAGCGCCACCGGCTTCATTGTGATGGAGTACGTCGGCGGCCCGTCGTTACGCAAGCAGCGACGGAGCTACCCAGACGGCGTCATGCCCTGTGACCTAGCGATTGGCTACATCCTGGAGCTGCTCCCCGCGCTGGATTACCTGCACTCGCGCGGCGTTGTCTACAACGATTTGAAGCCGGACAACGTGCTGCTCAGCGAAGACCACGTCACGCTTATCGACGTTGGCGCGGTCACCGGCATCGGCGCCTACGGCCATATCTACGGCACGCCCGGTTTCCAGGCGCCGGAGATTGCCACGACGGGACCGACGATTGCCAGCGATATCTACACAGTCGGCCGCACGCTGGCCTCGCTGATTCTGAAGTTGCCGGCGACCAACGGCGTCTACGACCCGGGGCTACCCTCACCTGTCGAAGAGCCTCTATTCCGCCGTTTTTACTCGCTCTACCGCTTCCTACTACGCGCTTGCCACGAGAACCCGGAGGCTCGCTTCGGTTCTGCCGAAGAGATGAGTGTGCAGCTCATCGGCGTATTGCGCGAGATTCTGGCGGTGCGCGACGGCGTGCAATTCCCGCAGGCGGTGTCGAATTTCTCGCCGCAGCGTTCCACGTACGGCACCAAGCACCTGGTGTTCCGCACCGATCAGCTTGTCGACGGCATCACCCGCGGCGTGGAAATCACTCC
Source organism: Corynebacterium sp. 045007 (assembly GCF_040743205.1). NCBI lineage: Bacteria > Bacillati > Actinomycetota > Actinomycetes > Mycobacteriales > Corynebacteriaceae > Corynebacterium > Corynebacterium sp. 045007. The sequence goes on from NZ_JBFLKW010000002.1 coordinate 30,718, forward strand.
GCAAGAAGTGACCTTCGCGCTGCCTGTACCACTGATTAACCCGACAGATCCGGGTGCGCGCATCTTGAGTGCCTCGTCATTTACGGAGCCCAACGAACTTATCGAGGCACTGACCAATGCGCTGTCCGAACCCGAGTATGGCTCTTCGGTGGAAATTCCACTGGGCATCGTGCGTGCGAAACTGGACCTCGGATTAATTGATGAGGCCCGCGACAGCCTCTGCGATGTCTCTGAACGTTTGCAGCGCGATTGGCGTTATCACTGGTACGAGGGCGTGACTTATTTGCTTCTCGACCAATTCAACGATGCCCTCGCCTCGTTCCACCACGTGCTGACGATGCTGCCCGGCGAGCCCGCCCCGAAGTTGGCGCTGGCAGCGACTCTCGAGTTGATTCAACAGCGCTTGGGCATCGCCAACGCATCTCTCCTCGAGCCCGCTGTCGCCCGCGCCGCCGCGAATTTGAGCAGCGCGCTGGATAATGTCGCTGCCGATACGCCCGAGATCTTCTCCCCCGCCTGGGCCAGCGAGTCCCTGTCTCCTCAGACGATTCGTTTCAACACCCTGCGTCTCTACGCCGTCGTGTGGGCGGCCAACCCGACGACGGTATCCTCCGCCTTCGGGCTAGCTCGTCAGCTGGCCTCTGAGCGCCAACACGAAATGGCTATCTCCCAGCTTGACCGCGTACCCGGTAACTCCCGTCACCATCGCATGGCACGTTTGACGACGATTCTGATGCTCACCTCCGGGATGCCCTCCGAGTTAACTGAATCGAGAATTCGCCGTGCTGCGCGTCGTCTGGTGGAGCTGCCGACGAATGAACCGCGCATGCCACAGCTGCGCATCGCCGTGATGGCGTCCGCGCTGAACTGGTTGCGCAGCTCGAACCTCGACCATGCAGCTAGCTCCAATGGTCTTTTCGATGCGCCCTTCACCGTGGCCGGCCTGCGTGAAGGATTGGAAAAAGACTTACGGATGCTGGCACGCTCTTCGCAGTTTCCGCGACACCGCTACAACTTGGTGGATATCGCAAATCTCATCCGGCCACGGACTTGGCGTTAGCTCTCTAACAGCTCCTTACCGAACCTGGTCAAACATGCTGTTGTGGGCGTGAGCGCCACCCCAGAATTGGTGAATAAAGAGAGAATTGCCTTTCGTGGTTTAAGATATCCTCTATGTTTGCCTCTTCGAAATCCTCTCTCCGCAGCGCTAAGCGTGTCATTATCAGCGCTGCAGCCCTCACCACTGCCTTTGGTATTGGGGCCGGCACTGCCGTTGCCCTGCCGGTTTCTCCAGACCTGCAGTCGCTTAGCCAGAGCGTTCGGGACCTCAAGCTGCCGGAGATCTCGACTCTGAATTCGGGCGACCTTGCCCCTGAGCTCTCTGAGGTACTGGATTCCTCTTCGGTGAAGCTGCCGGATTCGGTCGTCGCTCTGATTAATGAAAACTTCAAGTTCGCTGAAAACAACAAGCAGGTGGCGGACAAGGTCAAAACTCAGCTGCTGAACGCAATCGACAGCCTGCCGTTGCCAGCCGCACAGAAGGCCGAAGCCACCCGCGTCGTCAACGAGATTTTCGGTTTGCTGGGGGGCCAGGACGAGCCGTCGCAGCCTGAGCCGGCGCCTGCCCCTGCTCCACAGCCAGAGCAGAAGCCACGCCCTGAACCACGCCCAGAGCCGAGCAACCCGTGCCCGCCGAGCGCCCGCGCATGCGTTGACCTGGCTAACCAGAAGACCTGGCTGCAGGAAAATGGCAACATCACCTACGGTCCGGTGCCAATGTCCTCCGGTATGCCGGGTTACGAAACCACCCGCGGCCACCTGAGCGTTACCCGCAAGGTCCGCGATGAGTGGTCCCGTCCTTACAACGGTCCGATGCCGTTCTCGGTGTACTTCACCAACGACGGTGAGGCTTTCCACGAGGGCTCTGTTAATCAGATGTCCCACGGCTGCATCCACCTGAACCACGATGATGCTGTGAAGTACTTCGATACCCTGCAGGTCGGCGACGGCGTCTACATCTGGTAGTTAGCTGCGCTGATGCGTTGAAACGATGACCGGGTGACTGAGCCTGTTGAGGCATAGGCGCAGTTTCCCCAGCGGCGAAAATGAGCTCGCCCCACTAGATTCTTCCAGTTTGGAAGGCAGTGGGAGCGAGCTCGTTTTTGTTGGGTCACAGCTGCGGATTCAACAGATGGGGCATCTAGAAGCCGTCGATTACGGAGGGTTACAGGGGTCCTGCCTACTCGTCAGTGCCCCTGTCCAAAAACTACTCCACGAAGCTCATTGCGTAACGGGCAATGGCCAGTTCCTCGTTGGTCGGTACCACGAAGACCTTGACCTTCGAGTCCTCCGCCGAAATCAGACGCGGGCCGTCATTCGGCTGGGAGTTGAGCTCATCATCAATCTTGATACCGAAGTTCTCAAGCTCAGCCATAGAATCACGGCGGATACCGACATGGTTCTCACCGACACCTGCGGTGAAGGTGATGGCATCGAGGCGGCCGAGAATCAGCATGTAAGAGCCGATGTAGCGGCGCAGCTGGTGGACATACATCTGGTACGCAGCCCAAGCATCCGGGTCGTGGTCATCCATGCGCTCTTGCAGGACTCGGAAGTCATTGACACCAGAGACACCCTTCAGACCGGACTGGCGGTTGCACAGATTGTCGATCTCGTCGATGCTCATGCCGTTGCGGTAGAGGTGGAAGATGACGCCCGGGTCAATGTCACCGGTACGGGTGCCCATCATCAGACCAGCCAGCGGGGTCAGCCCCATCGAGGTATCCACCGCCTGGCCACCTCGGATAGCCGCACACGACGCACCATTACCCAGGTGCAGCGTAATCTGGTTGATTTCCTCTGCCGGCTTATTCAGAAGGTCCGGCACCTGCTTGGAAACAAACTCATGCGAGGTGCCGTGGAAGCCGTAACGACGGATATCAAACTTCGATGCGACCTCTGCGTTGAGCGGGTACAGAGCAGCAGCTGGCGGCATGGTGTGGAAGAAACCAGTGTCGAAGACGGCGACGTGAGGCACGTCCGGAAGCAGCTTGCGAGACTCTTCGATGCCTACGATATTGGCCGGGTTGTGCAGCGGCGCCAGCGGAATAAGGTCGCGGATCATGCCGACGATTTCGTCGGTAATCAGCTCCGGTCCAGAGAACAGGCGACCACCGTGAACGACGCGGTGACCGACGGCCGCAATATCCACCGACTCCGGACCAACACCGTGCTCATCCATCAGCTCGAACGCGCGGTCAAGACCACTGGCGTGGTCAGCGATCGGCTCAGTGATTTCAATCTTCTGTCCGGAGAACTTCAGATTAATAATGCCGTCTTCTTCACCAATGCGCTCCACCAGACCGGAGACATACGGCGGCTGCGTTGAGTCCTTCTCCGGATCTACCAGCTGAAACTTGATAGAGGAGGAACCGGAGTTCAAAACAAGTACGTGACGGGACATAATAATTAGTTTCCTCCAGCCTGAATAGCGGTAATTGCAACCGTGTTGATGATGTCCGGCACCGTGGCGCCACGGGAAAGGTCGTTGACCGGCTTGTTCAAGCCCTGCAGAATCGGGCCGATTGCCAATGCACCACCACAGCGCTGGGCAATCTTGTAACCGATGTTACCGGCGTCCAGATCCGGGAACACGAAAACAGTTGCCTTACCCGCAACGGAGGAATCCGGCATCTTCTTCGCAGCCACAGACGGGTCAATAGCAGCATCGAACTGCAGCGGACCATCGACAGCGAGCTCCGGAGCCAGCTCCTTGGCCTTGGCCAGACCCGCCTTCACACGGTCCACATCCTCACCTGTGCCGGATGCTCCAGTGGAGTAGCTCAGCATGGCGACGCGGGCATCGATGCCGAAGGAAGCTGCAGTCTCGGCGGATACTACCGCGATTTCACCCAGCTGTTCCGGAGCAGGCTTCGGCAGCACCGCACAGTCCGCAAAACCCCACAGCGAGTTGTCCATAACCATGAGGAACAGTGACGACACCGTGGAAGCCGACGGCTTGGTCTTAATGATTTGCAAGGACGGACGAATGGTGTGCGCAGTTGTGTGGGCTGCACCGGACACCATGCCGTCGACAAGCCCGTTGTGAATCATCATCGTCGCGAAGTAGGAGATGTCCTGCATCGTCTCACGGGCCTGCTCCAGCGTGACCCCCTTGGCCTTGCGCATCTCTGCGAACTGCTCCGCGAACTGCTCAACATATTCGGAGGTCTGCGGGTTCCAAAGATGAGCGGCGTCGATGTCAAAACCCAGTTCGGCGGCGCGCGCCTTCATCGCATCCGGGTCGCCGAGGATAGTGAGCTCACAGATGTCCTCGCGCAGGAGGTAATCAGCGGCCTCAAGAATGCGGTCATCGTCCCCCTCTGGCAGCACAATGTGACGCTTATCAGCCTTGGCGCGCTGCAATAGCCACCACTGGAAACGCTGTGGAGTCATCACTGCGGTGACCTCGCGGCTTACGACCTTGCGCAGCCCCTCAGCATCGTCAACGGCAACAACGGGAACGTCGAGCTCGAGAGTCTTAGCAGCCTTAGCTGCCTCCTCCCCTGTAAGGACAACTGCGAGTACCTCGCTGTGACGCTGAGCTGCACTGCTGAGAGCCAAACGAACGCGAGCCTTTGCGGCCTCTGTGTGGCAGCCCTCGCCACCAGCGACAACGATGACACCGGCGCCGGCGACGGTGGCAATGCGGAAGTCAAAATCGAGGTTGCCGGAGCCGGTCAGAACAGCCGCCCCCTCGTTGGCAGCGCGATCAGCTTCAACAGCACTGACGATGGTGTCAAGCGCGGATTCCGGATCCACAACAACCTGATCCACGGTGGCGCCGTGCGCCCCACCGACAGTGTGGAGGCAACGTGCCCCACCCAGTGCCTCAGACAATGCCGTAATGACATCTTGCAGATTGTCTGCGCGGTCCACTGAAGTAATCAGGACTGCGGAGTTGTTGGTGGACGCTTGGGCGTTCTTATCGCTCACCGACGTTCCTTTCTCGCACTGCGCTTAATCGTTGACTTATTTAAACGTTGACTTGGCTCGAGCCGTTGGACTGCCGGAGGCTCAAGATCATGCTGAGCTTCTAATCCTGCTGAATCTAATCCCGCTGAGTCCCAAATCATTATTTTCATCTTATTGTGAGTCACCTTACATCTCACGGCGGACTCAAACCTCTTTGGTTACCCCTGGTAGCCACACTTTTCCCCACAGATTCCAACAGTTTTTCTGCATCATCTCGGGTTTTATGCGGTTTTTCTAGTGAACTAGCCCAAATTCCCACATTGGACGTGACTAAGGTCACATTTAGTTTTGTATTCCTTCGAAAGCATCTCGTCGATGATGTGATGCTCACCTCTCGATTTTTCGTAAGTTATCGCTACGATTGGGGGCGCTACCATTGGGAATGTCGAATAAACCGATAGCTCACCAATAACACCTTTTCCCCACGAGGTCACCGCCGGCAGCTGCTTACGCCGCGGACTCGTGGCCGTCGTAAAGCATTAGAGAAAGAAGGACACACTTCATGAATCGCCCGCTCCGCGTTGCCGTAATTGGCTCTGGCCCGGCCGGTGTTTATGCTTCCGATGCACTGATGAAATCCAGTACTGACGTGGAAGTCGATCTGTTTGAAAAGATGCCGGCTCCATTCGGTCTAATCCGCTACGGTGTCGCCCCTGACCACCCACGCATCAAGGGCATCATCATGGCCTTGCACCGCGTGATGGAAAAGCCGGAGCTGCGCCTATTTTCCAACGTTGAGTTCGGCAAGGACATCACACTCGACGAATTAAAGGAGCATTACGACGCCGTCATCTTCGCCACCGGTGCCGTCGGCGACCGCGCACTGCCAACGCCGGGAGCGGACCTGCCGGAGCACTTCGGCGCAGGCGAATTCGTGGGCTTCTACGACGGCAATCCACTCTTTGAGCGCACCTGGGATCTCTCGGCGGAGTCCGTGGCCGTCGTCGGAGTCGGCAACGTCGCGCTGGATGTCTCCCGAATCCTGGCGAAGACCGGTGAGGAACTGCACGTCACAGAAATCCCGGACAATGTCTACGAGGTTCTGAAGACAAATAAGGCCAAGGAAGTCCACGTCTTCGGCCGCCGCGGCCCGGCACAGGCCAAGTTCACCCCGCTGGAGCTCAAGGAACTCGACTACTCACCGAACGTCGAAGTCGTTGTCGATCCGCGCGATATTGACTACGACTCCTCATCTGAAATTATGCGTCGCGAGTCCAAGATCACTGACCAGGTCTGCACCATCCTGGAGAACTACGCCATCCGTGAGCCGAAGAACGCACCGCACAAGCTCTACATTCACTTCTTCGAGTCGCCAGTGGAAATCCTCAGCGAGAAGGGGGCCGACGGCGAGCAGCATGTGACCGGCTTGCGCACTCAACGCATGGAATACGACGGCGCTGGCGGGCTGCGTCCGACCGGCGAGACCACCGACTGGAAGGTCGGCGCTGTCTACTCCGCCGTGGGCTACCGCTCTGATGCGCTGCCGGGTATCCCGTTCGACAACGTGAAGAATGTCATTTCCAACGTCGGTGGTCGAGTCATCGAATCCGACAACACCGAGGATGAAGCAGCCGAGGCCATCGCTGGCCTCTACACCACCGGTTGGGTTCGCCGCGGACCGGTCGGCCTGATTGGTAATACCAAGGGCGATGCCAACGAGGCCGTAGCCAATCTGCTGGCCGATACCGCAGAGGGAAAGAAATTCACCCCGTCGAAGCCGGAGTTGTCCGCTGTCAACGAACTGCTGGAGTCCAAGGGTATCGACTACCTGGACTGGGACGGCTGGCACAAGCTCGATGCTGCCGAACGCGCCGCCGGCGAGGCCGAGGGCCGCGAACGCAAGAAGTACGTCGAGTGGGATGAGATGGTCACCCACTCCAAGGGCCAGTAACGGCCAGTAACTAGGGCGGATAAAAAGCGCCGACTACGCCACTACCTGCACGTCCATGTACGCGGCGCGCGAGTCCCAGCGGCAGCACACAATCGGCGCCAACAGCTCGGCCAATGGCTCACCAAAAGCCACCTGGCCGGCACCGGCGGCAGCGCCAGCATCGATGACTCGATCCCACAGTAGGCCCGGCGCGGTAAACAGCGGCACCACTACGAGTCCGCGACCGCGCTTGGCCGCGCGCTCCTGTGCCGCGGCCACAGCATCGGCTCCCTTGATTTTCTCAGGACCGACCACGAATGCCGCACTCACATGTCCCGGCAGCATCCCGTCGAGATATGCCGCAAACTGGTGCACCGCTGCATTGGCATCCTCATCAGAGGAGCCGACCCCCATCACCAGCGCATCGACCGGCCAGGAAAAAGATGCATTCTCTGCCGCTTCGATGATTCGCTTCACGACGGCGCGCTTCGTGCCGTCGCCAAGCCCGAGTCCTTCAGCCACTGTGATGTCAACACCATGACGATCACAGAGTCGAACCTGCTCGGGAACATCGACTCGCGAGTGGAACGCATCGGTGAACAGCAGCGGTACGGCCAGCGCCCGAGTCTCGCCGGCAGCGGCGAGCTCAGCACATACGGCATCCAGCGAGGGCTCGTCGAGGTCCAGCCAGGCGAGGCGAATCTGAGAGGGCGCGTCCAGGCGGGTGAGCGGCATCTTCTCGCGCACGAGCGCGACCACGTCTTCGAGCACCGGTTTGGTCCCGGGGTGCCGCGAACCGTGCGCAAGCAGAATCAGTGCGGTCATCGATGGTCTCCTCAGGCTCGCTAGCTGTGCTTTCTGGTTTCTCTACCTAGCAGCTCTACTGGGCAGCGCCACGCACGAGGCCTGCGGTGAGGGTGTCACCGGTGCCCGGTTCGATGAGCAGGAACGCACCGACACGACCACCGACGCGGTAGGCATCGACCGGCAGCGGCTGTGCGACCTCGACGGTGATCTCAGCGACGTCGTTGACTGCAAGCTGATCAGCCACACCGGTGGGCTCACCGGTTTCAATGTCAATGAGTGCATCGACGGAAGCGATACGACCACGCACCAGCGCGGCACCGTAGCGCACCTCTACAACGCGGCCGACTGCCAACGGCTTGTCCGCAAGGTGGACAGCCACAGCGGAGAAACGGCGAACGTCTTCCGGTCGGGTGCCACTGATGAGGTCACCCCGGGCGAGGTCGAACTCGGCATCCAGGCTGACGGCAACCGACTGACCGGCCACGGCTTCAGTGACGTCCTCAGCTGCCACGGTGATTTTCGTGACCGTAGCCTGACGGTTGGCGTCTACGGAAACAGTGTCGCCCACACGCACGCTACCTGCGGCGATACGGCCGGCATAACCACGGTATTCAGTGGCGTGATCGCGAATGACGTAGTCGATGGGCAGGCGCAGGTCAGCCTCGGCATCGGTTTCCAGGTCGGCACCGATGTTGAGGTTTTCCAGCAGCTGCAGCACGGTCGGCCCCTCGTACCACGGGGTGTGCTCAGAAGAATCGACAATATTGTCGCCGACCAAAGCCGACACTGGAACAACGAAGGTGTTCTGCAGACCCAGGCGCTCTGCTAGCGCTGCTACATCCGACTCAATCTTGCGGAAGGCCTCTTCGTTGTAGTCCAGCAGGTCGATCTTGTTGACGGCAAAGATTACGTGGCGAACGCCCAGCAGACCAGCCACCGTTGCGTGACGCTTGGTCTGCGTCACGACGCCGTTGCGCGCGTCGATAAGCAAAACGACGGCCTCGGCAGTGGACATACCGGTAATCGTGTTTCGGGTGTACTGCTCGTGACCAGGGCAGTCAGCGAGGATGAACGAGCGAACATCGGTGGCGAAGTAGCGGTAGGCAACGTCGATGGTGATGCCCTGCTCACGCTCGGCACGCAGACCGTCGACCAGCAGCGACAGGTCAGGGTTTTCCTGACCGCGCGCCTGTGAGGAGGCGACGACAGCCTCGTACTGGTCAGCGAGGATGTTCTTCGTATCGTGCAGCAGGCGACCGACGAAGGTGGACTTACCGTCGTCGACGGAGCCAGCGGTGCACAGGCGAAGAGTGCGACGAGCGCGAGTGGCGCGGTCAGCGGTAATCAGAGTAGCTGGGGAATTTGGCTGGCTCATCAGAAGTAACCTTCCTTCTTGCGGTCTTCCATGGAGGATTCGGACAACTTGTCATCTGCGCGGGTAGCGCCGCGCTCGGTGAGCTTGGATGTGCGAAGTTCCTCCATGACCTCCGCAATAGTGGTGGCATTCGATTCGACAGCGCCGGTGCAGCTCATGTCACCGACAGTGCGGTAGCGGACAGTGCGAACCTCCAGGGTCTCGCCGTCGCGGGGGCCACCCCACTCGCCCGGTGCCAACCACATGCCGCCGCGGTTGAACACCTCACGCTCGTGGGCGAAGTAGATGGGAGGCAGTTCGATGTCACGGGCCTCGATGTAGGCCCAAACATCAGCCTCAGTCCAGTTCGAAATTGGGAAAACGCGAACGTTCTCTCCGGCGGCGTGCCGACCGTTGTAGAGACCCCACAGCTCGGGGCGCTGACGGCGTGGATCCCAACCGCCGAAGGAGTCGCGGACGGAGAACACGCGCTCCTTTGCGCGGGCCTTCTCCTCATCGCGGCGGGCTCCACCGAGAACGGCATCGTAACCACGGTTGGCAATGGTCTCCACCAGCGGCACGGTCTGCAAAGGGTTGCGGGTGCCGTCTGCACGCTCGGTGAGCACACCGCTGTCAATCCAGTCTTGGACCTTGGCTACGTGCAGCTTGATGCCCGGCTGAGCGGCAATCTTGTCGCGGAATTCAATAACTTCGGGGAAGTTGTGGCCGGTGTCGACGTGGAGCAGCTCCAGCGGGATACCCGCCGGTGCGAAGGCGCGCTTGGCCAGCTCGAGCACGACGACGGAGTCCTTTCCACCGGAGAAAAGTAGTGCCGGACGGTCAAACTGCCCGGCGGTCTGGCGAATAATGTCGATGGCCTCGGCTTCCAGTTCGGCAAGCCGCGGATCGAGGCGGTTTTGTACGGAAACGGTGGTTGAGCTAGTCATGGGGGTTCTTTCTGTTGGGGCTGTGTTGGCTGTTGTAACTGCGCTGTTTTAGCTGATATCGGTTATCGGCGGGCGGCTAGTGGCTGGCGGCAAGTAGCTGTCTGCTAGCCGCTCGAACTAGAGGTGCAATCCGCACTCAGTCTTCTCGGAGCCCGCCCAGCGACCCGAGCGCGGATCCGCACCCTCTGCCACTCGCGCGGTGCATGTCGCGCAGCCAATCGACGGGAACCCCTGTTGCGTCAGCGGATGCACAATGAGGTCGTTGTCCTCGATGTACTGGGCAACATCCTCATCTGTCCAGGTGGCCAACGGGTTGAGCTTGATGCGACCAGTCTTGTCGATCTCCAGTACCGGCGTGTGTGCGCGGGTCGGCGCGTCGACGCGCTTCAGACCTGTGACCCAGCCCTCGTAGGGGCGCTTCACGGCAGACAGCGGCTCGACCTTCCGCAATGCGCAGCATCGCGTCGGGTCGGTCTTGTACAGATCGACGCCCTCTTCGGCGTCCTGCTCGGCGCGGGTGCGCTTCGGCTCAATCGACAGCAGTCGGTTGTCGTAACGCTGTGCGACCTGCTCTGCCACGTCGAGGGTCTCCGGGAAGTGGTAACCGGTATCCAGGAAAATCAGATCTGCCTCCGGCGCGTGCCGAGCAGCCAGTTCCGCCAACACTGTGTCCTGCATCGACAGGGTCACGGCCAGTGGCGTGTGCAGGTGCTCCGCACCCCATTCCAGTACTTCCCCAGCAGTGGCAGTCTCCAGCTTGGAGCCCCACTCCAGTGCGAGCTCAATCAGACGGCGAGCAGTTTCCGGGTTGTCCAGCGCGTCTTCACGCGCGAGCGCCTCCTGAGTCTTAATGACCTCAGCGGTTTTCAGTCCCGTGCTCATGACGCCACCTTTCTATCGATATGTCCGTGCAGTTTCACTGTGAATACCCGGCAGCATTCGCGGCATTGCCAGGCGTAATCGGTTTCCAGGTCGGGCCACAGATCATCACCGCCGCAGTAAGGGCAATGCATCACCGCACCCCGGTTCGGATTGGGGTGTGCGCTTCGGCCACCGATCCCCAGTCGCGCTGGCGTCTCGTCTTTTTCGCTTGACGACGGCCCCTGCGACCGAACCCCATTGGGAGATTCACTCACTTCAGGTCCTCCTCATCAGCGCGGACAATCCACTCGCGGAACTGTTCACCCTCGTGGCGCTGCTCCTTGAAGTGATTGACGACGCGCTCGATGTAGTCACCCAGTTCTGCCGAGGTGACCTTGTGTCCGCGAACCTTGCGGCCGAAGTTGGCATCGAGCCCCAGCGAACCACCGAGGTGAACCTGGAAACCCTCGACACGGTTGCCCTCGTCGTCGGTGACAATCTGCCCCTTGAGTCCGATGTCGGCAATCTGCGTGCGGGCGCAGGCATTCGGGCAGCCATTGAGCGCAATGGTGATTGGGACGTCGAGGTCACCGAGGCGTTCCTCCAAGTCGCCCACCAAATCAATTGCGCGCTGGCGCGTGGTGACAAGTGCGAGCTTGCAGAACTCTAGGCCGGTGCAGGCCAGGATGCCCCGTCGGAAAGCTGAGGGCTTGGCAGACAGGCCAATTTCGTCGAGTTCTGCGAGCAGGGAGTCGACCTGGTCGTCGGCGACGTCGAGGAGAATGAGCTCCTTCATCACGGTGGTGCGGACGCGGGAAACACCGTGGCGCTCGGCGATGTCGGCGAGCTTGACCAGGTCAGAGCCCGGAACACGGCCAACAGCGGGCTTAACACCGACGTAGTTGAGACCGTCGGCCTGCTTGTGCACGCCGATGTGGTCCCGGTCGCCCTCGAAAGGTTCGGGTGCGGGGCCGTCGATAAGCTTGCGGTTGAGGTAGTCGTCTTCGAGTACCTGGCGGAACTTCTCCGCGCCCCATTCGGCAACGAGGAACTTCAGACGCGCACGATTGCGCAGGCGACGGTAGCCGTAGTCCCGGAAGATGCGGCACACGCCCGCCCATACCTCGGGAACCTCGTCCTCTGGGATCCAGGCGCCGAGACGCTGGGCGAGCATCGGGTTGGTGGAGAGACCACCACCGACCCAAACGTCGAAACCGGGGCCGTGCTCTGGATGATTGACACCGACGAAGGCAACGTCCTGGACCTCGTGGGTGACATCGAGACGCGGGGAACCGGAAACTGCCGACTTAAACTTACGCGGTAGGTTGGAGAACTCGTCGCCGGAGAGGTACTCCTCCTTGATGCGGCGGATGGCGTTGGTGCCGTCGACAATTTCATCGGCCGCAACACCGGCAACCGGGCTGCCTAGAATAACGCGGGGAACGTCGCCGCAGCCAAAGTTGGTGTCGAGACCAACTCGCTCAAGGCGGTCCCAGATCTCCGGCATATCTTCGACGCGAATCCAGTGCAGCTGGACGTTCTGGCGGTCGGAGAAGTCCGCAGTGTCGCGGGCGAAGTCGCGGGAAATCTCGCCGATGGTGCGAATGCCCTCGGTGGTGGTCTGGCCACCGTCGAGGCGGACGCGGAGCATAAAGTACTTGTCCTGCAGCTCGGCGTTGGTCTTCACGCCGGTGTGCTCACCGCTAAGCCCCTGCTTGCGCTGGGTGTAGAGGCCAATCCACTTAAAGCGAGGCGCTAGGTCCTCCGCGGGGATGGAGTCAAACCCCTGCTTGGAGTAGATGTCGATAACACGCTGCTTAACGGCGATGCCAGCATCTTCTTTCTTAATGCGCTCGTCGTCGTTAAGTGGCTCGCGGCCGTCGATAAGCCACTGCCCCTGTGGCTTCGGTGCGCGCTTCTTACGTCGGGTAGCCGCTGCGGAAGCTGGACGCTCGGCGGTTTTCGTAGGAGAGCTCATGGGGAATCTACCGAATCACTTTCGTTTTGTTCTCGTTGACCGAATTAGTTTCTAATCTTTATAGACCGTTTGGTCTACGTTGCATTGCAGGCAACATTAGACCGACCAGTCTGGCTAGTGCAAGCCGGGACACGCTCGGATACCTAGCGGACCCCCGCTTCGCCCACGCGGACACCGTTTTTCGCACCCACTTTGACACCTTCAGAAGCATCCTCGGCCCCGGCATCAACCGAAGCGGGTGATGGAGATCCAGAACTAGGCACATCAGCCGAGGAAGACTGAGAAGTCGGCTCAAGCTGGATCCGCTGACGCAAACCCGGAAGAGTGTCGTGCGAACGCGCCCACAACACCAGCGCGACGACAACAAAAGCCCACACGAGCAGCACCGTTGCCAGCACGCCACCAGAAACCAGCGACGAAAACAGAGTGCGAATATTCAGCCCCACCAACACGCCGCCGATCGCAATTCCAAGCAGCCGCGGATTAATGCGCCCCACCAGGTACGCAGCCAAGGGTGCCGCAATCACACCACCGCACAACAAACCAATTACCGGTGCGGCATGCTGGGTGAATTCCTCCCGCAGCTTGGGCAAAAAGCCCAGTACAGCCGCCGAGGCAACGAGAAATTCCGCCGCAGAGACAGTACCGATAATCTTGCGCGGCTGGTCAGCCTCAGCGCCGAGCAAAGTTGAGGTGGTAACAGGCCCCCAACCACCACCTCCCGTGGAATCAAGCAGGCCACCAAAGAGCCCCAGCGGAGCGAGCTTCTTCGCCCCCCAGGCCTTCTTCTTGCGCTTAACACTGGCCAAAAAGGCGAAGCGGATAATCACCCACAGACCGAGGAAAAGCAAGATTGTCGAGGTCACAGGCGTCGCAGCATCACCGTCGAGATTCGCCAAAAAGGTCGCACCAATAAAGGCACCGATAGCACCCGGCACGCCAAGACTCAGCGCGCGTCGCCAGTCGACATTGCCGAATCGCCAGTGTGAAATACCGGAGGCCAGTGTCGTACCCACCTCTGCTACGTGAACCACCGCCGACGCAGTGGCAGCACTACTACCAGCGACAATAAACAGCGAAGTAGCGGTGACACCGAAAGCCATCCCCAGAGTGCCGTCGACTAATTGCGCGCCAAGGCCGATTAGCACGAAGACTATGAGTTTTTCCATGACAAGCCCTTCCCCGCTTACCCAACCAGAGCCTGCCGTTGCCACGATGCCCGCACGCCGAGCCCCTTTCAGGGCTCATTCAGCAGAAGCGATGCGCAGCAAAACCCTCTCAAGCCAAAGCAGTGATTCTTGCGGTGTTTTGTGTTTGCTTTTTGTAGACCAGTTTGTCTATATTCTGTTTCAGCAAGCATAGACCGATTGGTCTACGATAAGCAATCGCGACAAAGAAAACGTAGAAAAAGGATTCCACCCAATGACCAACGACCAGACTGCAGCCCAGAACACGGCCGCTTCCTCACTGCCCGATCTCGCCAACTCCACCACGCCGCTGCGTGTAGCCGTGGTTGGCTCGGGTCCGGCCGGTATCTACGCCTCCGACGCGCTGATGAAGTCCGGCCGCGATGTCGCCATCGACCTCTACGAGCGCCTTCCAGTGCCGTTCGGCCTCATCCGCTACGGTGTTGCGCCAGACCACCCGCGCATCAAGGGCATCATTAAGTCCCTCCACCGAGTGCTGGACAAGCCGCAGGTTCGACTACTGGGCAACGTGGACGTCGGCAAGCAGGTCAGCGTTGATGAACTGCGCCAGTTCTACGACGCCATCATCTTCGCCACTGGCGCGACCGGCGACCGTGATCTGAACATCCCGGGCTCGGACCTGCCGGAGCACTACGGCGCCGGTGAGTTCGTAGGTTTCTACGACTCCCACCCGGAGTTTGCTCGCGAATGGGACCTCTCTGCTGGGTCGGTCGCTGTGATCGGCGTCGGTAACGTGGGCCTCGACGTCGCCCGTATTCTCGCCAAGACTGCCGATGAGCTGCACGTCACCGAAATCGCCGACAACGTCTACGACGGCCTGGCAAAGAATGCCGCCCGCGAAGTCCATGTCTTTGGCCGTCGCGGTCCGGCTCAGGCAAAGTTCACTCCACTGGAGCTGAAGGAACTGGACCACTCTGACACCATTGAGGTTGTCGTGAATCCGGAGGACATCCAGTACGATGCCGCCTCCGAAACGTCCCGTCGCGAGTCCAAGATCACCGATCAGGTCTGTACGATTCTGGAAAACTACGCCATCCGCGAGCCAAAGGGCGCCCCGCACAAGCTCTTCATCCACTTCTTCGAGTCCCCGGTCGAAATCATCGGCGAGACCGGTGAAGATGGAGTACAGCACGTCAGCGCTATCCGCACCGAACGCACCGAACTCGACGGCGAGGGTGGCGTCCGCGGCACCGGCAAGTTCACCGAATGGCCGGTCGGTGCGGTCTACCGCGCAGTCGGCTACCGCTCCGACGCAGTCACCGGCGTACCGTTCGACACCGGCACGCACACCATCCCAGATGCCGGCGGACGCGTGCTTGACGACGTCGACGGCAACCACATCCAGGGTCTGTACACCACCGGCTGGATTCGCCGTGGCCCGGTCGGGCTAATCGGTAACACCAAGGGCGACGCCAACGAAACTGTCGGCAACCTCATCGCCGACTGGGAGGCAGGCCGCCTGGTCGCACCTGCAAAGCCCACGCATAACGACGTCGACGAGTTCCTGGCCAACAAGGGCCTCCAGGTCACCACCTGGGAGGGCTGGCACGCACTCGACGCCGCCGAACGTGCAGCGGGCGAAGCCGAAGGCCGCGAGCGCAAGAAGCTGGTCGAGTGGGCCGACATGGTTGCGGCCTCCACGGTCGTCGCAAAGCAGCCAGATGCCGATGACGTGGCCGAAGCTGTACACGAAGCGGTTGTGGAGACTGTCGCCAGCTAGCGCGTCGGGTCTAACCGGGCAGTTGATTGTGCACGTCAGTCGGTCTTCGGATTAGAGTTAATACATGGCTTATCATGCAGACTCATCCAACCTGGACGTCAAGGAAGTTCTGACCTGGGAAGGCTTCGGCGTCGCCTCCCGTGAACTGGCACAGCAGATTGTCGATTCGGGCTACGAGCCGGAGATCATTATCGCCGTGGCCCGCGGTGGTCTTCTACCTGCAGGTGCACTCAGCTACACCATGGGCGTCAAGCTCTCTGACGCCATTAACGTCGAGTTCTACACCGACGTGGCGGAGACCCTACCGGATCCGGTTTTGTTGGAACCGCTGCTGGACATCGAGTCGATTTCCGACCGCCGTCTGCTGGTCGTTGACGATGTCGCAGACTCCGGTCGCACGCTGCACCTGGTGCTCGATCTGCTTAAGACCCACGGTGCGGAAGTACGCTCCGCTGTGCTCTACGGCAAGTCCCGCTCGGAGATTGCACCGGACTATGTCTGGAAGCACACCGATGACTGGATCGTCTTCCCCTGGTCGGCCGAGCCACCGGTACAGAAGTCCAAGTAGATCAAGTAGCTTACGCACCATAGCGGGCAAACAAAAAAGTGCGCTGCGGGGCCGGTTATGGCCGTACCGCAGCGCACACTAGGTCGTCGAACTAGCCCAGTTCGACGACCTTAATCTTTGATGCCGCCTCCGATGCACGCTCACGAGCAGCATCGACAGAATCCGCGGTTGAAACAGCAACGCCCATGCGGCGACGCGGGCCAGCGACCGGCTTACCAAAGATACGAATATCAGTCTCCGGAATAGCCATGGCCTCCGTCAGCCCGGTGTAACCCGGCTGCTCGATGTCAGCACCGCCGTAGACCACAGCGGAGGCTCCCGGGGACACCAGCGTGACGTCGATAGGCAGACCCAACACTGCACGCGCGTGCAGCTCGAACTCAGAGAAACGCTGGGTGCCCATGGTGACCATGCCGGTGTCGTGCGGACGCGGGCTGACCTCGGAGAACCACACCTCATCGCCGCGGACAAACAGCTCGACGCCGAAGATACCGCGACCGCCCAGCGCGTTGGTGATGCGCGCGGCGACAGAGCGCGCATTGTCCAGGGCGTTTTCACTCATGGCAGCCGGCTGCCATGACTCAACGTAGTCGCCGTCCTGCTGACGGTGCCCAATGGGCTCACAGAACCACGTTGCCCCCTCGCCGGTCTCCGGATCAACGGAGCGCACGGTCAGCAGCGTGATCTCGTAGTCGAAATCGACGAAGCCCTCCACAATGACGCGGCCGGACTCGACGCGGCCGCCACTCATGGCATAATCCCACGCGGCCTGGACATCCTCCGGCGAACGCAGCGTGGACTGCCCCTTGCCCGAGGAACTCATGACCGGCTTGACCACACACGGGAAGCCAATCTCATCGACAGCTGCGGTGAATTCATCAAAGCTGGAGGCGAAGTGATAGCGGGAAGTCGGCAGCCCAACCTCTTCCGCAGCCAGACGGCGAATACCCTCTCGGTTCATGGTCAGCTGAGTCGCCCGTGCGGTTGGAATAACGGTGACGTCCAGCGTCTCGTCTTCCTCAACCTCTGCCAGCACCTCGGTTGCCAGAGCCTCAATCTCAGGGACGATGAAGTGTGGCTTGACCTGGAGAATCAGGTCCCGCAGTGCGCTAGGGTCCGACATATTCAACACGTAGGCGTGGTGAGCTACCTGGTGTGCCGGTGCATGCTCGTAGCGATCGGCAGCGTGCACCTCAACGCCAAGACGCTGGAAAGCAATGGTCACCTCCTTGCCGAGCTCGCCAGAGCCGAGCAGCAGAACTCGCGTTGCTCCCGGCTGGTACGGGGTTCCGGTGACTTCAGGGGTGAACATCGAGATAAATTCGCTTTCGTCTACGGCACATACGCTGCGCAACCAGCAGCTGTTAAATTGATTGCCTCCAGCATACGACAGCGAGCTGATTCACCGCGGCGGGCACGGGCGGGAACCTAGCGCGGGAACACCCGCTGGAACTCAGCCAGCGCCACCTCACGGTCAGCGGCCAGGACAACATTCGCCACCGCTCCGGCTGAATCCTCCACCACCTGGCCGCGGCGTGCTGGCTCATCTGCAAAGGTTCGCTTATCGACGCCCACGAGACGCATCTTCTCCACTTCCCCGGTCACCGCACCGACGGCCACCATCGCGGCAAAGAGGTCATGAACCTGCGCCTTGTAACCGACTCCAACTCCCTGGTGGAACTCAAAGTAGAACTTCAGTGAGCGACGCAGAACACGCAGTAGCTCCGGGTTCATACCGGCATCTCGCCAGGATTCAATCTCAGTATCACTAATGGTGATGGTCTCGGTGACATTGAGCGGAACCAGCGTCGGCACCGGCGCGCCTGCGGCGGTGGCGATGCTGCGCACGGCATCCTCCGGGCGCTCGACGGCCACAGCGCCCGCGGTGCCGAAGACCTCGATGACCGCGGTGGGGTCAACCCAGAAGTTCCATTCCGCAAACTCGGTAACGTTACCGTGGTACTCCACAGCACCACCCATAATGGTCACGCCGTCGAGCTCCCGCATGAGTTCCGGGTACTTCTTCAAAGCGGCCACGTAGGTGGTCATAGGGCCAGTGACCAGCAGGTGCACCTTCTCCCCCGTCGACCGTGCCTGCTCGATGACCTGGCGCCACAGCGCCAGCGGATCCGCCGCTCCTGCGCGCCCCGGTTCGTAGATGACGGCCGGTGGCGCCAGGTTGTAGCCCAGCCCGTACGGGCCATGAGTCTCAGGCGTGGTGGTCAGCTCACGGTCAGCGGGCCCCTCGAAACCGCTGACGACCGGAACCTCCGGACAACCACAAAGATTCAGCATGTACTTGGTATTACGGGCAGACCATGCCGCAGTGGTGTTACCACCTGCGCAGGTCACACCCACCAGCTCGATCTCGCCTGCGGTATGCAACCCCGCGAGGTAGACGAGAGCAAGACTGTCATCGATACCCGTGTCAACGTCGGCAAGCACTTTCAAACGCGTCATAAGGTCAAGTGTGACACGAAACACGCTCGGCCCGCAGAGCTAAACATGGGCAAAACAGGGATACAGACGAGTTTCCGCTGGTGCTGGCCGGGTTTACTAGTTCGTCGACATCGCTGCATCACCCACCGGAGCAGGCTCCGGCAGCGGCATATTCAGCTCGGCCAAGACCTCGCGCAGTCGCGTCGGGTAGTCGGTGATGATGCCGTCGACACCAGCGGCAATCTGCTCGCGCATGGTCTCCTTTTCGTTCACCGTCCATGGCACCACCTTCATGCCGGCCTCATGCGCACGGGAGATTAGCTCCGGCGTGGCGACCGGGTGGTAGTCAGCATCCGACGGTGTCTTGCCGTAAGGAATGCTGTGCGTCGGCGAGAGCACCTGCACGCCGAGCTGCTTGGCGGCCTCGATGATGTCGCCATTGACCTCGTCGTAATTGACATCGCCAATCCAAGGAGAATCCTTCTTCCAGGTGGTTTCGTCCCACAGCATGACCAGCGGAATCTCCGGGTTCCGTTCCGCGACCAGCGGCAACGAGCGCCAATCGAAGGATTGAATCATCACACGATCAGCCACACCCGCGCGGTCAATCTCGTCGAGAATCACATCGACGAACTCCTGCGGTTCTGCCGAGTCAGCGCGCTTTTCGCCCTCGATCTTGGTCTCAATGTTGAAGTGGATGTCCTGGTTATCCTTAGTCAGCTCGAACAGCTCCGGCAGGGTCATCATCCTATTGCCCTTGATTGGCTCCGCATCCGGGAAGTCCTCGAGCTTCTTGTCACAGACCAGGGTTTGTACCTGCTCATAGGTGAGATCATGTACGAGCTTGCCGACGTACGGGTACTGCGGGTCCCCCTCCGTCACTGGCTCGGTGTCCGAGCACTTGTCGTCTTGGATTTCCGGATCGTGCCAGACCATAGGCACGCCATCCTTCGTCAGGACGATGTCCAGCTCCAACGTCGTAACGCCCAGCTCCAACGAGTTGATCATCGCCTGCTTGGACTCCTCCGTCCACTCACCGCGACCACCACGGTGTGACTGCAGATCAAAACCCTCCGGCAGCTTAGCCATCGCAGCCGGCCGCACATTCGCGGCCGCATTCAGCTCAGCGACCTGCTGCTTTTCAAAGGTCTTCTCTTCGCTCGACGTAGTGCTAACCGCGCTTGCACTGCTTGACGACGATGCCGCGTCGTTGTCCGCATCATTGCTGCATGCTGCAATAGGAGAAATAGCAAACGCGCCCATAGCGATGGCTGCGATTGCGCGACGCGTGCCGTGGACGCGTGAATTCTGAGGCTGCTCGCTCTGCTTGGTCCGTTCGTCAAACATGGAGTCAGATGAGTTGCGAGAAGACATGGCCGGTGATTTTTCCTCTTTGGGCGTAGTATTAGCGACTTCATAGCGACGGCGCAGTACCGACAACACAGTGTCGACAAACTACCGTCGGAGGTTTACGGAACACAGAAATCTAGATGAAAACTGTGTGGCGCGCCACTACTTTAAAACGGCCTGACAGCACTCGCATCTGGAGAGAGTGCGGGGTGAGCGTTTAATTTCCCTCTGCTTTTGGAATCTCGCCTTCTTGAGCGACCTCTGACCCATCCCAGGAGTACGTAACGGGAGCGTTGTACTGGTCTTTAAAGGCGAAGGCACCGCCGTCTTCGATCATTTTATTGACATCGAAGAAATTGACGGTCACAGTTTTGCCATCGCCCTCGACCGAGTTGATTGTCTGCGGACCACCGGCGGTACCCACGTACTCGCCCTTATGAAACAGCAGCACTGCACCAGCGGTAGTTGAATGCGTAATTTCATTCTGTACTGCTGAGGCAAAGGTCAACTCGCTGGTGGTATCCCAGTTCGTATCGTCCGTGACTGTCCAACCGCTGCCATTGCCACCTTCCATTGAGTTCAGGTCGGCAACCGCTTCTTCGAAAGCCTCTTCCTGGGTTGGCGCAGAAGAACCCCCATCGGGGTCGTTGTCATCGACATCCGGATTGGGGGTATCTGCACTTTCACTGTCATCCTCGACAGTGGTGGTCGTAGTGATGGTCGTCGTTTCTTGATCTACCTGAGAAGCAGAGGTCGGTGCTGCGGTCTCATCAGTGGAGCAACCGGACAAAGCCACTACACCTGCGACCGCCGCGCTAACCAGCATCGACCCGCGACGAACTGAATGACCACTCATGGCTGGAACCTCTTCTGTTCTCTCAAGTTTTCTCAAGCACTGAGCTACGACGGAGCATTACTTTCTCATGTCCGACTCTGAATTGAGTTTACTTGGGAAAATTCAAGAGACCCCGGGAGTGTCCAAGAATTCTCGAAAGCTCTCGAAAATTCTCGGGAGTCCTTAGGAAGCGGGCTTCGCCCCGCCGGGAATCTTGCCCTCGTGGACGACGTGATCGCCGTTCCAGAAGAAGTGAACATTAGAGGTGAACTTGGCCGCATCAGCGTTCGGCGCACCTGCGGCCTCCTGGGCCTCCCAGTCGTGGTAGATGACCGAGATGTTCTTACCATCAGGGGTCGGCGTCACCTTGTTGATGTGCTGAGGCCGGTCAGAGTCCGTACCAATGAACTCACCCTTGTGGAACATCAACAGCACAGTGGAGGACTGAGCGTTGCCCTGCTTGGCCTGATCTGCGAGAGCAAAGCTCAAATCGCTACACGGGCTGAAGTTGGAGGTGCCAGTGTACTTCCACCCATCATGGTTGTTCGGACGCTCCCTGTTGACCTTATCCAGGGCCTCCTGGATTTCAGGTGCTGCCGGGTTCGGGGTACAGCTATCTGCCTTCGCCGGAGCCGGTGCCGGCACTGGGGCCGGTTCCGCCTGGGCCGCGGGAGCTGCAACGGCTCCACCTACTGCGGAGAAAACCATCGCGCCGGAAAGTACGGCGGAACTTGCCAGTCGTTGTACTCGGTGTCCTGTGTTTTGCATGAAAACCACACGCCTTCTGTCGTTTGGACTTCTGTCGTTGGACCACGCGGTGAGGCCTACGATACAAAAATGACTCTGGGATGCCAGTGTCAACTGACAATTCCCAGAGCCTTCTCGTGGTTAGCAAATGTTCTTTTTTACAGCAGCCAGCAGTTTCGACACCGAAGATTTTTTATCTAACAGTTCGATAAAGCCGGGTCGAAAGCCGGACTATTTTCCGGCTAGTTCGCCACTGCCCCCCCAGGCTAAGTACCCAGCGCTAGTTGCCCAGCGCTAGTTGTCCAGCACATCGTGGACAACGATGGTCTGGTCACGACCCGGGCCAACACCGATGTAGGAAATGCGAGCGCCGGAGAGCTCCTCCAGGCGGTTCAGGTAATCCTTGGCCTTGTCCGGCAGCTCATCGAAGGTGCGGCAGCCAGTGATGTCTTCGTCCCATGCAGGCATGGTCTCGTAAATCGGGACAGCGTGGTGGAACTCCGACTGGGTGAGTGGCATTTCGTCGTGACGCACGCCATCAACGTCGTAAGCGACACAAATCGGAATCTCGCCGATACCAGTCAGGACATCCAGCTTGGTGATGAACAGATCCGTGAAACCGTTGACGCGCGCGGCGTAGCGAGCCAGCACCGAGTCGTACCAACCACAGCGGCGCTTACGGCCGGTGTTGACTCCGACCTCACCGCCGGTGGTCTGCAGGTACTCGCCCCACTTGTCGAACAGCTCCGTCGGGAACGGGCCAGCACCGACGCGGGTGGTGTAGGCCTTCATGATGCCCAGCACCGAAGTGATCTTCGTCGGGCCGATGCCGGTGCCTACGCAGGCACCACCAGCGGTTGGGTTCGAGGAGGTCACGAACGGGTAGGTGCCGTGGTCGACATCGAGCATGGTGGCCTGGCCGCCCTCCATGAGGACGTGCTTGCCGGCGTCCAAAGCCTGATTGAGCTCAAACTCCGAGTCGATAATCATCGGGCGCAGACGATCGGCGAAGCCCATGAAGTAATCAAAGACCTCATCCGGATCGATGGCGCGGCGGTTGTACAGCTTGACCAGAATCTGGTTCTTCTGAGCCAGCGAAGACTCAATCTTCTGGCGCAGAATCGACTCATCCAGAATGTCCTGGACACGCAAGCCCGTACGGCCGACCTTGTCGGCATACGTCGGGCCGATACCGCGGCCAGTGGTGCCGATAGCGCGCTTACCCAGGAAGCGCTCGGTCACGCGATCCAGCGTCTGGTGGTACGGAGCAACCATGTGGGCATTGCCGGAAACGCGCAGGCGGGAGGCCTTTGCACCGCGAGCTTCGAGGCCATCAATCTCGTCGAAAAGCGCCTCGAGGTTGACCACACAGCCGTTACCGATAATCGGCACAGCGTTTTCCGACAGCACACCCGCCGGAAGCAGCTTCAGCTCGTACTTCTCACCGCCAACGACAACGGTGTGGCCGGCGTTATTGCCACCGTTGGGCTTGACGACGTAGTCGACGCGGCCACCGAGAATATCGGTTGCTTTGCCCTTGCCCTCGTCGCCCCACTGGGCACCGACGATAATGATTGCGGCCATAGTCCTACTTCAACTCCTGGGATTGCAGACGACGCATTAGAGTGTAGTCCTATGCGTATTGTTGTGCTGCAGTGTGGCCCCGATGTACCCGCGTTTTCCCAATTGCTCCGCCAATCATGGTCTACATCAGCACCGTCCGCACCATCAGCACCAGCTACTCCGGCACCGCCCGCCTATGCGCTTCACGACGTCGCGATGATCCCCACCCGCAAGGAGCTAGCTTTCATCGACGACCTGGCCAAGGACGTACTGCCTGTCGATACAGCACCGACACCGGAGGAAATCTCCAAGCAGAAAAAGGTCGACCACTTAGGCGCTCCGCAACCCGCTCCGCAAAAGCCGAGCGAGCCGTTACGAATTGTGGTCGTTGGCACCGACGCGGCACTGGCTGCCGTGGCAACCTACCTGATGCGCAAGAACCTCCTGTGGATTGAAGTGGCACATGTCCCCACCGCGCCCTCGACCGCGGCCAAAAACTGGGGCATCGAAGGAGGAGAAGGGCTCGATGCGGCGACCGCGCTCACACGCCCGACGACGCCAGTGCCGCTGATTCGCGATGACACCGGCCACGCAATTGTTGGTTACGCCCTACTGACAGAGCC
Source organism: Corynebacterium sp. 045007 (assembly GCF_040743205.1). NCBI lineage: Bacteria > Bacillati > Actinomycetota > Actinomycetes > Mycobacteriales > Corynebacteriaceae > Corynebacterium > Corynebacterium sp. 045007. The sequence continues at coordinate 54,622 of NZ_JBFLKW010000002.1, forward strand.
GGGAATTACCGGAGTGTCCTCAGCAAACGGGTTTACTGGCGAGGTCTATGTCGACGAGCATCAGATGTTCTCCGGCACATCCACCGGCCTACAGATTCGACCTACCCCCGATGCCCCGGGCATCGTTGCGGCCGAAGTTCCGGCTCCGGAAGCGGAAATCGGTAACGAGGGTGAGGGCGACAAAGGCCTGCTGAGCCGACTCGGATTGGGGCGCGGTGGCCGTCGTAAAGCGAAAGAAGCCCCGGCCCGCGAGCTACACCGTCCGATGACGGGTCGGGCAGTTCAAGTTGGTGGCCTGGGCTTCCGATATGTGCGCGATGGAGTCGAGTCTCGAAAGCCGAGAGAGAAGACAACTCTGTACCGACACCTTCGCGACTTGCAGATTGTGCACTAACTGCGGCGGGCAATAGCCACGGTCTGCCCATGAGAAAGTGGCTTGCTCGAAAGCGGCCTGCGCGAAAGTTCGAGTACAGATAACATTTGGGTGTTAAAGCCACTGCCCGCCACTGCCTCGATAGGACAGCATCATGACCGACAACACCCCACGGCTACGCGCTGGCGACCAAGCCCGCCACACTGCGCTGGAACGCTTGGAATGGGCATTCCGCGATGGCCAGATTGACTTTGCGGAACTGCAGGAGCGCACCGAGAAAGCCCAAAAGGCGACGTACATCGATGAGTTGCCCGCATTGACACAGGACTTGTCGCTGCCCGCGAACCTGGCCGAGCCGACTCCACATGCGCACCCAAACCCTAACCTGCGCCCGAACCTACACAGCGTCCCGGACGAGCACCATTCGGTGGCACCGAATGCAGCCAACAATCATCAACCAGCTCGGATTGATAGCTCCGCCGCGGCAACTGGTTCGAAGCTCTCCATCGGCATCTTCGGCGGCACCGACAAGAGAGGCCCTTGGACGTGCGCTCCCACGCACACCACGGTGGCGGCCTTCGGCGGGACTGGCTTGGATTTCCGCGAGGCCATCCTTACCGCGGAAACCACTGTCGTCAACATTGGCTGCGCCTTCGGTGGAGTCGACGTCATTGTCCCCGACCACTACCAAGTTGATGTCGACGTGCTGCCCATCTTCGGAGGCACGGATGTTACTGGAAAGCCGGGACGCAACCTTCCTGCTCCTGGCGCAGGACAGGCTCCGAAGATTATTGTGCGCGGCTTCGTCGCTTTCGGCGGCGTCGAGGTCAAGCGCGTACCGCACTAGAGCATGCTGCAGTAGCACGTGGGCAGTAGCATGTGCGCCGGAGCACGTGGGCAGTAACCGACGGGCGCCTAGCGAGCCGCTACTCACCCACTCCTCACCGGCTACTCGTCCCATACCTCCGGCGGCATTGCTGGGAACGGGGTCGTCGGCGGCAGCGTTGCCACAGCTGAACGCCTGGACAGGCCACACACCTGCAACAGGTCCACCACCAATGAGCGGGACTGCGCAAACACAACCTGTTCCGACAGCGTTGCGTCCTCGATCACGCGTGGGTGCATTTTCGCCGCTAGACGACGCAAGTACCGAACCACGTCTTCAAGCTTGACCTCTCCGGATCCCTCGGAAAGCTGAGCGATAGCGATGTCGCCGGACTCGAAAGGCAACTCGCCCCACTCTGGGATTCGGCGCACGGCGGCTTCGTCGTCAAGCACATGACTGACCAGACGCGTACCTTCAGACACGCCGAGAACAAGTGCGCACAGTTCGGACGAGAAGTCGATGTGGTCCTCACGTGCTGTGATAGCGCGACGCGCGAGCACACGGATGTTGCGCATGGCGTTGTCGACGGGATGAACCATACGTGACAGCGAGTGGATTCGATCCCGGGAGCGCCAGAGCAACGGCGAGATACGGACCTGCTCGCCCGCGTCGGCGACAGTGCGGTCCATCAGCGAGACTTGCGCCTGCATGGAGCGCACCACGCTCAGTGCGGTGCGGATGCGATCGGTGTCGCCCTCTTTCATGCCGATGCCGATGTCATAAAGTACATCTGCACCCATGTCGAGGACCTTGGCCACCTTGCGGCGAGCACCCGCCAGCGGGCTTCGCGGCAATATCATGAGCACAATAATGCCCACCACACCACCGACGAGAGCATCGATCATTCGGTAATAAGAACCAGCGGTGCCCGGCGGAATAATGGTGGCGATGAGCACGGCTGAAGATGCCGCTTGGTTGACCACAAGCGGTCCTCGACCGACAAACACACCGATGACCATGGCGACAAACACACCGACGGTCAGCTGCCAGATACCCGAGCCGAGGATGGAGATAATCACATCACCAATGCCGACTCCCAACGAGGCACCGAGCACCAACTCCACAGAGTGCTTTAAGCGAGGACCTGCGGTCATCACGTTGAGGCTGATGAAAGCGGCCATCGGCGCGAAGAACGGGTTGGGGTGCCCCAGTACCTCAAGTGCGAACCAGTAGGCCAACCCAGCGGCTAACGTGGCTTGGACAATGAGCATCCAACGGGAGCGCACACGGTCAATCGCATGGAGGAAACGCGTGCGGGGCCTCACTTTCTGACGCAGCTTGTTTGCTGCGCGGGAGGCCGGATGTAGGTACGTATTGCGAAAATCTTGGAAATCCGGGCGCGGATTATCCTCGACGAATTGCGTTTCCTTAGCTTCGACGAGGTCGTCGACATGCGCGGGAGCAAGGTCCTCTAGATTCCTGGCAGCTGCGGCATCCTTATCTTCCCTACCAGCTATGCCAGCCATGCCGAAGTCACCATCCTCATGTAAAAAACTGTGCGCTTTTTATGTACCCGTTGTGCTGTTGTGCACTCTTATGTGCCCGCTGAATCTCTGTGCGCGATTAAAGACCCAGTTCTGGCAACGCGGATTCATCACTGTCACGCAGCAACGCCATCATGCGATCGAATTCATCATCCTCGCCGATAGCCTTAGCAGCCTTAGCCAACGCTGCGAAGGCGCGGAGCACACCACGATTCGGCTCGTGCTCCCACGGAATGGCTCCGAACCCCTTCCAGCCGTTTCCACGCAGCAGGTCCAGACCGCGGTGGTAACCAGTGCGAGCGAAGGCATAGGCCTGAATCTCCTGGCCCTCGGACAAGGCGCTTTCAGCCAAATCCGCCCAAGCCTGGGAATCGCGCGGGCATGCGCGAACCACGGCCTCCGGGCTTGCGCCACCGTTGCGGGCAGCAACGGCCTCGTCAAGAACGGGGAGCTTCACGGGAGCAGGAGCCATCATGTCATTGAGTTTCATGCGTCCTATTGTGCCAGGCATCACGTGGCGATGGCAGGGGCTCAGTAGGTGACTCCCTGTTGGCAACGGCGGGCACAGCGCGGTGGTACAACGTCGGCAAGCGCCAGATGACGACCAACTAGCGTTCCCCGACTACTCCGGGCAGCTCGGCTTCGTCGAATCCAACGACTCACCATTTTCCAGCTTGGTCGCAACAAAATCGGCCACTCGGGCGCACGCTTCCATCAGCATCCAACCCGACAGTTGGACAGAGAGGTCACGCTCCTTAATCGCCGAACCGCGAACCGCGCCACCGACTGATTGCGCAACCGAACCGCCCTGTGGGAACTGAGCATTATCGTTCCAATCTGCGGGGAAAAGCGGCAGGCCATCAACCTCGAGGCGGTGGTACCAGCACTTCTCCCCCGACGCCAGAACCAGTCGGCGAGCAATGCGGGCCGCCGCGCGATTCATGCGATTGTCTCCAGGCAAACGCACCGCCGCATCGGCGAGGTATCGCACGAGGATGCCGTTGAACAGACCACCATCGCCGCCACCGGCACCGGCGATGACATTGTCGGTGGTCGCCAAATCCTTTGCCACCGCGTGGATGAGGTTTTGCACGCGCGTGAAATACTTCGTCGCCTGTTCACGCTGGCCGTGCGCCCGAAGCGCAAGTCCCACTTCGAGGCAAGCGCCAATCATGACACCCTGGTTGTACGTAAACATGCCCTTCTGTACGACGGCACCTGCCATGGACAAGCGAATGCCGTCGTAGAGCAGCCCTGAGTCCGCCAGGAGGTTGGCGTAAACCCAATCGATAAGTTCCTCTGCCTCCTTGATACGACCAGCCCGGGCCAGAGCGATGGCTGCAGGACCGTTCGAGGGAACGTTGAAGAAGAGGTCCTGCTCACGCCACGGCAGCACACCCGTGGACTCCTGCCGACCATCACCCAAGCATGAAATCAGCCGTGCTGTCGTCTTCTTGGGCACCGATGCGCCGAGGACCGCGTCGGCACGCCCGAGCGCCAACGCCATCCACGCGCGATCGTCGTAGTACTTGTTCTTGGTCAGCAGCGTGAGGTTGCGAATGCGGATACCCCGAGTGGTCTGGCGGATAGCGCGGTACTTCTCCTTAGAAGGCACGCGCTTGGCTGCGTCTACCAGGCAGTCGAGATACTGCGCCTGCCACCAGTAATGCCAGTTGATGAAGACCTTATGTCGCAGCGGCGCGGGCCAGGAAGCCATTGCCAAATTCGTGCCCGGAAGACCCCACAGCTTCGCCGCATGACGGTTGCGAATCGCCTGTTCAGCCACGTCCGCACGATAGGCCCACGTTTCGGCCTCCGGACGCGACATTTTTAGAACCACTGGCTCTCCTTAAAACGGCTGTGAAACAGCTCTAAAACAGCCTTCGAAATAAAACACCTAAGCAGACAATTACCAGGCCGCGGTGATATCTGCATGAGTACGAATCCAAGAGTGCATGGCAATACCCGCCGCTACCCCCGCATTTATCGAACGCGTCGAGCCAAATTGGGCAATCGACACCATCAAATCCGCCGCCTGCTGTGCTTCTTCAGTCACTCCCGGCCCCTCCTGGCCGAAGAGCAAAAGACAACGCTCGGGCAACTCAACGGTTTCGATGGGTACGGAGCCCGGCACATTGTCCACGGCCACGACAGCCAAATCATGCTCGCGCGCCCAGCTAATGACCTCCGACACCGTCTCGTGGTGCAGCAAGTGCTGGTAGCGGTCAGTCACCATCGCGCCGCGACGATTCCAACGCTTGCGCCCCACGATGTGCACGGCCTCCACCAGGAAGGCATTTGCGGTGCGTACCACGGTGCCAATGTTGGAGTCATTCTCAAAATTCTCGATGGCGATGTGCAACGGATGACGACGCTTATCCAGCTCCGCGACGATAGCCTCCATCGTCCAGTAGCGGTAGGCATCGACGACATTGCGTCGGTCGCCCTCATCCAGAAGCTGCTTATCGTATTCTGGGCCGGTCGGCCGGGGTTCGTTCGGGTGCTCCTGCTCCCACGGCCCCAACCCGACACGGGCCTCAAACCATTCCGTCGGCCCCTTCCCGGGCTCAGGCGCGGTCAAGAGCCAACAGCCCCTCGACCAGGAACAACTGCGCCACGGTGTAGGTGTCCATCACTGCCGCATTCAGAAGCTTGCCGACGACGCCCTCCTCCGCAAACATCTTTCGAGCCATCAGTAGCGTGTCGGAGACGAGGAACAGGTTGCCACCGTGGCCGAGGCCGTAGGCGGCATCGGCAATCGGCAGGCCGGTCTGCTCATCAGTACCGACAGCACCGGCACCCTCCAGAAGCGCCGGGTCATCGGCCAGTGCGGAGGTCACAGCCAGCAGCGGACCGTAGCCAACAGCAGCGGGCAGCGCCTCGGGCTTTACAGCACCGACCAGCGGTACCGAACCAGCCCACAGTGGGAAGCGAATGGCAGCACGCAGCGCGCTAATCCGAGCTCCGGCACGCCACAGCAGCACGTGGTAGGCAACCTGGTTAACTGCGAACGGCACAGAACCGCGGTTCAGGTTCGGCTTATTCGGCATGAGAATCAAGTCGCCCAACCAACCGCCGGCGAGGCCGATGAGCAGGGTGGTCGTCGTAAAGCGAGACGTCTCGTGGCGACGGCGCCAAACATTAGCCGCCAACAGTGGCATGAGGACAGTCTTGGAAACTCGACGTGGAGTCTCCCAGCCGAAGGCACTGGAGACAACGTTGACCGCACTGGCGGCGATGTAGCCGGCACGTTCTGGGGCACGGCGGGTGTCGGAGCTCGCGCTGGCGATACCGACGAGTGCGCCGAGGCCCTCGCCCGTGCGACGCACAAACATGTCAGCGACGGTTTCCTTTGTGCCGGGAAGTTTGGTCGTGGTGAGCTTGGACAGGAGTCCTGCGCGCTTGGTGGTCATGGGGATGTTCCTCTTTCGTGGGACTGCGTTGGGGCGGTGAGCTGGGTGAGGCTCGGCGAGCTGGGTGAGGCTCGGCGAAAGCTCTAGCGCTCAGATTCTTAGGCCAGACCCAAGTCATCCAAACCGAGCAGATAACGGTACTCCAGGCCTTCAGCCTTGATGACCTCGTCGGCACCCGTCGCGCGGTCAACCACAGTGGCTACACCGACAACCTCAGCACCGGCCTCACGTAGGGCAGCGACGGCAGTCAGCGGCGAGTTGCCCGTCGTGGTGGTGTCCTCCACAACCAGGACCTTCTTGCCCACAATGTCCGGCCCCTCGATGCGGCGCTGCATGCCGTGCTTCTTGGCTTCCTTACGCACCACAAAGGCATCAATTGGACGCCCTTCGGCGTGCATGACAGAGGTAGCCACCGGATCCGCGCCAAGCGTCAGACCACCGACGTGCGCGTAGTCCCAGTCTCCAGTGAGCTCTCGTAGCAGAGAACCAATCAGGCGCGAGGCCTCATGATGTAGGGTGGCGCGGCGCAGGTCAACGTAGTAGTCAGCCTCACGTCCAGACGACAGCGTGACCTTGCCATGAACAACCGCCAGCTCCTTGACCAACTCGGCCAAACGCTGCAGCTTCTCCTGATTGACATTGCTCGTGTGGATGCTCATCTGAGGTTGTCTCCTAAATAAACGACTGTGTGCTCAAGGATATGTCTGGTTCTACTCGTCCGCGGAATCAGGGGTTGCGCCCTTGTCCTCGGATACAGATTCGGTGGGGTCGTCGCTGCTGTCGAGGTCTGGGGCGGCGTCGGTAAAAATACTGGCGGGCTTCACATTTGATCGCACCACACGCCCCTGGCTCGAGCGCATCCGGCTATGTTCGGGGTCCTCCCCAAGCGCAGGAATCTGCTGGCCAGAATCTCCAATGTCCTCCGACTCGCCAACGTTTGCACCCATCTTTCGTGCCGTCGACCGCGAAGGCAGGGCCGTCGGATCCAGCGGTATATCCCGCGTAGGACGCCACGACGAACCGTCAATCGCCTGCACCACCGTGGGTTGTGCATTGCTTTGCGACGACCACTGCGAATCATCCGTGGTTGCATCCGCGGTAGCAGCGGACGAGGACGAAGGAGAATCTGCGTAAACAATTTCCTCAACGTCCAGCGGCTCTTCGCCCTTGCTATTCTGCGCGCTGTGACTCTGGGCATGCCCGTTCTGTGAGCTGTGATCCTGCGATTCGTGGTTAGCAGAACCGTTGCGACGCTGATCTGGTACCGCGTGCAAGTGCCCACGCCCGGTTCCATCCGAAATCAAGGAACCAGAGTCAACGGACTGCTCGGTGAGCTGCAAACGAGTGGGATCCCACTGATTAGTGTCCGGAGCGACGGTTTCGCCTTCCGCCGGTGGCAACCTGCGCGCAATGTCGGAGAAGTCCGACAGCGATGCCAGTGCACCGTCCCAGTCCTCTGGCACCGAATTATCAATCAGCTGAGCCAAGGACCAGGAGTTTTCGGACCACATGCGGGTAATGGCCGGGTGCACGTCGGCAAGCATGCGGGTTGCACGGTCGTCGAAAATGCGATGAATGAGCTCTGGGTCGGTAGCTGCGACTACCAGGCCGGCTTCGGTAGCTACGTGAGGCAGCGTCGTGCCGCCGCTGCGGCGCAACTCGAAAACCTCATCGCTGGATACAGAACGGCGGATGGCGATGGTGGTGATGCCGCCGACATCGGCGAGGTGCATTTCCCGGCCAAAAGCGAAACCGGAGACCACGGCCTTGGCATCGCCGTCCGGCGTACGCTGCCAGTACGACGGCAGCTCATGGTCCACACGGTTATAGACAGAATTACGTTCCTGCGCCCAGGCTTTCCGCAAGTGACGCACACGGCGACCGCTGATACGTCGACGGACAGGGGCCACTGACTGCTGCTGGGCGCGCTGCGGTTGCGCGGGCTGGGTGGACTCAGTGGGCGGGGTGGCCTGGGTGGCCTGGGTGCGCGCCGCACGATCGGATGATTGCGGCACTTCGTCAGTCTCGGCTTTTACGCCGGACGCAGCTTCGGATTCTGCACCGTCAACAGTTCCAATGCGAGCGTCAGGAGCAGTGGTGCTGTTGGCATCTATGGCACTGGTGTTGTCCACTAAACCTGTCTCGGGCTCATCCGTGGTATCGGTATCTTCAGCAGTCACCGACTCAGCTGGCTCCGCGCCAGGCCCTGCGCCAGATTCTGTGCCAGACTCCGCGCCGCTTCGGAGAGTCACGTCCGTTCCCGCATTCAGATCAGCTGCTGCTTCCGATGTTTCGGGAGCACCCGCGTCTTCTGTTGCTTCGGGCATTTCAGCAGTGGCCGCCGGCTCGATTCTCAAGACAGATTCAGGCTCCGTCGGCATTATTTCTACAGCTGAAGTCCCCAGTTCTGTCGTCGAAACCTCAGTTTCAGAGTCAACTTCAGCGGCACCATCAGTCTCAGCGACAACCTCAGAGTCAGAGTCAGCATCAGCTGCGACGTTCGGTCTCGCCACAGAAGCTGTCTCGGGGCGGCCTTGCCCCGAAGAATCCGACTGTTCGGACACAACATCTTCTGCCGCCACACCGGTTACTTCGCCGGTGGAGTCCGAGGGCTCGTCGTAAAGCGATGGCGATGACGGAGACGCCACAGCAGTCTCACTTGTGCTGCGACGGCGGCGGTCGACAACGAACAGCGCGACTGCGGCGATGATGAGAATCGCTGCGAGGGTGAATACTAGGGGAATCATTAATCTCCTAGCTTAAGCCAGAAGCCGTTCTATTTGGTCAGCGACAAGATGCCGTCCCCCGTCTGGCGCAATACCAATGCCCGAGGCGAGAGCGTTCAGGACTCTCTAGGACGGTAAAGGGCGAGGGGCAAAAGCCACATGGACGGCACATCAGGGGCCCTGGGGCGGTCGCCCTGGCCCGGGCCCGCTTAGAAGCGGACGATAGGCAGGCTCGGATCGCCAGCCCACTGGGACCAGCCGCCGACATACAGAGCGGCGCCCGTGATGCCCGCTTCTTCCATAGCCTGAATGAACAGCGAGGAATGAAGACCGGAACCGGAGTAGACCGCTACATTGCGACCGTCTTCGATACCGACGGAGGCAAAGCGCTCACGGAGCTGCTCAACAGGCAGGAAGGAGCCGTCGGCATTTTGCAGACTGCGAGCCGCCAGGTTCACGGCACCCGGGATGTGACCTGCCTGCAGATCGACGCGCTCACTACGACCTTCAAAACGGCTGGGCTCACGCGCATCCACCAAAATTCCACGCTCAGACCAGGTGCGCACGTCATCGAGGCTGGCAACAGGCATATTGCCGTCACTCACCGCAATCGTTCCAGGCCGCGGCAGATTTCCGGGCCCGAAGGCAGTCTCGTTTCCATCTGCTTCCCAAGCAGCTAACCCACCGGTGAGGACACGCACATTCTCCAAACCTGCCCAGCGCAGAATCCACCAAGCACGTGACGCGAACAGTCCATCGCCCGCGTCGTAGACGATCACGAGATGCTCCGAGCGGACTCCCCATCGACGGACGGCATCGCGCACACGCTCGATATCCGGCAACGGGTTGCGACCAGCTTCTCGGCTTGGAACACCTGCTAGGTCCAACTCGGGATCACAGAACACGGCCAGTGGGATGTGAGCCGTGGCGTAGGAGTCATATGGTTTTTTAGCACGCGACCAGCGTGCGTCAACGACGACGATACGACCGCCGCCGGCAATCTTGTCACGAAGCTCTTGTACCGAGATGGATGTTGTCATAATTCCGGATTCTAAATCGATTGACTTGGTAGCGCGATATGTACGTTATTAAAACTAGGAGCTTGGGAAGGTGCATGAAGACGCTGCTCACCTGGCCGTTTTCATCTCAGGCACAGGCCATGGAATCGGCTGTGCCACCGCAGAAAAACTGCTGCACTATGCCGCCAGCATCGGCACCCCCCTTTCCTCAACCGCTTTATTAACACAAAGCTGACTACGAAACGGAAGATCAGCCTCTAAGCCAGGCCTCGGTCTCCCAATCCGACTACCCACCGGGATCCGGCCCCATCTCGTCATTGCCATCCACTGTGTCCCCCGCCCGTTTCTCTCGCGCTTTACGACGCAACCAGCGCCCCGGGCTATCGAACGTATCGGGGTCCTCATTGGATTCCGCTTTCCGGTTTCCTTCCTCGTCTTTCGGGGGCACCCAGACCACACGATCAGTAGAGGCCTGCTCACACTCCCCGCTAACCCCGTCCCCTTCGTCAGTTCCTAGAATCTCCGCCACCTCATCCGGCCGGAGCGTCCACCAAGTATTTTCATTACATCGAGCATCGTCGATCTTTCGATGCGTACCCGGATCCACCAACGTGAGATTATCCAGGTCAGTGCCACCACCGGAAGCCCACGACTGCACATGGTGAACATCGCACATAGCTCCCGGAGTGCCCATGCCCGGCGCGGAGGAACCTCCTTCCTCTCCAAGAAGGGCCAGATACTGCGGCAAAGTCCCCAGCCTGCGGGACCGACCAAAATACAAGGTCTGCCCCTCATTCCCCAATACTTGGAGGAACGAATTTCTATCAACCATCTGTTGCACGGCCTGACTAATGGAAATTCGCACTCCCGCGTCTGAGACCGCTTTGCCCGATCCAGGAAGTACAAAATCTTTCCCCTCAGGCAGGGAGACTCCAGCTAACGCTGCCACATCTGCGATATGCGCGACGGTGACCACCGATGTCGTCCCCCGCGCCGGCTGAAGCTCACCGCCTGGTTGAAAGCCCCCGTTCACCGCCGCTTCCACGGCATCATGGAAACGCTGCTCCGGATTCCGCTGGTCATCGGCGCCTTCTTCGAGTAACCCACCAGGCCGCGCATGATCTGCCTGCAGCCTTTTGAGCACCGCCGCAAACGAAGGCGTAACCACACCGCTCAACCGGCTCATGCCGTCCGGCCCCTGAGCACCGATTTTTAGACTTCGTTTCCGAGCGCGGTCCTCATCCGTATACGGGTCATCAACCCCCAACATCGCCCGCAGGCGGTTCGGCAATTTATTGAGATCATCAACACGGATTTTGTCCACTAAATCTGAAATGTGCTTGTCCAGCAGCCTAGACAGCTGTGCATGCTCCGTTGCCGGCAGCTCCCGAACGGCTTTGTCAATCTTCGCAACAGCATCCGCACCGACAACACCTTCCTCAACTTTCTGACGAAGGTTCGGCATTCGCACATCCTCATTCGCCGGAGCAAACGGATCAACATTCCTACTCAGACGTCCGACGACATTGATACGCTGCCTCGCTTCTGCTCGCGAGATTCGCATCTCCTGCGCTAGCCACGCGATCCTTCGGTGCTCCGCGCTGGGCATCCGCCCCTTCATAGTCTCCACATAAGTCGCATCAATTACTGCGAGTCGTTTTCGCGCTTTCTCAATCGACTTATATGCATCGTGCGCATGATCCGGTGCAAGTACTTCGAAGTTCTCCACGATGACTGTCGACAGAGCTTCAAACTGCGCAACCGCATCTAAAACCTGCGATGTCGAAAGCGGTCCACCGCCGTTTGACGCCGATGGTGTAGACATTTCCCCACCCCTTTTAAAACGCTAGCAATCCGAATCCCCAAATGGACTAACTAATTTCCCTCCCCCACATTATCGCACACCCATTCGACACACCACAACCCCCTAAGTCAACTTTTTCGAACCTTTTTCCGAAACGCTGCCTCGCTTCCAGCGCCTAAACACCCCACCATCCGCCCTGAAAACCCCACCAACTCGCGCAGTCCCTCACCACCCGCGCAGCCCCCACCAACCCGCGCAGCCCCCACCAAAAACTGCACGCCGAAAACCTAAAACCGCACCACCATCACATCGTGGTCCGGGAAGCTCGAGCGCCCCACTAGCTCAAATCCCGCCTTCACATAGGCTTTCGCCGCCCGCGGGTTGGCATCATGGACAGCCAGACTAACCCCCGGATACCCCAGCTCACGCGCATACTCAAGGAGTCCTGCAATCATCGGCTGCGACAGCCTGCGCCCGACAACGCCCGGACGCAGCGCAATCGCTACCTCAGGAATCCCATTTTCCACAAATCCGTACCCCGGATCGTCCTGCGTAAACGTACGCAGCCAGGCCGCCCCCACCGGCACTTCATAGCTCTCGTGCTCTTCGCTTGACGACGAATCCCCGCGCTCCAACCATTCCTTCTTAATGGCGGCCGCACTGTAGGTAGCCTCGCGAGAAACCCTCGGTTCAAATGGGTCAGTGCGGGTCATGTCGCTACTGAGCGACTCGAGGTCAGCGTCGTCAAGCGAAGTGGCGAAAAGGATAACCCCGCCCTGACTCGCGTCCCACTGGTCGACGTATTGACGCCTCGTGACTACATAATCTTCCGGCAGTGGCTGACTTTCATCTCCGAATGTTTCCGTTAGTTCGTCCATCCAGGCAATGAAGGGGAGGTCGGAGTCTGTCGCTGGTCGCCACTGAAAGTTAGTCATATTTGCGCACTATACCGGCGCACTCCAGACTGACCGGAATGCAACAAGCCCACACGGTCGGTCACAAGACACATAAACCCGGACAATAAAGGCACAAAAAAGGGGCGGTTCAGGAGAAAACTCTCTCAAACCGCCCCAACAAACAGACAGCCTGCTCAGCAGTTATCGCCCTGAGTATCAGGCGCCCTAGATTCGGGCTACGCCATCCTCGTCATAGCCGACAACCTTCAGCGACTCGCCATCGTCAGCAACCGTGACCTCTACGCGGTCGCCATCGCGAACATCACCAGCGAGCAGTCGACGTGCCAGCTCATCGCCGATTGCCTTCTGCACCAGACGACGCAACGGACGGGCGCCGTAGGCCGGGTCGTAGCCGCGCTCCGACAGCCAATCCAGTGCCTCATCGGAGACATCCAGCACCAGACGACGTGCCTCCAGGCGTTCTGCCAGGTTGCGAACCTGAATGTCCACAATGCCGCGCAGCTGCTCGGAGGTCAGCGGATCGAAGATCACTACATCGTCGAGACGGTTGATGAACTCCGGCTTGAAGGCCATCTTGACCGCATCCATGATCTGCTCATGCGTACCACCAGCACCGAGGTTGGAGGTCAGAATCAGAATCGTGTTTCGGAAGTCCACGGTTCGGCCCTGACCATCGGTCAGGCGACCCTCATCGAGCACCTGCAGGAGCACATCGAACACGTCCGGGTGAGCCTTCTCGACCTCGTCGAAAAGCACGACGGTGTACGGACGGCGACGAACAGCCTCGGTGAGCTGACCGCCAGCGTCGTAGCCGACGTATCCAGGAGGAGCACCAATCAGACGAGCGACAGAGTGCTTCTCGCCGTACTCGGACATATCGATGCGCACCATCGCACGCTCATCGTCGAAGAGGAACTCCGCCAGCGCCTTGGCCAGCTCTGTCTTACCAACGCCAGTTGGACCGAGGAACAGGAAGGAACCAGTCGGACGGTTCGGATCGGCAACACCCGCACGCGAACGGCGGACGGCATCGGAGACAGCCTCCACAGCGGCATTCTGACCAACAACGCGACGGCCGAGGTTGAGCTCCATTTCGAGCAGCTTCTCGGTCTCACCCTGCATCATCTTGCCAGCCGGGATACCCGTCCAGGCGGAGACAACCTCAGCGACTTCCTGAGGCGTGACCTCCTCCTTGAGCATGGAGTTTTCCTCTGCGTCAGCGACCGATTCCTCGGCGGCCTCCAGCTTCTTCTCCAACTCAGGGATGCGCCCGTAGCGCAGCTCTGCGACGCGCCCGTAGTCACCTTCGCGCTCAGCCTTTTCGGACTCAGTGCGCAGGGCATCGAGCTCTTCTCGAACGGAGCGGACATCATCAATCGAGGACTTCTCGTTCTGCCAGCGAGTCTTCAGAGCGTTGAGCTTCTCGCGCTCATCTGCAAGTTCCTCACGGAGCTTGTCCAGACGCTCCTTCGACGCGATGTCAGTTTCCTTCTCCAGGGCCATTTCCTCGATTTCGAGGCGGCGCACGATGCGTTCCGCGGAGTCGATTTCCTCCGGCGAGGAGTCAATCTCCATACGCAAACGCGATGCGGCCTCATCAACCAGGTCGATAGCCTTATCCGGCAGGAAGCGGGATGTGATGTAGCGGTCCGACAGCGTTGCTGCAGCCACCAGCGCGGAGTCCTGGATGCGAACACCATGGTGGACCTCGTAGCGCTCCTTCAGACCACGCAGAATACCAATGGCGTCCTCAACGCTCGGCTCACCGACAAAGACCTGCTGGAAACGACGCTCCAGCGCAGCATCCTTCTCGATGTACTTGCGGTACTCATCCAGGGTCGTCGCACCGACCAGACGCAGCTCACCACGAGCCAGCATCGGCTTAATCATATTGCCCGCATCCATCGAGCCATCACCCGTGGCACCAGCGCCAACGATGGTGTGAATCTCATCGATGAAGGTAATAATCTGACCGTCGGATTCCTTAATCTCGTCCAGAACCGCCTTCAGGCGCTCCTCGAACTCACCGCGGTACTTCGCACCGGCGACCATAGAGCCCAGATCCAGGCTCATCAGCGTCTTGCCCTTCAGAGATTCCGGCACATCACCTGCAACAATGCGTCGTGCCAGCCCCTCTACAATGGCCGTCTTACCAACGCCCGGCTCACCAATGAGCACCGGATTGTTCTTGGTACGACGACTCAAGACCTGTACCACGCGACGAATCTCCGCATCGCGGCCAATAACTGGGTCAATCTTGCCCTCTCGTGCCCGCGCGGTTAAGTCCGTCGCATACTTTTCCAGAGCCTGGTACTGCTCTTCTGGATTCTCCGTTGTTACCTTCCTCGATCCACGCACACTAGTCAGCGCACCCTTTAACGCCTCGGCAGTAGCACCCGCCGACTGCAGCACAGTTGCCGCCTCCGACTGGCCAGTTGCTACACCGATAAGCAGAATTTCCGTGGAGACATACTCATCTCCAAGCTCCCCCGCCAGCTCCTCGGCGGCGTTCAGAGCATTAACGGCGTCCCTATTAAACTGCGGGTTCGCCATATTCGCCCCGCTTGCCGACGGGTACCCCGCGACCAACTCCTTAGCGCGGGTCAAAACCCCGGAAGGATTAACGCCCGCTGCTTCAAGCAGTGGAGCCGCAATACCCTCCTTTTGCTCCAGCAGTGCTACCAGAATGTGCCCAGGCCGGATATCCGGGTTACCCGCGCTGGTCGCGGCCTTCATAGCTTCCTGGAGAACTTCTCCAGTCTTAGTTGTTGGTGTAAAACTCATAACTTGCGCCCCTTTGACTCAACTTTGTCATTCACTACCCATAACGTACTCAGCCTTGAGTCTGTTCCACTCAACTTCAAATTTTTCAATTTCCCGACCGTGATTCACACCACACCTATAGCAAAAAGGATTGAGCTCAGCAGCGTCGTTAAGCGTAGTAGCGCGCCGGAAAGCACTAGAAAACGTTGGAAAGCTCCAGAAACCACGTGCGAACACACTCCGACACACCGCCCGACGTCCTCACCAGCACACTCCCGCCGGATTCAACTTCCCCCATGTGAGTGATGGGTGGACAGCGCACTCATACTGTTTTGGTTACCCTGGTAGGTGACATTCCTTCATTCTCACGAAAGGACTCGAATGAACATCGAGCAGGCACGTCAGATGACTGAGGGCAAGGGCTTCATCGCCGCTCTCGACCAGTCCGGTGGATCTACCCCGAAGGCTCTGCGCCTGTACGGCATCAACGAGGATCAGTACTCGAACGAAGATGAAATGTTCGACCTGGTTCACCAGATGCGTACCCGCATCATCACTTCCCCGTCCTTCAACTCTGAGCAGATTATTGGCGCGATTCTCTTCGAGCAGACCATGGATCGCGACATTGAGGGAATCCCGACCGCTCAGTACCTGTGGGAAAAGAAGGGCATCGTCCCGTTCCTGAAGACTGACAAGGGCCTGGCAGACAAGGAAAACGGCGTTCAGCTTATGAAGCCGTGCCCGGGCCTGGATGAGCTGCTGGAGCGCGCTGTCGCTAAGGGCATCTTCGGCACCAAGATGCGTTCCTTCATTGCCGAGGCAAACGAAGAGGGCATCAAGGCCAACATTGCCCAGCAGTTCGAGTTCGGCAAGCAGGTTCTGTCCCACGGTCTGGTTCCGATCCTGGAGCCGGAAGTCGACATCAACGCTGCTGACAAGGCAGAGGCTGAGGACATCGTCCTGCGCGAGCTGCTCGCCGGCCTGGATGACCTGGCTGATGACCAGAAGGTCATGATCAAGGTTTCCATCCCGACCAAGGATGACCTGTACAAGCCGCTGATTGAGCACCCGAAGGTCATGCGCGTTGTCGCCCTGTCCGGTGGCTACGAGCGCGAGGACGCCAACGAGCGCCTGTCCCGCAACCACGGCATGATTGCTTCCTTCTCCCGTGCACTGTCTGAGGGCCTGTCCGCTCAGCAGTCCGACGAAGAGTTCAACGCAACTATGGCTGAGTCCGTCAAGGGCATCTACGAGGCTTCGATTTCCTAATCGTCCACGCTGTGCATCTGCGCTTGTGCGCACCTCTAGGTAGTCGCTAGCGTAATTAAAAACTCCCGCACCAGGTTTTCTTGGTGCGGGAGTTTTTCTGTCGGTGCCTCTGCCCTTACGACAGCACCGTCCTACACCGAGCGCTTCGCAACAGCTGCTTTACGACGCGCATTCACACCACCAATGACAACCGGTAGCACGGAAATTGCAATGACCAGCAACATGATCTTGTCGATGGAACTGGTGATTCCCGGAATGTTGCCCAGCAGCACACCAACAGCGACCATACTGGCGACCCAGCCAATCGCACCGGTGACATTCCAGCCGATGAACTTTCCGTAGGGCATATTCGCAGTGCCCGCAGCCAGCGGAACGTAGGTGCGCACAATGGGAACAAATCGCCCCAGCACCAACGACAGTGGTCCGTACTTGGCAAAGAACTTCTCGGCCGCTTCCAGCCGATTAGTTCGGAGCACCTTGGCATTGTCGCTGAACAGTTTGCGGCCGAAGGAGTGGCCTAAGAAGTAACCGACTTGATCACCCAGCACCGCGGCAATAATACCGATAACCAGCACCTGCCAGGTGTGGACATCTAGCTCTGACCTTAAGACGGCAGCAGTGACCAACAGCGAGTCACCGGGCAGAAAAGGAAAGAGCACACCGGACTCAATAAAGATGATGAGTCCAAGCCCCGCAAGCACCCAAGGGCCAAACCCCTGGAGTAGAGCTTCGGGGTCTCCGATACCGGAGAGGAATCCAGAAAAATCCATAACGGCAATCTTTTCAGCAACAACTATCGATTCTGCTGAGCTAATTAGAGTATTTTGCTGAGAGTTTTTCTGGGTACTGTGTTTTAATCGCGCCCCTGATAGTCAAATACCGGCAGCGACCAGCCACGCCAAAGCGCCGCTAGTCGAATGAACAGTGCGGACAGCACCGCACAGATGATGTTGATGTTCTCGTGCAGGCCAACCATGTCGAGCACGTAGTAAAGCGTCGCCGCGACGACTGCGATGGAGGCATAGAGCTCCTTTTGAAACACCAGCGGGACGCGGTCACACATCAGGTCGCGGAGCACACCTCCAAACGCACCGGTAAGAACGGCGCCGACAATAGCGATGATGACGCCGTGCCCCATTTCCATGGCCACGCGGGCACCAATGATGGAAAACGCCGACAAGCCGATTGCGTCAGCGACCAAGAACACGACCCGAAAGTGCTTCATCAGGAAGTCGGCCAACAGCACCGTAATCAGTGCTGCACCGACGATAACCAGCAAATATTGCGGGCTTGCAACCCACACCAACGGATAGTGACCGAGAATGACATCGCGCAGGGTACCGCCGCCGATAGCAGTCATGCACGCAATTGTTGAAACTCCAAAGAGATCCATGCGCATTCGACCGGCCGCTAGTGCGCCGGTGACGCCTTCAGCCGTAATTCCGATGACCCAGAGGATGTGGAGCAGCATGATAAGAAATATAAATGACTTCGCCCGAATCGGTAGAACTATAGGCTAATATCCCGCAATCTTCGCCCCCTCGACTCGGCCCTCTTCATCGCTTCCCAGCTAGCCCTGATCGCGAATCTCCAGCACCGGAATCGAGCGACGAATCCGCTCCACCTCCGCTATATCCACATCGGCCACAAGCAACTGCGGGTCGTAGCCCGCCGAGGCAATAACTCCGCCGTCCGCATTGACCAACATGGAGTGCCCCGCGCCGGTCGGCCCCTCATCTTTCCCCGCGGCCTTCGCCCCATCAGGCCGGGCCGCATCGACTGCCGCAATCACACAAGTGCTATCCAGTGCGCGTGCCGACACCAGCGTCTGCCACTGCCTTACCTTGCCCGGGCCGTCATTCCACGATGCAGGCAGCGCGATGACCTCTGCGCCCAGGTTGGCCAGTTGAATGAATTGCTCCGGGAACCTGATGTCAAAGCATGTCGCAAGACCGAGGGCGACCGACGATCCGTCGGCAAGCGGGACATCACAGACCACGTGCGCGTTGCCCGGCGCGACAGTATCCGATTCGCGAAACCCAAAAGCGTCGAAGAGGTGGAGTTTGTCGTAGAACTCGACACCGGGGCCGTCCTCATCACGCCAAGCCAGAAGCAGCGAGTTGAAGACGCGGTGCATCGTCTTACCGTCGCGTTCCACTTCATCTGCCGGGCGGAACATGCCGACCACCACGCTGATTCCGGCATCGTGAGCGGCCTGCGAGACCTCCGCTACGAACCTATCGCTGCTGGACTCCGCCACGACATCCAGGCGACCGGAATTGAACGCCTTCATCGTGGCCTCGGGGAAAACCACCAAATCGGCGTTGTCCTGTGCTGCCCGCGCGATAGTCACCTTCACCGCGTCCAGATTCTCTTCAACCGACGCTGACAATTCCAACTGAGCCAGTGCAATACGCATGCCTAAATGCTACCGACTACCCCGGATTGACCGCCCTGAAGTTATCCACAGCGCGGCTTCCTGCGTTGCTTCCGCTCAGAGTTATCCACAGTTCGCTGAAGATGGTCTTCCGCTGCCTTACTCCACCCAGCAGAATCAAAAACATGGCCGAACACATCACAGTAAACCCAGCTCAACTATCCGCCTTAAGCCGTTCCTACCAGCAGATTTCCACTCGTATTGATGGCCTTTCCACCATCGTCGCAGCTGCCCCAGGAAGCGCCGAGCTCACCTCTGCCCTGCCCGGTTCACGGATTGTCCCCGCTGTCTCCACTACTTGTGGGAAGTGGTCGGAATCATTGCTTGCCGCGTGCACAAACATCGACGTTATTGCGCAGGCTGCCGATGCCCTCGCTGTCAGCGCTCTCGCGCACGAGCATGACCAGTCCGCCGCCTTGGAAAAGCTGTCATGGTCACGGTAGGCGAAGCACTGCTGTGGCATGTGGATTCGCTGGAGACGCTTGCCCGGGCACTGCGTTCCGGGGCACGCGCCCTCGCCGATTCCGCCGACAGTTCCCAGGGCGCACTCAACGCGCTCTCAGAGGACGACTTCGCCGGCGACAACCGCAGCGCCGCCGAGATTTCTGTCACCCACAGCTCCACGCGTCTACGCCGGAGCAGTGTCGCGCTCGAACGTCTCGCCGCCTGCTGCAGCGACACCGCCGCCATGCTTAACGACGTCATCCGCGAACTTACCGACGCGGTAAACCAGGCAACCAACCTGGGGTTTCAGGTGAACCTGGGTTCTGGTGCGGTGACTCCGCCGGAGGGCATGCTGTCCACGATTGCGCGCAGCCTCGTTCATCCCAAAATTCCTGCCGGGCCTTTCACCATGGCTGAATGGCGTGCAACCTCGCAGCTTCGGATTCAGTCGGCCTTGGCTGAGCTCAACCGACTCGATGAGAAGGCTGCGGGCACAATCTCAGCTCTTTCACCACTGGTGGCAAGCGGAGTTAGTGGCTCGGGCAGATTGCAGCCATCGCAGGCTGGCAGCGGTACTGGCAGCACTACCGACAGAGGGCTTGACGGTGGTTGGGACTTGGAAGTTGGGAGCGGATTGACTGGAGTGTATTCGAGTAGACCGCTATCGGAGATAGACGCTGCCATGTCCGCTCGCGCCCGGGCTTTGGGGCTGCCTCCTGGACAACTATTGGAGTCCTCGCCTGGACATTCTGCGATTGCGTTCGGTGACGTTGAGCGAGCATCGACTGTGATTACTCTCGTCCCCGGCACCAGCTCTAGCGCGGAGGACGCTAGCAGGCAGTTCGAGCGCGTAGCCGCGACCTTCCACGCCGCCGGTGAAGATCCGGAGGATGTGGCGGTGGTGTTGTTTTCCTATGACGCGCCGCCCGACCTCCGTGAGGCCATACGCACCGAGTATCACAATTTTGCCGCTGAGCGGCTGCAGCATTTGCAAGCTGGTTTGATTGAACGTTCCGGTGGTGTCGATAGTGGTGACACTGCGATTGCCGGTGGCATTACTAGCCACGGCACGTCTTCTACTCAGCGGCACGTTGTTGCCGGCTATAGCTATGGGGCGACGGTGGTCTCGCAGGCTTCCCTTGGTAGTGGCCTCTACGCGGATAGGGTGCTGCTCATAGCTCCGCCAGGTGTTGGCCCCGGACTGGAGCGCGCAAACGACATGAAACTACTCAAGCCGGACGGAACAGTCCGACCCGAAGATGAAAATAGCCACCGTGTGGCAGTGGCGACGTCCCCGATGGACCCCATTCGTATTCCTGCCGAACTGGGGATTCATGGGAAAAACCCAGCGGATAAGGATTTCGGCGCGTACACACTCAACCTGAGTGAGCGTGGCCTGTCCATGCGAGATTTGACCGATTTCATGGTCACTCCCGTGCAGGATATTCCTCAAAAGTATCGGCACGTTCAGGGCAACCCGCACATCGAACACTACTTTGACGACGAAGTTTTCACCCGCGAGACCAACCGGTGGCTAACTGACAGCTGACCGGTGTCTCAGATCAGCGGTTGCTAATCCACGGCCAAAATTAACAAGCCAAGAGAAAACGGACTAACCAGCCAACGCTGCTTAGTCCGTTCAATCAGCCGTGTGGGATTATCCTTCCGCACCGCGGTTGTCTTTGTGCCTACGTCGTGTGCGCGGCTCCCACATCACCACTGCCGTAGAGCGTGGGACGTGAACCAGTTCGCCTCGCGAACGACGAGCCTGTGCCTTTGCTTGATAGAGCTGCTCTCGCAGTTCTGCATTTTCCTGCTCAAGCGAATCCACCCGCTCAGTCAGGTCGATGATGGCCTTAATACCGGCCAGGTTGACGCCGTCTTCCTGACTCAGACGCTGAATCTCACGCAGCAGCGCCACATCGCGTTTGGTGTAGCGCCGACCTCCGCCGGAGGTTCGCTGCGGAGTTACCAACCCGAGTCGGTCATAATTGCGCAGCGTCTGCGCATGCATGCCCGCGAGATTCGCGGCTACGGATATGACATAGACCTCAGTGTTGTCGGACATTATTTCGCACCTGCCCAACCCTCACGAGGATTGAACCCGCTGGCACGTTCCGCTTCGACGTAGGAGCGCAATGCCGAAGTGGCATTGTCGTCCAAATTGGTCGGCACCTTCACACGCACGGTTACCAGCAGGTCACCCGGAGTGCCATTGCGCTTCGGGATTCCTCGACCGCGCACACGCAGTGTTCGGCCATCGGCTGTGCCAGCCGGGACACGCACGCGAATCTTGTCACCCAACGTCGGCACGGTAATGGTGCCGCCGAGTGCGAGCTCGCCGAAGCTCACGGGCACCGTGACCTCAAGGTCGTTGCCGCTGCGGGTGAAGACTTCATCCGGGCGAACATGAACGGTGACAAAGAGGTCACCGGCCGGACGTCCCCGCAGTCCCGCTTCACCTTGGCCCGCAAGACGGACCTTCTGGCCGTCCACCACACCTGCGGGGACGCGAACGGTGATGGTACGACGGCGGGTGGTCACACCGGTGCCGTTACACTGCGAGCAAGGGTTCTCGATGCGAGTGCCCTGGCCACCACAGTCCGCACACGGACTGGAGAAGCCGAAGGCCCCCTTTTGCTCCTTGACATATCCCGAACCATGACAGGTGGTACACGTCACCGGTGAGGTTCCCGGCGCTGCACCCGAACCATTGCAGTTCGTGCATGGCGACGGGTTGGTGAGCTGCAGCGGGATGGTGACACCTTGGGCAGCCTCGCGGAAATCGAGCGTAATCTCTGTCTCCACATCCGCACCACGGCGGGCCTTCTGCCGCCCGGCAGCACCAGCGCCACCATTGCGGTTTACGAAGCCGCCCAGGAAATCACCTAGGCCACCTGCACCACCAGCATTGCCACCGAATCCGGCACCTCCGCCGAAGAGATCCGACACGTCGAAGTCGAATCCACGTGCACCGGCAGCACCGGCTCCGCCGGCACCTGCGGCACCGGGGAATCGGAAACCACCTGCGAGAGCTGCACGCAGCTCATCGTATTCGCGGCGCTTGTCCTCGTCACCGACCACCGAGTATGCCTCGGAGATTCGCTTGAACTTATCTTCAGCGGCCTTGTTACCCGGGTTCTTGTCCGGGTGGTTCTCCCGGGCTAACTTGCGGTAGGCCTTTTTAATCTCGTCGAGTGACGCAGACTTAGAGACGCCCAAGTCAGCGTAATAGTCCTTATCTGCCCATTCCCGTTGAGTCATGGTGCATCTCCTCCTTTCAGAAAAACTAATTCAAAGAAATCTGCGTCACTTGTGTCTCCGCTACTGCGGATCGCCGATGATTACCATCGCCGTACGAATGACACGGTCATTAATTCGGTAGCCCTTGCGCAGCACATTGGCTAGAACCTTGTCATCCCCTTCAGAGAGATCCTGGACAGCCTCGTGGATGTCCGGGTTGAACTCCTCTCCTGCGGCACCAAATTCCTCAACACCCTGTGCGGTCAGCACGCCACGGAATTTATCCGCGAAAGCCTTCAGCGGCGTGCCGTCTGCCAAGTCGCCGTGCTCTTCAGCCCGGTCGAGGTCATCAGCCAAAACCAGCAGCTCTCCAGCCAGCTTTGCCTTCGCCTGTACGCGCTCGGCTTCACGGTCTCGGTCAACTCGACGACGGTAGTTTGCGAACTCCGCCGACAGGCGCTGCAGGTCCTCCGTGCGCTCATCCAACTCACGCTGGATGGCTGCAACTGGGTCTGCAGCTTCCTCCGCGGCGGTGTCGCCGGCGGCACCTTCGGTCGCCGGCTCCACGTCGTCGTCAAGCTTGGCCTGCTCGAAGACCTCGTTGACCTGATCGGCCAGGTTGGCCGGCTCCTCCGGGGTGGGCTGGTTTCCCTGATCCTGGTCAGTCATTCTTACTTGTCCTTCTCGTCCTCGTCGACGACCTCAGCGTCAACGACGTTGTCGTCAGCGTCAGCGGCCTCAGCACCCTCGGCTGCGGTTGCACCCTCAGCTGCCTGAGCCTCGTAGATAGCCTTACCCATCTCCTGGCTCTCGGTGGACAGCTTCTCGACGGCGGACTTGATGGCCTCGATGTCGGAGCCCTTCAGAGCCTCGTCGACTTCCTTGGCGGCCTCTTCAACGCGGTCGCGGATGTCCTGGGAAACCTTGTCCTCGTTCTCCGATGCGAACTTGCGGGTCTGGTAAGCCATGGACTCAGCCGAGTTGCGGACTTCCTGCTCCTCGCGGCGCTTCTTGTCCTCGTCAGCGTGCTTCTCAGCGTCCTTGATCATCTGGTCGATCTCCTCCTTGGAGAGGCCGGAGCCGTCCTGGATGGTGATCGTGTTTTCCTTACCAGTGCCCTTGTCCTTAGCGGTGACGTGGACAATGCCGTTGGCGTCGATGTCGAAGGTGACCTCAATCTGCGGGACACCACGCGGTGCCGGAGCGATACCGCCCAGCTCGAAAGAGCCCAGCAGCTTGTTAGCTGCAGCCATCTCACGCTCGCCCTGGAAGACCTGAATCTGAACGCTCGGCTGGTTGTCTTCAGCAGTGGTGAAGGTCTCCGAACGCTTGGTCGGGATAGTGGTGTTGCGTTCGATCAGCTTGGTCATGACACCGCCCTTGGTCTCAATACCCAGCGACAGCGGGGTGACGTCGAGCAGCAGCACGTCCTTGACCTCACCGCGCAGAACGCCGGCCTGCAGAGCAGCACCAACTGCGACAACCTCGTCCGGGTTAACGCCCTTGTTCGGCTCACGACCACCGGTCAGTTCCTTGACCAGCTCGGAGACTGCCGGCATACGGGTGGAACCACCGACCAGCACGACGTGGTCAATGTCGGAAACCGAAACATCAGCGTCAGCAATGACCTGCTGGAACGGCTTACGAGTGCGGTCAAGCAAATCAGAGGTGATGCGCTGGAACTCAGTACGGGACAGGGTCTCGTCCAGGAACAGCGGGTTCTTGTCAGCATCAACGGTGATGTACGGCAGGTTGATAGATGCCTGCTGCGAGGAGGACAGCTCAATCTTGGCCTTCTCAGCAGCCTCACGCAGACGCTGCAGAGCCATCTTGTCCTTGGTCAGGTCAATGCCGTTGCTGGACTGGAACTTCTCAACCAACCAGTCAACGATGCGCTGATCCCAGTCATCGCCACCGAGCTTGTTGTCACCAGCAGTTGCGCGAACCTCAACAACACCGTCGCCGATCTCCAGCAGGGAGACGTCGAAGGTACCGCCACCGAGGTCGAAGACCAGAATGGTCTGCTCCTTGTCGGACTTCTCCAGACCGTAAGCAAGTGCAGCAGCAGTCGGCTCATTGACAATGCGCAGGACGTTCAGGCCAGCAATCTGACCCGCTTCCTTGGTTGCCTGACGCTCAGCGTCGTTGAAGTAAGCCGGAACGGTAATAACCGCATCAGTGACGTCGTCACCCAGGTAAGACTCAGCGTCGCGCTTCAGCTTCATCAGCGTACGAGCGGAAATCTCCTGCGGAGTGTACTTCTTGTCATCAATCTCGATGCTCCAGTCAGTACCCATGTGGCGCTTGACCGAACGAATAGTGCGATCAACGTTAGTGACAGCCTGGTTCTTAGCGGACTGGCCAACCAGGACCTCACCATTCTTTGCAAATGCAACCACCGACGGAGTGGTGCGCGAACCCTCAGCGTTCGCAATCACCTGAGCCTCGCCGCCCTCGAGGACGGAGACACAGGAGTTCGTCGTACCCAAGTCAATACCAACAGCGCGTCCCATGATGAACACCTTTCTAGAAGAGTAAAAGAATTGCCCTTAAGTCTTACGCGCTCAAGTCTGCATTGCCGTAGAAAATATGTCAAGCAAACTTGAGTGTGTCCGACTCAATGTTTGTCATGCTATGCAACGGACTATGGGACAAAGTTATTCCAACCCGACTCAACTTTTCTAAAAAAACCGTCATCACCGCAGGTCACCGCGATAAAAGATTTTTACAAGACTATGCTCTAAAGCCACTCACGGTAGCCGACAGCGCAATTTTCTATACAGAATCCTGCCTCTGGACTCCAGGGGGACAAAGAATTTCCTAGCACTAGCCCTGGGAACTTTCCTGCACAGCGAACCGACTAATCCCCTGACGTGTTTTGCAGCCACCGGCTCATCAACAGGCCATGCCCTTGTTACCCCATGGCCTGACACCGAATCAGCTCTGGCGGCTCCACTAATACATGTCTAAATTCTCCCCATTTACGGGGCGATTGAGCCAAGAATTCATCCCACTTATTTAGGAGTTTTTCGTGCCTCAGAATGCACAGCGACACCATTTCCCCTTTTTCCGTGGGCTCGCAGTAGCGTCGGCAAGCGCCGCACTAACCCTCGCCTTCCCTGCCATTGCATCCGCACATGTGCATGCAACCCCGTCGTCTGCCCCGATTGGCGGCTACGCGGATCTGGCTTTCGGGGTCGGCCATGGCTGCGACGGTTCGCCGACGACGAAGGTCGAGTTCACCATCCCGGAGGAGTTCGAAAAGGTTACGCCGAACGTGAACGCGAACTGGGATGTCACCAAGGAGTCGACCGGCTCTGGCAAGAATGAAAAGGTGCAGAAGGTCATCTACACCGCAAAGACTCCACTGCCGTCGGACCTGAAGGATTCTCTGACGCTCAGCGTGAAGGTGGCTGATGACGCAAAGCCGTCGACAGTTGAGGTGCCGACGCTGCAAACCTGTGAAAAGGGTTCGATGAACTGGGCTGAAAAGGACCACGATAGTGACTACCCGGTTCCAACTGTGGAGCTGATTGAGAAGTCGGAAGACAATGAACATAGCCACGGCCACGACCACAGCCACAACCATGGCACCAGCGAGACAAACCACGGCGATAGCCGCTCAGACGACGTGGAGCATTCCGCAGCTGCTACCAGCGAGGATTCGAGCAGCACGCTTGGCGGCTGGGGCCTGGGGCTCGGCCTCGTGGGCGCGCTGACCGGTATTGCCGCATTGGTAGTTTCACTGCGTAAGCGAGGTTAAGACCACAGGCGGATTGCCACTCGGGAATCCGCCTTCACCGCGGCACTGCCGCCCATGCCTTCACAGAGCTCACCCCATGCGAGCACATAGAGCCGGCCGATCTTGACAATGCACGCCGGAGGATAATCCGTGCTGTCGGCTCGTCGTTTCGGTCGACGCAGTGAACGGACAATGCAAAGCTCTCAAACAATGACGGCTGAATCACGCATCTAGGCTCGGATTGAGTTAGGCGAAGCTTTATGGCGTATTCGAAAACCGTTCGAAGGCAGTGGGAGGATTACACTGGCAAAACAGCAAAAACTCGAGCTGGGAACCCCGTCCCATCCTTTGGCTTCGGCCAGGAGGCAACCACGAGAGCCCCCGTTTCCGGCACCTGGTCGAGCCCAGCCAGAAGTTCAATCTGCCATCGGTCACGCCCTAATAGATAGAGTTCCGTCGGCAAGCTGCCACCATGAGCCACGATGCCGGGGTCCGTATCAGTGGTCTCGTGCCCAATCGCCACAACGCCACGGTTGTCTATCAACCATTCGACAACCTCAACGTTCCATCCTGGGTAGTGAGTCACGCCCTCTTCATCCGCATTGGCCATTGCCTCAGCGTCAGGCCACCGCTTTGACCAGTCACTGCGAAATGCGACAAATGCACCGCCCGGAATCAAACCATTGCGTTCCTCCCACGCCTCGACATCAGCAATCGAAGGGGAGAAATCATTATCCCGAGCGACTTCAGCAGTGAAATCTAGGACGACCAAAGGCAGGATCATCTGCTCGACGCCAATATTGTCAAGAGTTCTCGTCTCTTGGACGAAATGCACAGGCGGATCCACATGCGTACCCCACTGGCCAACAAACTGATACTGGTCGATTTCAAATCCATGCTCAGCAACGGTGAAAAGCCGTGTTCGCTGTTCGTCGGGAAGCGCAGGGAATTTCGGCTGACCGGCGTGAAACGCGTGAGTCAAGTCAACATAGGTGTGGTTTTCCCGAAGCTTGCGAGCAATGTCCCATAGTTCGTGCGTGTTTGCGGTGTTCTTGTTCGACATAAAGCGAAGTATATAGACAAAGCTGTCTAGTTAGCCAATATGGCCACCGGCACATCGAGCACTAAAAGACACCAACTCGCCCCACCCTGCACCTATCAGCTCAAACAGCCTGACGACACCCGCTACCGCAGGTACCCTCGCATACAGGAAAGACTTTTCAAGCCGCAGCCACGTTCTTCAGATTTTGGAATTGCGGGCTACATACACAACTTTCACCAAACTCAAGCCATCCCAAAGGAGTATCTAATGACCACCTACGAAAACATCCTTACCGAAACCCGAGGTCGCGTCGGCATTATCACCCTGAACCGCCCGAAGGCACTGAACGCCCTGAACCACAAGACCATGGAAGAGATCGGCGCAGCAGCCACCGCTTTCGACAACGACTCGGGAATCGGCGCGATTATCATCACCGGCTCCGAGAAGGCGTTTGCCGCAGGTGCGGACATTAAGGAGATGGCGGACAAGTCCGGCACCGAGATGTATGTCTCTGACTGGTTCGCACGTTGGGATGTTCTGACTTCCGTCCGCACTCCAGTTATCGCCGCCGTCAACGGCTACGCCCTGGGCGGTGGCTGCGAGGTCGCTATGATGGCGGACTTCATCATCGCTGGCGCTAAGGCCAAGTTCGGTCAGCCTGAGGTCAACCTCGGCATCTCTCCGGGCATGGGCGGCTCGCAGCGTCTCACCCGCGCAATCGGCAAGGCTAAGGCAATGGAGATGTGCCTCACCGGCCGCATGATGGGTGCCGAGGAAGCTGAGTGCGCAGGTCTGGTCGCCCGCGTCGTCGAGCCGGACGCGCTTCTCGACGAGGCCCTGAAAGTCGCCGACACCATTGCGTCGAAGTCTCTGGTTGCCACTACCCAGATTAAGGAACAGATCAACCAGGCCTACGAAATGACGCTGTCGCAGGGACTGCTCTTTGAGCGTCGCACCTTCCACTCCCTGTTCTCCTCCAATGACCAGAAGGAAGGCATGGCCGCTTTCACTGAAAAGCGCGAGGCAAACTTCACCAATTCCTAGAAACTGCTAGTTCACAGTCGACGGGACTGCCAGCCACAGAGCCGAGTTGTCGGCGGCAGCATAGGTGTCTCGTGCACGCGGTGTGTGCGTTGGAGAAGTCACAATGACAGCAGCACGAACGCCACGGGCTCCCGATCCTGCAAGGTATGCAGTGCCTGCCGCGTTTTCAACGGTGGAGTCTGAGTTTGTTTCCATCGTGATTCGTCGCTTCCACACTCCCATAGATGCAAGCGCATCACGCATGTACTCAGCCTCAGTCTGGCAGCCCGGCCGAGTACGACCACCCGTGACGACGACCGGGTTAAGCGGATGACGCAGCGCCAGCGAACGTGCAGTTTCCAATCGGGACGTCAACACAGCAGGAGCACTGCAGTCGGGATTGAGACGGGCCCCGAGCACAATAATCGGCACCTGAGGATCAAGTAACGCAGTCTCCGCAGCTGCACGTCCGACCGGGGAAACCACCACTGGAGTCGCAAGCGAGCTATTGAACGCCTTGACTGCGACTGCACTGACCGGATTGGCGTTTGCCACTGCGCCCGAGCCAAAGACCGCACTCGCAGTAAGAATAAGGCCAGCTCCAGCCATAGCGATTGCACGGAAAGATCGCGCCATTAAAGTCCCTCTCAAGAAAAGTGGCACGGAAAAATCCATACCCCACATGCCATTTAGAATCAGGCGGATAAATCCGCAGTATCACGCCGCTAATACTAGGCGCTACACAAAATGGCGCCTACATAAGAATTACGCGGGGGTGGCCAGGCACTCTCTTCGCCACCAAAATAGCACGCCGCCTACCAGGTAAATTGCGGACGTAGAGGCTTTTAAATCCACTTGGGATTCATAAAAGTGAGTTACATTTAATGACTTTTTCGTTAACTGCCAGCAAATCCCGGGATCCAATAGCAAATTATCCACCAAAACACAGGTACAGAAGTCACTATTGTTATTTAAGTTAAGGATGTAACGCATGTGAATAGATGTCCGCTTCAGTCAATCTTCAAAAATCAACACGCCACCGAACATCTTCTCCACCTCGCAACACAGCCCCACCCCTGCACTCCAGCACTACCCCCACAATGCGTCCGCAAAACATCGAATCGACAACACTCGACAACTACATACACGCAACTCCGCCGCCACTTCCGCCTACAAATGCGTGACGACGAAAGTGCCGCGCGCCGTCGTCAAGCGAAGGCGTCAACCCCCTCGAACCCCTCTCGAATAAAACAACGATTTTTTTGCGTAATTCGTCAAATAACCGCTGGTTACACCGTGTATCGATGAATTCAGCACTATTTTGCACATTAGTTAGGTAAGCGTCCGCGGCTCGTGATAGAACTCACAAGAGAACTATTTTCACTCAGCCATCACCCTGGCTGAGCCAGCCTAGAAGGAACATTATGAGCGTGCTCAACCTCGCCGCGGCGACGGCTGACACGGCGATTCCGGAATCTACCGGATTCACCGTCGCAGTCGGCGTTATTGGCGTCCTGTTGTCCCTGCCCTGCTGGTTCATCTTTATTAAGGGATTCACCCATATGGTGAAGACCATCATGGTGGGCCAAAAGACGTACGGTCACACCGGTGAATGGGGAACCCGTATTTGGACCATGATCCGAGAGATCGTCGGTCACACCAAGATGGCCAAGAAGCCCGGCGTTGCTGTGGCTCACTGGTTCGTCATGGTGGGCTTCCTCCTCGGTTCCCTAGTGTGGTTCGAGGCGTACATTCAGACCTTCTGGCCAGCCGGTGGTTGGCCAATCCTCAGGAATCTGACCGCCTGGCACTTCATCGACGAACTGCTCGGCCTGGGCACCACCCTGGGCATCCTGGCACTGATTCTCGTCCGCCAGACCAACCTGGGCAAGGAGCGTCTGAGCCGCTTCTACGGATCCAACGCCAAGGCTGCCTACTTCGTTGAGGCCGTCGTCCTCATCGAGGGCCTGGGCATGATGTTCGTCAAGGCTGCCAAGCTGGCTACCTACGGCGACCACGGTCACACTGGCGCCGAGGTCTGGACCTGGGCGAACTTCGTCACCGGTGGTATCGCACAGATTCTGCCGGCCTCCGAAGTCATGGTGTCCATCTTCGCGCTGATTAAGCTGCTGTCCGGTATGGTCTGGCTCTTCGTTGTTGGCCGCAACCTAACTTGGGGTGTCGCATGGCACCGCTTCCTGGCGTTCGCCAACATCCTGCTCAAGCGCAACGCTGACGGCTACAACGCCCTCGCTGGGGCTAAGCCGATGACCTCTAACGGCGAAATCCTGAACCTGGAAGAGGCTGACCCGGAGGTTGACTCCATGGGCACCGGCGTAGTCACCGACCACTCCTGGAAGGCTCTGCTGGACTTCACCTCCTGCACCGAGTGTGGTCGCTGCCAGGAGCAGTGCCCGGCATGGAACACTTCCAAGCCGCTGTCCCCGAAGCTGCTGGTTAACCAGCTGCGTGACCACGCTTACGCTTCTGCCCCGTACCTGTTGGCTGGCGAGACCATCGAAACCGCTCGCGAGGGCGAAGGTGCTGGCGCAGCACTCCTGACCAAGCCGCTGGTTGGCGACGGCGACGAGGGCATCATCGACCAGGACGTTCTGTGGTCCTGCACCAACTGTGGTGCCTGTGTTGAGCAGTGCCCGGTTGACATTGAGCACATCGACCACATCGTTGATATGCGTCGCTACCAGGTCCTGGTGGAGTCGGACTTCCCGACCGAGCTGGCTGGCCTGTTCAAGAACCTTGAGACCAAGGGCAACCCGTGGGGCCAGAACGCTTCCACTCGCGCCGACTGGATCAATGAGGTCCGCAAGGAAGGCGTCGTTGTCCCGATTTGGGGCGAGGATGTCGAGAGCTTCGACGATACCGAGTACCTGTTCTGGGTCGGTTGTGCCGGTGCTTACGACGACAATGCGAAGAAGACCACCAAGGCTGTTGCAGAGATGCTTTACACCGCAGGTGTGAAGTACGCTGTGCTCTCCCAGGCCGAGGGTTGTACTGGCGACTCCGCTCGCCGTGCTGGTAACGAATTCCTCTTCCAGATGTTGGCTGAGCAGAACATCGAGCAGCTCGACGAGGTCTTCGACGGTGTGCCGCCTAAGCAGCGCAAGATTGTCGTCACCTGTGCGCACTGCTTCAACACCTTCAAGAACGAGTACCCGGAGCTGGGCGGACAGTACGAAGTTGTCCACCACACCCAGCTGCTGAACAAGCTGGTTCGTGCTAACCGCCTGCAGCCGGTTGCTTCGGGTCAGGGCCGCCAGGTCACCTACCACGACCCATGCTTCCTGGGCCGCCACAACAAGGTATTCGAAGCTCCGCGTGAGCTGATTGGCGCGTCCGGCGCCAACCTCGTCGAAATGCCACGTAATAAGAACACCGGCTTCTGCTGTGGTGCTGGTGGCGCTCGCATGTGGATGGAAGAGACCATCGGTCAGCGCATCAACGTAAACCGCACCGAAGAGGCTGTCGGAACCGGCGCTGAGGCAATTGCCATCGGCTGCCCGTTCTGTAAGACGATGATGAACGATGGCGTCAACAACGTCATCGAGGACGACGAGAAGAAGCCGGAGGTCCTGGACATCGCCCAGATGCTCCGCGACTCCGTGAAGGTCGACGGCGAGCTGCCGCAGGCACGCGAACCGGAGTGGATTGAGCAGCCGGAGCGTGGCTGGGTCGATCCGAAGAAGGCTGAAGAGGAAGAGCGTCAGCGCCTCGAGGAAGAGGAAGCTAAGCGCAAGAAGGCTGAGGCTGCCGAGAAGAAGAAGGCAGAGAAGGCTTCCGCTGCCGGCGCTGGTGCCGCAGCTGCTGGTGCTGCTGCAGGCGCTGCCGCCAAGGGTGGCGCTCCGACTCCGGGTGGTGCTCCGAAGCCGGGTGGTGCCAAGGGCGGCGCACCGACCCCAGGTGGTGCCAAGAAGGGCGCTCCGACTCCGGGTGGTGCTCCAAAGCCAGGCGGTGCCAAGGCCGGCGCACCAACTCCGGGTGGCGCCAAGAAGGGTGCTCCTGCTCCGGGTGGCGCTCCGAAGCCAGGCGGCGCCAAGGCCGGCGCCCCGGTTCCAGGTGGTGCAAAGGGCGGCGCCCCGACCCCAGGCGGTGCCAAGAAGGGTGCTCCAGCTCCGGGCGGCGCTCCGAAGCCAGGCGGAGCAAAGGCCGGCGCACCGGTTCCAGGTGGCGCTAAGAAGGGCGCTCCAGTTCCGGGCGGCGCCAAGGCCGCTAAGCCGGCCGCGCAGGCAGAGCCAGCAGCTGCAGAAACCGAAGCTCCGGCTGAGGCTCCGAAGGCAACCAAGGGCGCTCCGATTCCGGGTGGCGCACGCAAGGGTGCCCCGGTTCCAGGTGCTGCTAAGAAGGCAGCTCCGGCCGCGAAGCCGAAGGCCGAGGAAACCGCTCCCGCCGAGGACACCGCTGCTGAAGTAGCGGCCACCGAGTCCGAGCAGCCAGCAGCTGACCAGCCAGCAGCTGAGCAGCCGAAGACCGCATCCGGTGCTCCGGTTCCGGGCGGCGCACGCAAGGGCGCTCCAATCCCGGGTGGCGCACGCAAGGCCAAGCCAGTCGCTAGCACCCCTGCCCCGGCAGCAGAGGAAACCGAAGCTCAGGAGGCTCCTGCTCAGCCAAAGGCAGAGCAGGCTCCGGCGCAGCCAGAGGTTACCGAACAGCAGTCGGCGGAAGATGCCACCTCCACCGAGCAGGCCACTGAGACCCCAGCCGAGGAGACGCAGGCGCCGTCGGCAAGCGCTAAGAACCTTCCGCGCAACCAGCACGGAGTTCCGCTGCCAGGATCGGCGCGACGTAAGTAGCGCTCGCTAAGTAAGCAGGAATCCGCCCGAGAGGTTATTCTTCCCGGGCGGATTTTTTGTGCTTTACGACGGTCCCTGCGCCACGGCATTAATCATGCAAATGGCACTCTCAACCGCACTGACAATATATTGATTACTGCATCCCGTTAGAGATGACCGCGTTGTGGTGTGGAAAGAGGTCTTGGCGTAGTGATTAAGAAATCGCTGTCACAGATAAGGGACTTTCTGAGGACTCCGGGGTCAGTGGAGATGGTCATTGCGCTGGTTCTCACGGCTCTCGATGCGCTAATTTTCCGCGAGAGCAACTCTGATCTGTTGTTGCCGACCATTATCGGTGGCCTTCAGGTCATTCTTGTTGCTGTGGCGACCTATCTGCCACTTTTTGCCATGGTGGTTGTCCCAGCGAATTTCTTGGCATTGACTTTCCTTCCCACAGAGCAGGCTCCAATGCAGATTTTCTGCGCGCTTCTCATCGTGGAAGTGATGCGTGCTAACAACAACAAGATGCCGGCGAGAATCACTGCGTTGCTCTTGTTGGTGATCTCAAACTACGACGTCAACACAAGTACTTTCGCACGCGACCATGTCGCGACCTTTGTGACAACACTACTTTTTGTAATTGCCTACGCCATCGGCATGATGCGCAGTCGCTACAAAGAACAACGCCGGCGGGCAACGATTGAATCTAACCGCGCTCTGGAAGAGCAACGCCTTGAGTTGGCGACCGTACTGCACGACTCCACTGCCAAGTCCTTTACTCGCGTAACCATGCTGGCGCAGGCGCTCGCCATCGAGCGAGAAGGGACCGATGAAAAACTTGAAGAATCCCTGGAGGACATCGCAGAGACCTCCCGAGAAGGCCTGCTACAGCTTCGCCAGTTGCTTTCATTGCTGAAATCAGCTGACGACGAGAGTTCTTTGACCTCCGCTATCGGCCAGGATGAGCGAGTTCCCAGCATGAGCAGGGTGCTTCAACAGGCCAAGGATGAACTGCAGGAAGCTGGGTTTAACGTTTCGCTGGCCACGAAGATTGAAACCGAGCCCTCTTTGACGCAGATTTCAGAGGTTATCTCGCCGGCGCTGTCGGAGTTCTGCACGAACATTCAGAAGTACGGCGAACCGCAAACGAACGTTCACATTCTGGCGCTGAGCAATGAGGAAGATGGCTTCACGCTCGACATCAGCAATCAGATATCGAAGGCGCTACCGCATTTTCTGCCGCGGGCGATGCTCTCGAGCGGTTTGGGGCTTTCCTCACTGCATCGGCGAGTGCGACCGTGGGACGGTTCCATCACGTCAGAACGAGAGGGAAATGTGTGGAATTGCAAACTCCACATGCCACCTACCAACCAGTAGGTTACGCTAGCGTAAGATTGGTGTAGGAGCCGCCTGTGACGAAGATATCTCTCGAAAAGTCCTGGTTAGCGTAGTAATATCACACGATGACAGATATTGTTCGGTTTTTATAACTTCTATGAAAGGTTCGCGGATGTCTGACATTAAGGTTCTCATTGTCGACGACGACCCACTCGTACTCTCGACGCTGCGAACCTATTTCAAGAAGGCACCGCATATCACCGTGGTCGATGAAGCCAGCGATGGCCACGAGGCTCTCAACATTATTGCCCGTGGTGGCGTTGACGTAGTTTTGACCGATATTCATATGCCCAACATGGACGGCGTTGAGCTACTTGAGCGCATTAAGAAGGTGGAGAATCCACCGAAATTCATCGCTATCACCTCATTTGATACCGATGAAACAATGCTGAAAATCTTGAGTCTCGGCGGAAATGGCTACATTCTCAAAACTGCCCGCCCGGAATCCGTCATTGGCACCGTTGAAGATGTTTTCCAGGGCGGCACCGTCATCTCACCGATTTCTGCGACTCGGCTGATTAAAACTCTGCCGTCCCGCAACATTTCCTCGTACAAAATCACTCAAGCCGAGCGAGAGGTTCTCGGCCTGATCTGCCGCGGCAAATCGAACCACGACATCGCCAAGGAGCTCGGCAAGTCGCCGGGCACTATCAAGAAGCATCTCTCCAGCATGTTCAATAAGTTTGGAGCTACCTCTCGCCTGGACCTGGCGCTGAAAGCAATAGATGCGGGCTTCCATCCGCCGGCATCCGCTGCCGCAGAATAACCAGGGGCTCTGAGATTTGGCCGGTTAGCGGCTCTGAATTGAGCCTTTGCAGGCCCGAGATAGATAGCAAAAAGGGGCATATTCACTTTCGCGAATATGCCCCTTTTACCCGTGCTGAGTGTGGAGAGAGAACTGTGTAACTACTGGATGGTCACCTCGACATGTCGCTCGCGCGGAGCCACACCGAAGTAGCTGCGCCCAATTGGCTCCCACGTCTTCGAGTTGGCGTTGCAGCGAACTGTCTGTCCGGCGAACTCGTCAACCAGGAATCCCCAGCTCAGACGACCAGTTTCACCCTTGCGCACTTCGTACGGTCCGATCTTCTGCCCGAGGCTCCAAACCATCTCTCGGGAGTATTCCCAGGAGTACTTGCGGTTGAGCTCCTTACTGACCTTCACACTGACAGAGATATTGGTCCACCACTTCTTGGTCTTGGACTCCTTGATGGTCTGCGTCAGCGGAATCGGCTCATCACCGATGTCATTCTTCGTAGAAACAACGCCCTCAACGTCGTAGCGAGAGCCGGTGATTTCCACGAACTCAGCCACCGAACCCGGAGCTTCACAAGTGGTTCCCGGTGCCGGACCGCGGTCAACTGCCGCCGGCTTGGGCACTGGTACCCACTCCTCCGGCGCGAACGGTTCACCGGCTCCTGGATTCGGGGCGGCCACCGCTGTCGGAGCACCGAGTCCGAGCGCAAAGACCGTCGTCAAGCACATGGCGACAACACGCTTTTTCATAACTGCTCCTAGTCGTTAATCGTGGCGGATGCCGGGCCGCCGTCACCGGAGTTACCGCTGACAGGCGCCCACTGCTGACGGTGCTCGCCCTCCTTGGTGGTCTTGTGCCAGACCACGAAGCGAGTCGACGGCCCCTTGCCGTTGTACTCACCGAAGTAGGGCTCACCGCGCCACAGGCCGGTCTTCTGGTCACAGGTGCGAACACGGCCAATGAAGGACTTCATGTGCACGCCGTAGTCTGCGCGAACGGTCTCACCGGGGTTGACGGTCACCGGGCCCAGCTTGTCGCCAACCGACCACTGACTGACCTCGACGATGCCGTACTTGTTCTTCACCCCGTGGAGGAACACGTCCCACATATTTCCGGAGCTCATGGCCTTCACAGACTCGTTGACTCCCTCTGTCACCTCGAGGGTGTACTGAATAGGGCGGTCAGTGCGGTTGGTGAATGAGTTAGTGCCATTGTAGCGGTCCCATTCGTCGGTAATCCACTGTTCCCAGGGGTGACGCTTGGCATCCTTGACCGGGTCACATTTATCCGTATTGGTGAAACCGGTGTGGTGCTCATCCTGGTCAGGGGTCTGGGTCAGCGGGGTCGCCGCGGCCTGTCCAACGATGCCTGGTGCAAGAAGACTTGCACCCATCACCGCGCAGGCCAGGGCCTTCTTTTTCAGGCTCAACATGGAGAAACTTCCTTCTGCTTCGAGGCTTTAGGGGCTCTGGCCGTCTTAAACGGCGTACTCCTTGACCTGCGGAGCAGCACCGTCCACGGAGCGGTCAGCTTCGTTGGCGCGCATGGAAACGCGAATGTGACGCTCCTTCGGGATGGTGCCCCAGTACGGACGACCCGCGTCAATCCACTTTCCGCCCTTACAGGTCAGGTGAGTACCTTCGAAGGACTGATTCAGGAAGCCATACTCCAGAACACCGGTGTAGCCGGGCTTGACAGGGTACGGGCCGAGGGTCTGGCCAACTTCCCAGGTCTGAGTGGACTGGTAGCCGGCACTGAAGGTGACGTGGAAGAGCTTGAGCAAATCGAAGTCGACCGAACCGCCGACGTTCCAGGACTTGGTCTTGCCTTCCTTCAGGGTCTGAGTCAGCGGCAGGTCGGTGTCGCCGTAGTTAGCGACAGTCGCAGTACCTTCGACCTCGAACTTCGAGCCGGTGATCTTCAGGGACTGGCCGGACTGGCCTTCAACGGAGCAAGTGCCACCGACAGTGCCCGGGGTGGGGGCTGGGGCAGCTTCAGCCATCGGGGCGACAGCCAGCGAGGACATGGTGACCAGGGCTGCAATGGAGCCGGAGAGCAGGGTCTTCTTCACGGCGAAATCCTTTCAGGATGTGACGAGCAACTCGTAAGGAAATACTTGAACTGACACCTGCAAAGGTAAGTCGAAATTCAGCGTTTTGTAATGGAAAATTTTCGACTGGCTTTACGACGGCCGCAGCGATTATCCACATAGTAAAAATGGAATCTCACCGATTTCTACCACGCGAAAATACGACATCTAATTGACCTTGACCAGCGATTATGGGCGCCACAATAAGATTTCGGCGATCAATTCAATCGCATCAGAACTACGCCTTTTGAACCAATTCAAAAATGCCTCGGTCGGCCACTTGGTACTAGACAATCAACATTTCGGCCACTAGCCCACCTACATAAAGACACCAGAGAGTAGCCGAATGGCCACCCCCAGGCGCGGGCAGGTAGAGAGACCTCCACACTTCACACTCTTGATTAAATAGTTATGATTTCTTTATTAATCACTGGCGAAGTCCGGCAGTCCACACAGCCTTGACACTTTGCCGAGGCAGATATCTTTCGGAGTACTACCTAATGTTTCGACGCACTTCTGTTCTTGCTACCACCATTGCATCCGCAGCACTTTCCCTGGGCGCGCTGACCGGCGCCCCGACCGCTACCGCAGCACCGACAGCTACGACCAGCAGCGACGACCTGCAGGTTAAGGAATACGCTCTTTCCGATACCTTCTCTTGCGACTACTACAACCTCCCGTGGTGCCGCTAAAGAGCGCTGACCCCCTACCCCTCCTCTGCCGCCCCTTCACGTGAGCGCGGCTACTTCGCGGTGCCGTCGAGCCCCTCTAGAAGTGTGGCAAAATCCGTGACGTTAGTATCCACCCGCGTGTTTGTACTGCGTCGCCTGTTCGGCGCGCTGGCACCCTGATTCCCCTCGCTGGCCCCGCCCGCTGAATGCGCTGCAGCCTTTTCTTCAGCTTCGTTCCCAAAATCTGGACCAAAACCGACTACTGCCGAGCGAACACCGACAAGGTACTCGGCAAGCTCACGAGCTGCACGCACGACGCGATTGTTCATCTCCGCGCCAGATACTCCGCCGGCGCCATTTCCGGCACCATCGCCAGCACCAAAGTCCTCAGTAGCCGCAAATACAGCAGTCGGCATAACCGTGCCGCGCAGGTAGCTAAACAGCGGACGCATCGCATACTCCAGCACCAACGAATGTCGTGCTGTGCCAGCCGTCGCAGCAATAATGACCGGCATAGAAGTCAGCGCATCCTTATCCAAGGCGTCGAAAAACATCTTGAACAACCCCGAGTAGGACGCTGCGAACACCGGGGTCGCGGCAATCAATCCATCAGCACCGCTGACAGTATCGAGGGCGGCGCGCAATTTTTCGTCGTAAAGCCCTGTGGACATCACAGTGCCGAGGCTGACAGCGAGTTCGCGCAGCTCGACGTACTCAACTTGGACCCCCTCGCCACGCTTGGAGACCTGCGCCTCGACGGCCTCCGCGATGCGGTCGGCAAGGATGCGCGTGGTTGATGGATCGGAAACACCGGCACTTACGACGACGAGCTTTTTCACTACTGATTCCTTTCAGCCGGGCGGACGAGAAGGTGCGGGGAATCTGCGCCCTCGGCAACCAGCGAGGCATGCGTCGGCGGGTCGGAAGGCACGTGCGCCGGACGGCGGCGCTCGAACTCTTCACGCAGGACCGGAACGATTTCGGTTCCCAGGATTTCAACCTGCTCCAACGCCATTTCCAGCGGCAGGCCGGCGTGATCGATAAGGAAGAGCTGACGCTGGTAGTCGCCAACGGCGTCTGCATAGCCCAGGTAACGTTCGATGATTTGCTCAGGCGTGCCGACGGTCAGTGGAGTGATGTTCTCGAATTCTTCCAGAGATGGCCCATGTCCATAGACCGGGGCATTGTCGAAGTATGGGCGGAAAATCTCCTTGGCCTTCTTCTCCGTCTCAGCGGCGAAGACCTGACCGCCAAGCCCGACGATTGCCTGATCAGCAGCACCATGACCGTAGTGCTCATAGCGCTGGCGGTAGAGATTGACCATGGCTGTGGTGTGCTCGATATTCCAGAAAATGTGATTATGGAAGAAGCCGTCCCCATAGAAGGCGGCCTGCTCAGCAATCTCAGTGGAGCGGATTGAGCCGTGCCACACGAAAGGTGCTACACCGTCGAGCGGGCGCGGTGTGGACGTAAATGACTGCAGCGGAGTGCGGAATTGACCTTGCCAATCCACATTCTCCTCACGCCAAAGGGTGCGCAGTAGGTGATAGTTCTCGATGGCCAGCGGAATTCCCTTGCGAATATCCTTGCCAAACCACGGATAAACAGGCCCGGTGTTGCCGCGGCCCATCATGAGATCAATGCGACCTTCGGAAAGGTGCTGGAGGTAGGCGTAATCCTCGGCGATGCGCACGGGGTCGGTGGTGGTAATCAGCGTTGTCGAAGTCGACAGAATCAGATTTTCGGTCTGTGCTGCGAGGTTGGCTAATAAAATCGGCGGATTCGCCGGTGCCACAAACGGTGGATTGTGGTGCTGGCCAGTAGCAAATACATCGAGGCCGACCTCTTCGGCCTTCTTCGCTAGGGCGACAGTTGCCTTAATTCGCTCATGTTCAGTAGGGATTTGTCCAGTCGTGGGATCTTTTGTGACGTCGCCAATTGTAAAAATTCCGAATTGCATAATGCTCAATCCTAAATAGCAGTTGTTGACATGTCAACGCCTGTTATGCTGGGCATAAGCACTTAAAACGACTCCATATGAACCGCCTCCAACCAAAGGAGCCTCGCCCAGCCATGACAAAACCCCGAGCCAATCGCCCGACCGGATGTGCGCTTCTAAAAAATATTCGGCATTTTCTTTGAACTTTGTTGACACATCATCACATCTAGAGTTATCGTTGACACGTCAACACCGGAAGTTGGTTCCGGCGGACAAAAATACTTCGAAACATTCGAGATACTTTTAACTTTTAGGAGATTCACTATGGCTCTTCAGTCTGGCAACTACGTTCTTGATGCACAGCACTCCACCGTTGGATTCACCGTTCGTCACGCAATGATTACCAAGGTTCACGGCCAGTTCACTGAGTTTGAGTCCGTTATTAATTTTGATGCCGACAAGCCGGAGAATTCCACGGCAAAGGCGACCATTCAGGCGAACTCCATCAACACCAACAATGAAGAGCGCGACAACCACCTGCGCTCGAAGGACTTCTTCGGCACCGACGAAAACCCAACCTTCGAATTCGTTTCCACCGCTATCGAGCTCCAGAGCGAAGAAAAGGCCACCGTTACCGGCGACCTAACCATCAACGGCATCACCAAGCCGGTCACCCTGGATGTCGACATTTTCGGCTCCGCTGAAGACCCATGGGGTCAGACTCGCGTTGGCTTCGAGGCAGCCACCAAGATTGACCGCACCGATTTCGGCATCGATTACAACGCTCCTATTAAGACTGGCGGCCTGCTCCTTGGCAACGAGATTTCCCTGCAGATCGACGGCTCCGCAGTTAAGCAGTAACTAGCAGCCAGAACCCCAGCTGCCCGCAACCCAGTAAAGCGTCCTGCATCCTCATGCAGGGCGCTTTTGCGCAATCAATGTGCAATTAATCTGCCCCCGCTGTGAGAAAAGCATGGTGCGGGAGCAAAAAAGTGGCATGCTTAGACAGGTGAGTTCCAGTAAAGACACTTCCCAGGGCACCGAAACCACCAACGAGACAACGCAGGACGCTCAGACTGCGCAGGCCGCTCAGGCCGAGCAGTCCCGTGCTGCCCGTGTTGCCGCCCGTCGTGGAAACATCAGGGCACCTCGCCGCACTCCACTGAAGACACTGGACCAATCCTCCAAGCTGCAGAACGTCCTCTACGACATTCGCGGTCCGGTGACTACTCTCGCCGAACAGATGGAGGCCGACGGCCACCGCATCATGATGCTCAACACCGGCAATCCGGCAAAGTTCGGCTTTGATGCACCTGACACCATCGTGCAGGACATGGTCCGCGCCCTCCCCCACGCACAGGGCTACTCCGAGTCCAAGGGTATTTACTCCGCACGCCGTGCCGTCGTCACGCGCTATGAGATGGACCCGGACTTCCCCCGTTTCGACGTCAACGACGTCTGGCTGGGCAACGGCGTCTCCGAGCTGATTTCCATCACCACGCAGGCGCTGCTCAACGAGGGCGATGAGGTCCTCATTCCAGCTCCGGATTACCCGCTCTGGACTGCAGCAACCACCCTCGCCGGCGGCAAGGCCGTCCACTACACGTGTGATGAGGAGAACAACTGGGCCCCGGATGTCGAAGACATTCGCTCGAAGGTGACGGATCGCACGAAGGCGATTGTCATCATCAACCCGAACAATCCGACCGGCGCGGTCTACACACGCCAGACACTCGAAGCCATCGTCGATATCGCTCGTGAGCACTCACTCCTGCTGCTTTCCGACGAAATCTACGACCGCATCCTCTACGACGATGCAGAGCACATTTCCACTGCCTCCTTGGCCCCGGATTTGCTCTGTATCACCTTCAACGGCCTGTCCAAGACCTACCGTGTGGCCGGCTACCGCGCTGGCTGGATGGTGCTGACTGGCCCGAAGCGCCACGCAGAGGGCTTTATCGAGGGCATCAACTTGCTGGCCAGCACCCGTCTATGCCCGAATGTCCCTGCTCAACACGGCATTCAGGTGGCACTTGGCGGCTACCAGTCCATCGAGGACTTGATCCTGCCAGGGGGTCGCCTTCTGGAGCAGCGCAATGTCGCCTACGAGGGACTGACCTCAATTCCGGGCGTGAGCTGCGTGAAGCCGATGGGCGCCATGTACGCATTCCCGAAGCTGGATCCGAACGTCTACGAAATTCACGATGACGAAAAGCTGATGCTCGACATCCTGCGTGAAGAGAAGATCCTGATGGTCGGCGGCTCTGGCTTCAACTACCCGACGCCGGATCACTTCCGAATTGTCACCCTGCCGTGGGCACGCGACCTGAAGGAAGCCATCGAGCGCCTGGGCAACTTCCTGGTCAGCTACAAGCAATAGCAGTACTTAAGGTTGCGCACGCTACTGGTTCTGCCCTTCTCACATATCGATGCGCTATTCACTTATGGACACACTGGAGCGCATCGATGAGTGAGTATTGCATCGATAGGTGGGCCATAGCGCTGATGACCACGGCCCGGCGCGCCGGAATGGCGGTACGCCTTCCGGTGCTGGTGCAGCGATTAGGTTATTAAGGGTGGGCAGGCATTCAAAAGATTCAATGAACTCTGACAACCAGCAACCTTTTCGCGTTGCTCCGGGTTCCGACATAGGTGCGCATCTCGACGTACTGAAGAACTCGAACAGCGGCTCCCCTACCGGCCGGTTCCGGGCTGTCAATACCGCGAATCAACCCAACTCTGCAACCTCGGCTGCCCCAGCACGACATGCAGAACCAGCCGCACATTCAAAACCAGCACCGGTACGGCAAAACGAACCTGCACAAGCCAAACCAAAACCAACGAAACCGCGGCACAACCCCACAAGAGCACGTCGCTTACTGGCCACAGTTCTCACAGTTGCCGGCATTGTCACTTTCCTCGCAGTGATTGGTCTCTGGCCATCGGGTGAAGCTCCGAGCCCAGGGCCGGGATTCCTGCAGTCACAGACGTCAGCTGCAGAGACGGTTAAGGGAACCGTCGTAAAGCAGAGCGTCGGCACGTGCAATTCGCCTGACAACGGACGCGTCTTCGACGACCAGCCGCGTCCAGGGCTGACGGCTTCGCTCAACGACCCCGCGGCGCCGAAGTGCCAGCTCTCGGTCATTGAGCTGACCTCAGGCCCAGACGAGGGCAAGAAGACGCTTCTGGAGGCATCCGGCCTTCCCGGCGAAATTGAGCTGGAGGAGGGCGACAAGGTCGTCCTGGCAATTCACCGTCCAAACGCGGCCGGTACCGGAGCTGTCGACAATGGTGCCGTGCCGGATCCGGGGTTGATGACACCGGCTCCCGGCGTTGTTCCCGCGCCTGCCCCTGAGGGCGCAGAGGGTGAGCCTGCTCCTGATGCAGAGGCTCCGGCACCAGCTCCAGCCCCGGAGCAGCAACCAGCACCTGAATCCGACGCAGAGGCCCCCGCTGCCCCCGAAGCTCCTGCTCCCGCGGCCGACACTAATGTCGTCGACCTCGCGCCTCATCAGGTTGTCGACACCGCTAGCATCGGCAACACCTACACCTTCCTGGACATGGATCGCACCACGACCATCTGGATGTGGCTCGGCGCAGCGGTGCTGCTCATCATCCTCGTCGGCATGACTCGCGGAGTCTTGAGCCTCATTGGTCTTGGCATCACGCTGGCCGCAGTGATGGGATTCCTGGTTCCGGCACTGCTACGCGGTGGCGATCCTGTGGCCTTAGCCATCACGGCGGGCGCGGCGATCCTCTTCCCGGTGCTCTTCCTCGTACATGGCATCAATTGGAAGTCAGCTTCCGCACTGGCGGGAACACTCACCACGATGGTGTTGGCGGCGGGCCTGGCCAACCTCGCAATCTCCACGTCACAGCTACGTGGTCTCGGCAACGAGGACAACCTGCTCATTCAGCTTTACCTGCCTGACGTCTCCGTCACAGGTCTGCTTCTGGCGGGATTCATCATCGGCGCGTTGGGCGTGCTTAACGACGTCACCATCGCCCAGGCATCGACCGTCCAGGAGCTTTACGAAGCAGCTCCGCGGTCGCGGCCTATGGAGGTCTTCCGCTCGGCAATGCGCGTCGGTCGCGATCACATCGCGTCGATGGTCTACACACTGGTACTGGCGTACCTCGGCACCGCACTACCGCTATCGATTTTGTTAAGCGTCTCCGACCGGCCGCTGATGCAGTCGTTGACCTCCGATGTCGTGGCCACAGAGCTGCTGCGTTCCACCATCGGTGCGGTGGCTTTGGTACTCGCAGTGCCGATTACCACCCTCATCGCCGCCTATACCGTGGCCCCGGAGGGTATGAAGTTTCCGAAGCGCTCGAGGGCGGCTAGCATTTAGCCGCGGCCGAGGCAGGTGACATCCCAGCCTGCGGCACGCCACTGGTCGGCTGGCAGGCAGTTGCGGCCGTCGAGCACTGCTGCACGCTTGACCAGCTTCTTCGCAGCCACCGGGTCGATGTCGCGGAACTGCTGCCACTCGGTGGCGACGACAACCATCTCCGTGCCTTCCAGGGCAGCTTCGATGCTCGGT
Source organism: Corynebacterium sp. 045007 (assembly GCF_040743205.1). Classification (NCBI taxonomy): domain Bacteria; kingdom Bacillati; phylum Actinomycetota; class Actinomycetes; order Mycobacteriales; family Corynebacteriaceae; genus Corynebacterium; species Corynebacterium sp. 045007. Next base: position 99,395 of record NZ_JBFLKW010000002.1, read on the forward strand.
GCGTACTCCAAGGTCGGGAAATTCTTCTTGGCGTTCTCCATGGCCTGCGGGTCATAAACACTCACCGAAGCGCCCGCCAGAGACAGCGAACCAGCAATCGACAGCGCCGGGGAGTCACGCACATCGTCAGAGTTCGGCTTGAAAGCCGCACCCAGCACGGTCACGGTGTGGCCGAGCAGCGAGCCGCCGAAGCTACCACGCACCAGGTCAACGGTCTTTTCACGGCGACGCATGTTAATCGCATCGACCTCACGCAGGAAGGTCAGCGCCTGGTCAACGCCCAGCTCACCGGCGCGGGCCATGAATGCGCGGATATCCTTCGGCAGGCAACCGCCGCCGAAGCCCAGCCCCGCATTGAGGAAGCGGCGGCCAATTCGAGCGTCCATACCGATGGCGTCGGCAAGCGTGGTGATATCCGCACCTGTGACCTCACAGATTTCAGAGACCGCGTTGATGAAGGAAATCTTGGTGGCGAGGAATGCATTCGCCGACACCTTCACCAGCTCTGCGGTGGCGGTGTCCGCGACGATAAACGGCGTCTCACGCTCAAAGATAGGACCGAAGCACTCGCGCAGGCTTTCCTCAGCGATCGATTCGACTTCCTGACCTGCACCATTGAGGATCATGCCCGGCTTCTGGGTGCCCAGCACCACACGGTCCGGCTCGAGAGTGTCCTTTACCGCGAAGCCCTCGCGCAGGAACTCCGGGTTCCAGGCGATCTCGAGACTGGTGTTCTTCAACTCATCATCGCCGGATGCGGCGCGCTCACTGATCATCTCCGCAGCCAGCTCCTGCAAGCGCGGTGCGGTACCGACGGGCACAGTGGACTTACCAAACACTAAATGCTTGCCGACGACGCGCTTGGCCAATTCGGTAACAGCTGCGTCCACATAGCGAACATCGGCTGCGTACGAGCCCTTGACCTGCGGAGTTCCGACACCTACGAAGTGGACGTTCGCAAATTCAACAGCCTCGTCGTAGTTAGTGGTGAAACGTAGTCGCCCCGACTCAACGTGCTTCTTTAGCAGTTCGGGCAAGCCGGGTTCAAAGAAAGGAACTTGGCCTGCGGACAATGCCTCAATCTTGGCGGGATCAACATCTACGCCGAGAACCTCGTGGCCTAACTCCGCCATCGCCGCGGCATGAGTGGCGCCAAGGTAACCCGTACCAATAACCGTAATACGCATAAGGGCTATTATTTATCGAAAGATAAAAGGCCCTCAAGCCGATTTAACCCTTAAATGGTGTGAACTAAAGGCCCATATTTAGGCTTTTCACCTGCGGAAACTCTTTATTGAACAATTGTTTCCATTTCTTCACCGAGAATTCACTCGGGGCTATTCACAATTCATTTATATTCCGAGTTCATATCCCGAGTTTCAGGTGCCTTATTCCTCATCGCGGAAGTTCAGGTACGCACGCGACGGCGTCGGGCCGCGCTGCCCCTGATACTTCGAACCGAGCTTGCCGGAACCGTAAGGCACCTCTGCCGGCGAGGACATCTTGAACAGTGCCAGCTGGCCGACCTTCATATTTGGCCACAGTGCGATAGGCAAGTTCGCCACATTGGATAGCTCCAGCGTGATGTGACCTGAAAACCCTGGGTCAATAAAGCCGGCGGTCGAGTGCGTTGCCAGGCCCAGACGCCCCAGCGAAGACTTACCTTCCAGGCGGCCTGCCAAGTTCGGAGGAATAGTGAAGTACTCCAGGGTCGATGCCAGGACGAACTCGCCCGGGTGAAGAATGAAGGGCTGCCCTTCTGGAACCTCGTGCGGGGACGTCAGTTCTTCCTGCGGCAACTTCGGATCGATGTGCGTGTACTGCGAGTTGTTAAAAACTCGGAAGAACTTGTCCAGACGCACGTCGATGGACGAAGGCTGAATCATCTTCGGGTCAAAAGGATCAATGCCGAGATGGCCGGAGCCTTCGGCATCGATAGCGGCACGAATATCACGATCTGAGAGCAACACATAGACCAGCTTAACCGCTCTGTAATGCACAGCGTGCGCGGGTTGCAGGATATGCCCGCGATAAATTCAGCGGAGCTGCTGCCAACCAATTTTTTTCGACGCGAATCGAGAGTGCTACATTGAAGTTACAGAGGGCGACTGATTTCCTGCATGCCACACCTACTGTGCCAATCCCGTGGCGTGCTTTTAATCATTCCGCCTACTGTGTGCCGATGTAGTTCAATGGTAGAACTCCTGCTTCCCAAGCAGGCGGCGCGGGTTCGATTCCCGTCATCGGCTCCACTTAGACGTCGAAAATGATAAGTAGGCGTTTGCGTTAGCGAGTATGCCCCAAGGGGGTCAAGAAAATCGCTTGCGTTAGCGAGTGTATAGCGCGTTAACTCTGACCTGTAGAAACACTTTCCTCTCTTTCGGCTGAGTGAGCGTTTGCGTTAGCAGGCGTTGATTTGGTCGAGGTGGATAGCGTGGTCGGCGACCTCGGTAACGAGTTCAGCATCGTGGGTGATGACGATGACGACGGCACCAGTGTCAGCGAGTTTACGCATTACTCGGGAAATCGCGACAAGGTGTTTGTAGCCAACACCGGACGTGGGCTCGTCGAAGATGTAAACTTTCTTGTTCGCAGCAAGCGCTGTAGCAATAACCAGACGTTGACGTTGCCCGCCAGAGAGTGCTTGCGGATGATCAGCCTCGTGGTCGGCAAGGTCGAGTTCTTCAAGGATCGCGTGGGCATCGATGTGTTGCTTTTCGGCTTTGGTCGTGCCGAGCGTGACTTCGTCGATGACGGTATCTGAGAACAACTGTCGGGTAGGGTCTTGCATCACAAGGTAGGCGTCGCGGCTGGTGAATTTTTGTCCGCCGAGTGTGATGGATGCATGTTTGGCTTTTTCTAGTCCGCAAACAATGCGTGCCAGTGTTGATTTGCCTGACCCGCACGGGCCGAGGAGTGCCGTGATTTTCCCTGCCGGAAACAACACGTGGTTAATATTGAGGACTGTGTTTCCGTGGCGGTAGGCAAAGGCGAGGTTGTCGATTGTGAGCCCTTCACCTTCTGGTTCGGGCAGGCTCGGCATGGATACGGGCACTAGGGATCGCAGCCCAAGCTGTTTGCGCTCCTCATCCGAGGTAGCGTAGAACTCTTCGCCGGTTGCGGTGAGGACAATCTTGCCTTTGTCGAAGCAGTAGACACGGTCGACGATCCCGGAAAGGAAACTTAGCCGGTGTTCAGCAATGATGATGGTGTGTCCATCGGCTTTGAGCCTGGCGATGAGTGTGGCGAGTTGGTCGATAACGTCAGCGGACAAGTTCGCGGTTGGCTCGTCAAAGACGATCAGCGACGTGTTGTTGCACATGGCGACGGAGCAGGCCACGCGTTGCATCTGTCCGCCTGATAGTTGTGTGACGCGGGATTCCAGCAGGTCGGCGATACCTAACTCGGCTGCGACCTCGTCAATGCGGGCACAGATCTCCTGCGGGTCGCGGCCGAGATTTTCTGGGCCGAAGGCGAGTTCTTGGCGCACGTGGGTGGTGTAGAACTGGGTGCGCGGGTTTTGAAACACTGTCGAACAGTGGTGGGCAAGGCGTGGCAGGTCTGTTTGTGCCACGTCAATGTCGTCGACTGTGACGTTTCCGGTAAGGTCGCCGTCGTGGAAGTGCGGGATGAGCCCGTTAAATAGCCGTAGTGCGGTGGTTTTTCCTGACCCGGATGCGCCACACAGCAAGGTGACGGTTCCGGGTGTGATGGTGATGGTTGCGTCGTTGATTGAGGGGTGGTCTGCTCCTCGATAGGTGAAGGTGACCCTAGTTGCTTGGGCTATTGTCATAGGACGATTCTCCATATCGCGAAGCCGATAACGATGAGCAGAATGACTGCGTCGACCACTCGGAATTTCACGACTGTGACTGAGGTGGGCTTTGCGGTTCCGCCCAGTCCGCGCACGAGGGCGGCCGATGCCAGTTCGTCCCCGCTGCGTACCACGGTCGATAGCAGAGGGATTGTGAAGTATTGCGCCGCACGCAGTGAGAGCACGGACATGCCGCGTAGTTTCATGGCATCTGAGATCGCTTTAACTTCGTGGCCGATCACGGGCAGCACACGTAACGCGACTGAGATCGGGATCGTGAAACAGGTCGGGATTCGTGAGCTGGCGAGTGCTTTTTGCAAGGTGGCGGGTCGGATTACGCCGATCGCGTAGGCTCCCATTCCTGCGCTGACGCTGAATCGCCACATCCACTGCAGAAACAGCACGAGGAACGCGCTGGCTGTTGATTTCCAGACCAGGGGTATCACGAAGACGAGTGTGCCGAGAGCCGCAAACGTGGCCAGGTAGACGGCCACCCAGCTCGGGCGCACGAGCGTGTTGGGGTTGATCGTAGCGCTCGTCAGCATCACGGCGGCGAATCCGCCCAGAGTACACACGAACCACGGCGAGTAGGCACTGTAGATCGTGGTGGAGACGATGACGAGCGCTGCGATAATGGTGCGCGGGTCGGGAAGTTTAGACAAGACCGGCCCGTTCAAAGTGTTTGCGCGCGACCCTGGTTCCCAACAGACCAGCAAGCCAGCCCACGATGAGCATCACGCCGAAGAAGCCCAGCAGAATCGGAATCGTGACGACCTGTGCCATCTTGGCGGCATACTCGGCACCCATTTGTTCGGCGATCTGCGACATATATGCGTCTTGGTTCATAAATAGCGGAATCCACGGGGAAACATAGATCGGCAGAATAAACAGTGCATATGCCAGCGGGACACGAACTTTCACGCTCTTCGGCCCCTTGGTGATCACCAAGTCAGCGAGCAGGCCGAACACAGCGGCGATCGCAATTCCTCCCACCCAGTGGCCGGTCACGAAGAAGAGGATTTCGATGATAATCAGCATGATTGTCAACGCCCCCATCTTCGGAGTGCGGGCAGTAAACAGCGCAAAGACGATGCCGTTAACGAGGATAGAAAGCAAGAAGCCGGCATACATGGCAGCCGGAATGAACCCGAGCATTCCGAATGCAAACACGATGACGAACATCAAGGCAGTGAAGACGCCGATATTGATGAAGTCGCGCGCGTTGAGGCGCGAGGATGTGGGTGTGGACATAGTTTTTCCTTTTATGTGCTGATATGCGCTGTGTTTAGACGAGTTGCCATCCGCCTGCGTTGATGCGCTCTTGCCAGAAATCGCGGTATTGACCCGGCTGGTTGACCAGCTCGTCGTGGCACCCGCGCTGGGCGATACGCCCACCGTGGGAGAGCACAATAATTTGGCCAGCTTGTCGAATGGTTTCAAGTTTGTGGGCGATCACGATCAGCGTGGAGTGCTTGCGTAGCTCATTCATCGCCGCAACAATATTGGCTTCATTTTCCGCGTCCAATGCGCTGGTGGCCTCATCGAAAAGCACGATCGGGGCCTTCTTCACCAAGGCGCGAGCGATAGAGACGCGTTGCCGTTCCCCACCTGACAGTGCACGCCCGCCAGAACCCGCCAATGAATTCCAGCCATCTGGGAGGCGGTTGACGATTTCCGTCACGCCCGACAGGTCAGCGGCCCACCTGATTTCTTCATCGGTGGCTTCTGGGTTGCCAAGGCGAATGTTGGCTTCGAGAGTGTCGTTGAATAAGTAGACGTCTTGGAAGACAAGAGACACCTGGCGCATCAAATCTTCGGTGGTCTGCTCGCGCACGTCCACTCCGCCAACGCGCACGCTGCCGGACTGCACATCCCAGAAACGTGCAACCAACCGGGCGATCGTCGTCTTCCCGCACCCAGATGGACCAACCAGGGCACACATGCCACCTTGCGGGACATGGAAGGAAATATCACGGAGAACCGGGGTGTCCGGATCGTAGCCGAAGGTGACGTCCTCGAAACGAACATCACCAGGGGCGTTTATCGGTGTAGAGGCATCGGGTTCGGACAGTTCGGGGGCATCCATGACCTTGTCGACGTGGTTCATCTGCTGGCGGCGTTCTTCCAGCCCGGTCATGCAGCCACCGATGTCTTGGAGCATGGTGGTGAACCGCAGGCACATGCCGATTGTGACCACGGCGTTCAGCGCATTCATTTGCCCGCCGAGGGCGAGTTGGGCGGTCAGCCAGATCATCACCACAATGAGCGCTTGAACGAACATCCCATTAATCAGGTTCGCTAGTGTTTCGATCCACAATGCTTTGCGACCCTTGCGGTCAGCCTGTTTGAATGCCCGATCAAGGGCCGGGTAGTCGTCGGCGACATGGCAGGAGCGCAGCGCGCCTTGGCAGGTGGCGAATTCGACCATGCGAGCCGCCAGCTCCGATTCGGCTGGTTCGGAAACCTTCTTGCCCTTATCGAGAAGCACACGGGAAATATGGAGGAAGGCAAGCATGATCGGGAACGCGATCGTCAAGGTCAGTCCCAGCCGCCAATCCCAGAACCAGGTTCCCACAGTGATCACCAGCACGGCCGAGAGTTTTTGGACGAGAGAGAAAATGAAATGTGCCGCCGACTCGCCCAAGTTCATCATTTCCTGGGTGACCATGCGCGACAGCCGTCCAGAGCTACCCGAATCGAACACTCCCAACGGTAGGCGGGCTACTTTGTTACCTACTGCCTGGTGGACGTCGTGAATGAATCCAAGCGCGCCGATATAGCCGGTGCGCATGCCATAAAACTCCGTGCCCACGCCCAGCACCGCGAACACCGCCAAGGCGATGAGCCAGCCCCAAAACGACAGCCCCCACACCGGCATTCCGGTCGCCAAGGCGCTTGCTGCAGGGAGTAGCGCGAGCAGGGCAAAGCCGTGACACAGTCCTGAGACCGCACCCCACGCTTGACCAACCGAAAGGTCTCGCCACGAGGCGGGTTCCATCAAACGCTTAAAGCGTGGCAGCAATAGTTGATTCATCGTGTCATCTCCTCGCATGCACCTTGGGCAAGAAGTGCCTGATAGTGCGCATTACCCAACAACTCGTCGTGTTTACCGACCACAGCAATGCCCCCGCGTTCCATGACGACAATCTGATCCGCGCCCCTGATCGAGGCCAGTCGGTGGGCGATCACAATCACGGTTCTGCCTTTGGCAAGAGTCGAGAGAGCTTGTTGGATTTTCGATTCCGATTCCGGGTCCGCCATCGCCGTCGCCTCGTCCAGCACCAACACTGGGGCATCAACCATGAGCGCCCGGGCGATCGCGATACGGGCTGCCTGCCCGCCCGAAACGTGGGTGTCCTCCCCCAACACAGTGTCGTAACCATCTGGCAGGCTCATGATGAACTCGTCGATCTGCGCTGCTCTCGCCGCCTGCCGCACCTGATCCAAGGTTGCGTCTCGCGCGCCCAGGGCAATGTTGTTGTGGATGGTGTCGCGAATAAGCTGTGCATCTTGCAGGACGAATGCGACCGTCGAATACAACACATCCTGGGAAATGCTCTTTAGATCAACCCCGCCGATGGTGATCGTGCCAGCGTCCGGGTCATCAAAGCGGGCCATCAAACTCGCCAACGTCGACTTCCCCGCACCCGACGGGCCAACCAGCGCGGTCACCGTGCCTGCCGGAATGCTCAGGCTCACCTCGTCTAATGCCTGGGTGTCGTCATAGGCATACGACACACCCCGAATCTCGATATCATGACCGTGTGGTGTCTGTGGCGCATCGGGCTGACTCAACGCCGGTAGCTCCATGACATTCACCAGCCGTACTGCCGCTGAACCTGCGAGCTGATAAGACCAGGCGATGGTTGCGACTGCCATCAACGCTCCCGGCAGCACCAAGGCAATCAACGTCGTCGCTATCACCTCGTAGATGCTCACCCAACCGGCGTTCATCATCAACGCGCCACCGCCAAGGTTCACGATCAACAACACCGGGATCGACACCCACGAAAATGAGGCGACCGACATCGACACCAGCGGCATACACCACGCCCGGTAGAACTTAGAAAACTCGTTAGCTGCATCTAAATAGGCTTTATGTGCTTGGCCAACCTTGCCGAACGCTTTCACCACTGAGATACCGGCAACGAACTCGGCCATCGTTGCCGAAACCTGAGCAAGCTTGGTGTCCATTTCCGCGGTCTTCTCATTCATCCCACGCATCGACATGCCATACATGCCCACATAAACCGGAATCGTCGCAATCGACAGCAGAGCGAGCCGCCAATCCACCACGAACGCATAGGCCAACAAGGCGAGCGGGGAGACGATTGCGTTCAGTTTCTCGATCGGCCCGTGTGCGATCACTGTGTGCACCGTGGCCGTATCATCCTGAATGGTCTTGCGGATCTTCCCTTCGCCCTCGCGGGTAAACCACGACAGCGGAGCAGTCGACATTCGGGCGGCAATTTGCCGACGCATCTGATTACGCAACGACAGGTCAATAAAATGCGTCACGCCCAACGCAACAAAATACAAAGTCAACCGCGCCATGTAAGCAGAAACAAGGAGCATCACGATCCAGTTCACCCGCGCCGGGTCCACCCGGTCTTGCATCAGCGCAGCTCCCAGCTCCACCAAAGCCACATAGGGTGCGATAGCCAACACCCCAGAGGCGAACGTTAAGGCCTGCGCGATAAACAGTTTGCCTTTCACCGGCTGCGATAGCTGACGGATCGCGTTCTGGCCAGCGACTGATTTTTCCTTCGCCGACCCATACTCGCCTTCAACAACCTGATCCGTTGCACTTTCGTTCACGTAAGCACCATCCTTCTTAGGCATGCCTAACCTTACTATATTTCTGGGAGGTGTGTCTACTGTGCACGTCAACTGATACGAACATCACCCTTTCAGGGCAATCCTCACCTGTTCACCGGTGCGGAACACGAACCGGATCGCGTCCTCGGTGACAATGGCGTGGTCGATAAGTGCGCTCCATTGTGCGGGGTGAAACTCGCTCACAGGTTCCCCTGTCAGATCATTCAGGGTTGTGGTGATGGCGGCGTGCTTGGCGGTGTTCGCTGCGATATCTTTTTCCAGGCTTGTTCTACGTGCGAGCGTCTTACGGTAGGTAGTATCGAGTTCGGCGTACGCGGATTGGCAGGCGTCCTGGTCGAGCGCACACCGCTGGTTTTCCGCAATCAGCGCTTCGATCTGCTCGTCTTTCACCGTCGCGCTGCTGCAGGGATGTTCGTCTGTGTATTTATGGTTGCATTGCCAAACTGCGTCTTTGCATTTCGTGTTCGACGCCCACGTTTTACGCCCATACCACGCCCCACACCGAGCACATTCCAGCCGGGTGGAGAACAACCCGACTTTCGCTGACTATATGTTGCCATGCCTGGTGGCGAGTTCGTATTGCATCTGATCCCAGATACGCGGTTCGGTAATCGGCTCATGATTACCTGATACATAGTATTGGGGTACTTCGCCTTCGTTGACCTTCATCTTCTTAGTAAGGAAATCGGTGGTGAACGTCTTTTGCAGCAGGGCGTCGTCCTTGTATTTTTCGTTGGACAGGATGGAGCACACTGTCGAGGTTGACCACACTTCTTTCCCGCGCGGGGTGAGAATCTTGCGGGCAGCGAGCTCGGTTTTAATCTCACTGATCGCTATCCCATCAAGGAACAGCTGGTAGATCAACCGCACGGTCGGAGCCTGCGTCTCGTCGATGACGAGGCTTCCACCCTCGCCTTTCTTATATCTGAGTAGCACCAATTACCCATAATCCCCACGCCGACTCCCGTTTCGAAGGAGTCGGCGCGGGGGCTTTTGCGTGGGTATGGAGCTGATTCAGGGGCGCAACCTAAGCCGACGGCGACGACGACGGCGATGGCGCCGTATATCTCAGCCACCGCAACACTGCTTTGACACGACGGTTGTTATCTTCCGGTTGGAAGCCAAGCTTCAAGAACACATTCGCCACATGCTTACTCACAGCGCCTGCGGTTAGTACTAGGCGTTTTTCTATTTCCTTATTACTAAGCCCCTGCGCCATCAGGTCCAGCACTTCGCGCTCACGTGGAGTCAGCTCGGCGATGCCGTCCTGCTTTGCGGCCAGTAGCGTCGCAACCACTTCAGAATCGACCACGGTACCGCCACCACGCACTTCTTCCAGCGCCGCAACGAAGTGGTCGACATCCGAGACGCGTTCCTTAAGCAGGTACCCAAAGCCACCATGCTGCAGCAGGCGATCTAAGTAACTGGCCGCCACGTATTGGCTGAGCACCACAACCGGCTGGTCGGGGTTGTCCTGGCGAAGTGTGGAGACCGCGAGCAGTCCGTCGTCACGCATGTTCGGCGGCATTCGGACATCGGTGACGATGACATCGAACACCTGCCCTTCGGCGGTGGCGAGCAGCTGATCCGCATCGCCGACGGCGACGACCTCGTGCCCCAGTGCCCGCAGCAGGCCGGTCAGCCCCTCGCGCAGGAGTACGGAGTCCTCTGCCAGCAGTACTTTCATCGCGTCCTTCCTTGGCGAATCGGCAGTTCCAGCAGCAATTGGGCTCCACCGTCGGCGTTGGTGAGTTCCACGGTTCCACCGAGCGCTGCCGCCCGTTCGCGCAGGCCCGCAATGCCGGTTCCACTGTCATGCTTTACGACGTCTACAGCGTCTGCACTCGTTGGTTTTTCCAGGCCTTCGCCATTGTCGCGCACAGTGACCGTAAGCGTACCCAGATGGGACACGAGCGCCTTCTTCGGAGTCTGAACCCCGAGAGTGATATCAGCTCGATCGGCATGGCCATGCTTGGTGGCGTTGGTCAGCCCCTCCGCTGCGCAGTGGTAAGCGAGCAGCGCTGTGGTTTCATCAATCGGGCCGAAGTCGGAGACACCGTCCTCACGAACAGAAACCTCCATGCCAGAGTGCGCTGCCAATTCCTCTACTGCTGCGACTAAGCCATTTTCGAAAAGCACTGGCGGGGCAATGCCAAGCACCACGGAGCGCAGCTGCGCAAGAGCCTGCGTTGCATTGCGGTCGGCGGCGGAGAGCGCCTCGGCTACTTCTTCTTCAGTCTTACCCATGCGAGCAGCAGCGATGTTGAGTTTCAAGGCGGTCAGGTGTTGCTGCGGACCGTCGTGAAGCTCGCGCTCAATGCGACGGCGCTCGCCTGAGAAAGAGTCGATGAGCACATCGCGGGACTGGCTGACTTCCTCGCTGGATGGTGCGAGGATGACGCGGGAGAGCCAAATGGACAGCAGGCCGGCACCGAGGTTGATGGCGATGGTCAGCACCAAAAAGACGATGGCGAAAACCCAGGCAACACCGATTTTCTGTGTGGGGTCTGTCAGAGTCCAGCTGAAAAACTCCACTTCATCAACCAGGAATGGTGCGCCAAAAAGTACACCAACAGTGAACCCGCCGCCGACCCACGCTATGAAGGTGACAAAGCCAATGGCCAACTGGACAAGCAGGTTGACGAAGTTGCGGATGTCGAACCAGCGATTGGTCACGCGGTTGGCGATTGGGGTGCCGGACCACGATGCTGCCCAGCGGGAGAGCCAATCGGCACCGCGGCCAATGAGCGGAATCCACGGCAGAAGCACAACAGAGGCAATCAAACCCGGAATGAACAGCAGGCCGAGGATAAAACTCCAGGCCAGCGCGATTAAATTCTTTTTCTTTGTCATAGGTTCAAAGCTAAGTTGGCCCGGGTTCAAATACAGTGGAGCTAACTCCCCTAAATTCAGTCGAGCTGAATACGCCCCGGCTTCTTTTCACCGATACCTCGGTCGGCCAGTTCGTCATCAATGTACGTTGGCCGACCGACAGCCAGCCCAAGCACTGCAAGCACGACCGTAGTACCAAGCAGTACGACCAGAATAGGTGTCCACGTTTCCGTCGTTCCAGCGGCCACACCTACCAGGAATGGCCCGACTGCGGAGAAAATGTAGCCGATTGGCTGCACGAAGCCGGACAGCCGCGCGGTCAGCTCATGGCTGCGCGTGCGGCCCGGAATCAGCGCGATAGCCATGGGGAAACAAAAACCACCCACGCCCAGCAGGAACGCAGCCCCAATCGCGTATCCAACACCAGTTTCCGCCGCTCCCCGCTGGTCGATCAGAATCATCAACGCGTACCCGAGGAAGAAAAGACAGCCGAGACCAAAAGCGACGTAGGACATGGTGCGGAGCCGTGCAATCAGCGGTGGCATCAGCAGACCGCCGATGATGCCCAGCCCTTGAACAATCATGGATGCCGCGGTAGCTACGCTGACGCTGATGCCTGCGTCGATAAGCATTTTCGGCATCCAGCCCATCAGCACGTAGGCGTTCATCGACTGCACGCCGAAGAAAACTGCCAGCGCAATGGCTGTCGGAGACTTCCAGATTGGCGTGTTTGCCGAGGAGCTGACCGAGGCCTTCGGATAGTCGAATCCGATGCGCGCACGCAGCGGCAACCACACAACGAGCTGAACAAAGGCGGTGATCGCCCATACGGCAATCGCCCAGCGCCACATATCGACGCCACCTGTGGACGCTTCGGGTGAATCGCTAATCAAAAACGCCGTCGCCGGCCCCAGTCCGCCCCCGAGGGCGAGCATGCTGGAGTACAACATCATCAGCACGACGGCATGACGGCCGCCATGCACCTTGATCCACGCAGGTAGCAGTACATTTCCCAGCGCAATACCCGCAACCGACAACGCCGTAAACAGAAGGAATAGCCAGATGCTGCTCACCCACGGGCGCACCGCAAGGCCGACGAATAGCAACGTCGCAGACAGTGTGAGTGCACCGCTTAAGCCCATTCGCTTGCCGACGGAAACCGCGGACAACCCAATCGCGAAAAATGCGAGCCCCGGAATCGCCGTAATCAAACCACCAAAGGCGGAGGAAGCGCCAAGGTCGGATAGGAGCTGATCGAGCACCGGACCAATTGACGCGATACTCGGGCGCAAATTCAGCGCCGCGACGATTACGGCGATAACAAGAACGGGAGCGCTGAGCGCGATGGCATTCTTCGAGGAACCAGCAGTCTTTGGCTGTGGTTGCCCTGGTTTTTCTTCTATTGCCATAACAATGGACGTTACCGCTTCCTGCGAATGACTCTCTAGCCGACCCAAGCCGGCTGGTTCGGGGAAGCTTAAAAACTAGCGTGCTGAATGTCGCTGTTGTCCTATCCTGGACTACAACGACATCTCTTTTCTTTATCTATTGACAGTCTTTCGGCTATCTCTGACGTAAGGATTGAACTCAAAAATGGTTGAACCGATTTCTGATTCCATGCTCATTGCCTACGACGGCTCCGACGAAGCCAAGCGGGCGCTGGCCTATGCCGGAAAACTGCTGCGCGTTAAGAAGGCCTACATTCTGACTGCCTGGGAACCCCTGCAGCGCGCTGCAGCTCGCACTGCTGGCGCCTCTGGCATGATGCAGCCCGACTGGGATGCCACGACTGAAGACGGCGATCCGGCTCACGACGAGGCCGTCCGTATTTGCCGTGAGGGTGTACAGATTGCCGCTGAGGCTGGCTTCGTCGCGGAGCCCTACTTGGTAGAGACTGAAACTACTATCTGGTCGGCCATCGTCGATGCAGCTCACGACCTCGATGCGGACGTGATTATCTCCGGCACTCGTGGTGTGACTGGTTTGCGTGGTCTGTTCACCGCCTCGACCTCTGACGCGTTGCTGAAGAATGCTGGCCGCCCGGTCCTCGTCGTTCCGGGGGAAAAGGAATAATTTCTAGAAAATTTTTAAAAACTTACTTAGCTGATAGAAAATGGGTTAATCTCTCAACTAAGAAAACTCAATGACCGCTGAAACCGCTCAAAATTCAAGGCGGGGAGAGAATCCCAGCTGTTCCACTGGTTTACAGAAGTCACAGAGTGTAGTTTTATAAACAGTATTGACTTAATGCACACGAGGAGTCCTCAACATGGCATACGAAACTGATTCCGAGCAGCGTCGTAGCGTTGGCCCTGCCCTGGCCTCGGCGCTCATTGGCGCCCTTCTCGGTGGTGCCGCTATCTTCGGCATCGGCCAGGCTCTGACCGAAGACCGAATTCCGGAAGCACAGGCTGTTTCCACCGATGACGCTCTGCTTGGCGGTGTCGAGTACGGTCAGCGTTAAGTTTTTAACGCTAACCCTCCTTTAAAGCTATGCCCACCTTTGTTCGAGCGCGTAAGCGCGTGCTTGTACCTTGGTGGGCTTTGCTGTGCCTGCTGGCATTCATCCAATCTCCCGGCAAGACTGTCGCTGACACAAAGCACGACCTGACAGAAGACCCCATCGGGTTTTTGTCCGCCTCGCTCAACATGTGGTCAGACACCATGCCGCTGGGACAGCTCCAAAACCAGGCATATGGCTATCTCTTTCCACAGGGCGCATTCTTCGCGCTGTTTAGTTTGCTGCCCGATGTCCTAGCGCCCGGCTGGCTGGTTCAGGCGCTGTGGTGGAGCCTTACTCTCTGCGTGGCTTTTACCGGCGCATATCGCGTGGCCGAAGCTATAAACGTCGGCACGCATACCTCTCGCGTATTGGCGGCATTGTTGTACGCGTTGTCGCCGCGTGTGATTACGACGTTGGGCGCGATTTCGTCCGAGACCTGGCCCGTCGCGCTGGCACCGTGGATTCTGCTTCCGCTCCTGCGGGTCGCAGCCCGGCGCGAGGAACTGCCCTGGCGTGCGACTGCCCGTGCCGTATTGCTGTCCGGTCTAGCGGTACTGTGCACTGGCGCGGTCAATGCGGTCAGTACAGCGGCGGCTTGCATCCCCGCAGGTCTGATGCTGCTCTTCTTCGCTTTTACGGGGCCTCGTCGCGGGCGTGCGTGGGCGATGCTCGGCGGTTGGCTGGCTGCGTGTGCTGCGGTCAGCATGTGGTGGATTGTGCCGCTACTGCTGCTGGGCAAGTACTCACCACCGTTTACGGACTACATCGAGTCCTCCGGTGTGACCACTCGTTGGTTGAGTCTCGGCGAGACGCTCCGCGGTTCCACCTCGTGGACCCCGTTTGTCTCTTTTGAACGCGTGGGCGGAAATGCGCTGGTCGCGGAGCCCATTCTCATTTATGCCACCCTGGCTGTAGCGGCGATTGGTCTACTTGGCTTGGCCATGCGCTCGCTGCCGCTGCGTCGAATGTGGCTGATGATGCTGCTCATCGGGCTTGTCATTATGGCGGCCTGGACGGAGCCGTTCGGGCTGGCGTGGGAATCGGCTCGAGAGGTGCTCGATTCCACGCTCGCAGCAGTGCGCAACCTGCACAAATTTGACACTATTGTGCGTCTGCCACTTGTTATCGGCTTCGCTCATGCGACAGCCCAGCTGCCATGGCCGTGGCGAGAGCCGGCGAACGAGCACACGAACGAGACGGCGAGCGATTCAGCGACCACTGGCTGGCAGCAGTGGCTACACCCGGAGAAGCACCCGCGCGCTATCGCATCAATGCTGGTTCTGGTGGTTATCGCCAGTGCCACCGCCCCTGCGTGGAGCGCCCGTCTCGCTCCGGCAGGTGGTTTTTCCGAGGTTCCGGGCTACTGGCACGAAGCGGCCGACTGGCTGAATGAGCAGGGCGAGGACACCCGCACGCTGGTGGTGCCGTCATCGCCGTTTGCTGATCAGACATGGGGCAATACTCGCGACGAACCGCTCCAGCCGCTTGCCGACGTGCCCTGGGCCGTCCGCGATACGGTGCCGCTAGTGCCTCCAGAGGCGATTCGCGGCCTCGATGGTCTGCGCAATTCACTGACTCGGGGCCGTGAGGTACCGGCACTGGATGCCACCCTGCGCAACAACGGTATCGGCTACGTGCTGGTCCGCCACGACTTGAGAGTTACCTCGAGGGGCGATTCGCTGCGCGCCATCACTTCCACGCTGCAGGACTCTCCGACCATGGAAAAGGTGGCGGAGTTCGCGGACGAGGACGGCCATACCGCTATCCAGATTTGGGGTGCGGGCCCGAAGGAGCTGCGCAATCACGCACTTTCACCGCGGTTGGTGGACACTACCCAGGTACCGCTAGTCGCCGGCGGCCCCGAAGTGCTCCCGCGGCTTGACGAAGTCGATTCCGATGCTCCGGTGCGCATCCTGTCTGGCAAGGATGCCGGCACTGTCACCGACACCCCCGCCCGCCGCGGCCGCAACTATGGTGAAGTCGTCGGTGCGGAGTCAGCAATCCTGGCCGAAGACGAGGACTCATATGTCCGCAACCTCGTTCCGGACTACCCCGTCGTGGGACTGCCACTGACGCAGACAGCAACGGGTCGCGCCACAATTGAGGTTTCGTCGTCGGCCTCTGAGCCATACAACGTCGGTGGTGCATCGGCTGACCACTCGGTCAACGCAATGCTCGACGGCGACACCTCCACCTGGTGGGAACCCTTGGCGGGCAAGAGCCAGGCTGAGTGGGTCAAACTGTCGTGGAAGGAACCGACCGATAACGCAGTGCTCAGCCTGACCGGTGCTCGCGTTCCAGTGCAACTGCGCATCCAGACTGATACGGCTTCGAGCTCCGTACAGTTGGTCCCGGGTGAGACGACTCGTATTCCGCTGCCCGGCGGCAAGACCACATCGGTGCGCATCACAGCAAAGATTGCTCCTGTAGGCTTTGCTATCTCCGAGCTAGGCCTGGTGATTCCAAAGCGAGACACTGGCTTCGACGCATTCGAATCCAGCAGCCCCGATTCCGATGAAGAGGCGGGACTTTCCGCCGAGGATATAGCAGAGGACCTCACGCCGGTTCGTGTCCCGGTGGTACCGAATTCCTCGTCGCTGGCTCAGCGTTGGGTCTTTGGCCAGGAGATTCACGAGGGCACGCTGGTGCGCCTGTTCACCGTTCCGAAGCCGGTAAAGGTGAAGGTCGATGCTGATACCTGCCGCAGCAGCATCGGAGACCCGTGGGCCAGCCTCCAACGAGGTGACGGTTCTGATCACCGCGAGCTGACCTGTGGTGAAGAGATTGAGCTCTCGCCGGGGCCATGGCGCATCGATGCCAAGTCCGATTGGGTATCGCTCACCTCGACTGGCTACTTCGCGCCGTCAGCCGAGCAGCAGAAAGCCACGCCAATCGACCTGAACAGTCCTATTGACCCTGCCGACCACGATCGCATCGTGTGGCTGCCAATCTCTGTCAATGCCGGCCACGAGCTTCGTGTCGGAGGTGCCGCCATGAAGCCGGTAACGGTCTCTGGTTGGCAGCAGGGTTGGACAATTCCGGCTGGAATTGGTGGTGCAGTCGAGCTGACCTATCCACCGCAGCAGACCTGGCGTACTGGAATCCTCGCAGGCGGCGCACTCGCAGCTGTGTACGCACTGGTCGCTGTGGGGCTGGCTTTCGCTTGGCGACGATTCGCTCTCACCGCCCCGATTTCCGTATCTTCGCTGGGCAATGACTTGCCGCGGGCGGCTATTGGCATTGCGGCTGCCGCGACAGTGACCCTGGTATCCAGCTGGCCTGGTGTGGTCGTTGCCCTCGTCGTGGTTGCCGCTACCCTTGGTGCGGTTTTCTGGGCACGGAAGCGTGGGGACGTCGTCAAGCCATGGCTGAACGTGCGAAACGCACTAATTGTGGCGCTTGCTGCGACGATGTCGATTGCGGGCTTGGTGCTGGCGGCGAACCCATGGCCAAAGGATGACTACGCCGGTGCCGGCTGGCCGCTTCAGTTACTGCTGACGGCGGCGCTGACAATCGTGGCGTGCTGCTCGATGCTTTCCGGTAGCGGTGCTGATGACGACACCGACAGAGATGCTAGCGACACCGACAACACCGCTGATTAAAAGCCGTTAGCGGTTGACCCAGACGCGTGCGAAGAAGCGGCGGGCAGGTTCCTCGACGAGCGCGTAGGAGGCGGCGGCCACCGGAATCGACAGTGCGACCGTGACAATGGTGACACTGAGCAGATGTCCGGTGAACAGCTTCACGCCAAGCAGCGGGAATGCAATGGAGAGCATCGCCACATGCCAGAGGAAGATACCGTACGACCAGCGCCCTAGCGCCTGCATGATGGGGTGTTCAAGGAAGCGAGACTCCGGCGCTATCGTCCAGGGGCCGATGATGGCGGCACCGAAGACCAGACCGCACAGCAGGCGGCGGGTGAATTCCCAGTTGGTGAGCTCGACTAGCCCTTCGGGACCCAGGTAGGAAGCCAGAACCAGCGCACCAACGGCGATCGCCAGCCACAGCGAACGGCGGCGTGCCCAGCGCTGCATGGTCTCCACCTTCGCGCGGGCGGCATCGGTATCGACGCCCTGGAGCGATTCCAGCTCGGCGAGAATCATGCCAGCTGCGAACCAGGAAAAGTAGGCAATCGGCTGAATATGCGGGTTAACGCCTTCTGGGTACGGCAGTGGCAGGTAGGGCCAGCCGAAGCTCAAGATCGCAAGCAGGGAAATTGCCACTATGCGGCGCCCCTGCTGGCGATGCGGGTCCAACCGGCTAAGCCCAATGGCAAACAGCGGCAGCGAGATGTAGAACGCGACCTCCACCGACAACGACCACAGGTGCGTCAACCCACCGTGCAGCGAGCCGGAGAAATACACCTGTGTCAGCGTCAGATTTGTTAGCCAAATCTTGAGATCCGCGCCGCGCCCCACCGGCAGTGCGATGAGCACAATAAGCACTAGCACCCAGTACGCGGGCATAATGCGCGCGACGCGCTTCTTGTAGTACTTCGCCCAGCTCTTCTTCCGTCCGCCGTCGGCATCGGACAATGCTTTACGACGGGGAATTCCGCCGTAACCCGAGCGGTGAGAACGCCACAACAGGAATCCGGACAGCACGAAGAATACGGCCACGAAGAAGTCGAAGCGGCCGAGGATGCGCTCCCACAGGGCTCCCACATCATGCCCGGTCTGGAATGCGACGTGCGTGCCGATGATGCCCATCGAAGCCACAGCTCGCAGGCCCTCCAGCGAAGGCAGGAAGCCTGGGCGGAATATGGTGGCAGAGCTCGATGCAGTGCTGGATCCCGAGCTGGATGCAGTGTTCGGCGTAGAGTTCGGCACAGAGCTCGACACTGTGTCTTGCCCAGCGTTCGGCGCTGCCGCAAATGCCTTGGACGTCATAGTACTTTCTTACACGGATACCGGGATGAGTAAAATCACTTGTATTTTATTATGAAATAAGTCCTGTTCAGGCCGGTTTTTCCAAAACTCTTTTGTTTTCCCGACAAGTTATTTTTAAAAAACACACCACATAACTCCTAACTTCCTGCTAGGTTTTGCAGCAGAAAGTTACGTACAGTTAAAGGACTATCCGCTGATGAAGAGAACTCTCGGACATGCACTGATTATTATCGGTGCTGCATTGATTGTCATTGCCGTCCTTCTGCCAACCTTCCTGGTGCCTCGCCTCCGGGTCATCCCACTTGACACTGTGAGCGATACCATCACGGAGGTGCGCGACGGCACTCTGTTGGACTCCAGCCAGCTGGGCAAGAATGAGCCAACGCCAAACCGCAAGAATGACCCGCGCTGCAAGGCAGAGACGGACGAAGAGAAGCGCGATCTCCCGGTCCACTGCTTCATCAACGACAAGACTCCGATGCAGTCGAAGCGCCACGTTGAGATTGAGGAGCCGGCTGACGACAAGATTGCAACTCTCCAGGTCGGTACCACTCTGCTGCGCGATGACCGCGAAGAGCCGAAGAACCTCATCAATGCGACCCTCGACCGCATCACTGTTGACCGCAGCACTGCGTACCCGGTAGATGACCCGATCTCCAGCGTTGCTATTAACGCACCGCAGGGTGGTTCGGACACCAAGCCGCCGACGTTCACCCGTCCGGGCATCCAGTACCAGTTCCCGTTTGGTGCTGAGAAGAAGTCCTACCCGTACTACGACGTCCAGGCGATGCGTAACTTCGAGATTGACTTTGTCGGTGAGGAAACTCAGGATGGCGTCAAGGTCTACAAGTACTCCATGACCATTCCGCCGCAGAACCTCTACGAGTCCCTGACCGAGCACTTCACTCGCGACGGCCGCAAGCTCACCGAGGCTGACAAGTCCTCGCTGGCTTCCATGCGCCTGAGCTTCCCGGCTCACAAGTGGGGCCTGGAGGGTGACGACGACGTCGAGCTGGATCGTTACTACACCAACGTCCGTACTGTCCGCGTCGAGCCGACTTCTGGCGTGATCGTCAACGGTACTGAAGAGATGTTCATGTTCTACGCCAAGGACGACAAGGAAGCTGAAGAAATTGCTTCCAAGGCTGGCCGTGAAAAGGAGGCCAAGGAGCAGAACCGTACCGCGATGAAGTACACCGCTCAGTGGGACGAAGGCTCCAAGGGCCGCCAGATGGACCGCGCTAAGGAAGCACGTAAGTCGCTGACTATCGGCGGCACTGTCGCACCGTGGATCCTCGGTATCCTCGGCCTGGTTCTCATCGTGATTGGCTTCCGTGTTCGCAGCAAGTCCGCCTAAGACGCCAAACTACGGTGCCACAGGCTCTCGCTTACCCTAAGTTTCACTGAGGAAAGCGAAAAATAATTTAATATAGGGCACGTGACACAACGTTTCCGCACTACTCTGACCCAGTCGGCTCGCTCTCATTCGGAGCGAGTCGCCTGGGTTTTTGTGTTGTCGTGGATTCTCCTGCTGACCGCTGCCGTGTGCTGGCCGCTCTTTGTGCCCCACAAGGCCCCGGCCGATGGTCGCTTTGGGGCACCGATGTTTCTGCTGCGCGACATGGTCATCCCCAATCACCCACCGCTTACCGACGCGGCCCTGGGACTCGGCCCCGCTGCGGCACGAGCTGTTCCGCAGGACACCGCACTGTGGGCACTGGGCTACTTTGTGGATGCCAGCCATTGGGTGCGCTTCGGCATGGTGGGCGCCTGTTTGATTGGTGGTCTTGCAGCTGCTGAGCTCGCCCGCAGGTTCACTCGCCACGGCTCGGGCACCAGTAGCGCATCCGGTGCGGGCCTTGTACCCATGACTCCGAGCTTAGCCAGCCAGCTGATTGCACCGACGATGCTGCTCTGGAACCCGTTTGTGGTCGAGCGTTTGCTCCAGGGACAGTGGTCACTGGTCATCGCCGTATTGCTGCTTCCGGCAGTTGTTCTGGCAACGCAGATGGGTAGTGCCTTGTGGCGCACCAGCGCAATTGCCGCTGCGGGTCTCACGCCGACCGGTGCCCTTTTGGCTGGTATCACCGGCATTGTTACCGCTCGCAATAGCCGCGACCGCGCTTGGATTGTGGCCACAACAGTAGCGGTCAGTTCACCGTGGCTAGTGGCATCTTTGCTGAACCCGAGTGCAGCTGGGTCCTCCGATGCGGCTGGCGCTGCCGCATTTGCGGCCAGAGCAGAGGCACACGTCGGCACGCTCGGCAGCCTGTTGGGATTGGGTGGCATCTGGAATAAGCAGGCTGTGCCACTGACGCGCGAGGTTGGTTTTTCGGCGATTATGGTGCTGGCACTCCTGGTGCTTATGGGTCTGGGATTCCGTCGTGCCTGGCATTCGCAAGAGCGCTGGCGGGGGCTGATTATCACTGGCGCCACAGCCATCATGCTCGTCGCTCTCGCCGCAACAACGCCGGGCATTTTGATGATGGGTTGGGCGCTGGAGCACATCCCGGGCGCGGGCCTGCTTCGTGATACGCAAAAGTGGATCGCGCTCGCCGTCCCCGCCTATGTCATCCTCGCCGCAAGCGGTGCGGAATACCTGGCACGCCGCGCTCGCGGGGCCACCGCCAATATCGGCCAGTGGTTGGCTACTGGCGTCAGCGCGCTCATCATCATCGCCGCTGTCCCCACGCTGCCCGCCGATGTCGCTCCACTTCGCCCCATTCCGTCATGGGAGGGCTGGTCGGCGGTTTCCGGCGTGGTCGCGCTTGACGACGATCGCGTTGCGGTTCTACCTGCCGGTTCTTACCGCATTATTAATGGGCGTCCTGTCCTCGACCCGGCTACGAAGATTTTGCCCGCTCCGGTGGTGAGCTCTGGCGAACTGATTGTCTCTGGGCAGTCGGTGTCTGGCGAGGGAGCCACAACCGTTGAGCGCACGCTGCTCGGTGGTGCGAAGAGACACGAGGAGCTTGAGTCTGCGCTCCAGAGTCTTCGAGACCAAGGCGTTGGCTGGGTCCTAGTGGAGAATTCGCCCGGCAACTTCGGCGACTCCGCTGACATTGTGGCAGCGTTAGACCCCGTCTATGAAACACCTGACCTGCAGCTATACCATGTCCCCGGCGTTATCGAGCCGGCCACACAACCAAGCCAGGGGGCCTATGCAGCTGCGTGGACAGCCTTTGGAATCTGGACTCTTTGCCTACTCGCTGGGCTGCTGGCGGGGCTACTGACTGGAGTAATGGAAGCGCTACTGCCCCGCCGCAGGTAGCAACTTATCCAGTGTTGGGTTTTCCAAGACATTCAGAACTGCCTCACCGGTCTTGTCCCAGCCAAATTCCGCGGCACGGGCGACGCAGGCCTTGGACATTGCGCGATGCAGTTCGCCGTTATCGAGAATCTGTCGTGTCTTGGCAATCAGGTCAGCTTCATCGCTGGCCAGCAGGCCAGTTTCACCGTCGTTGACCGAATCGCGCAAGCCCGCCGAGGAGCGGTAACCGACCGTCGGCACGCCGTGCTGCGCTGATTCGATGACGGCGAGCCCCCAACCCTCCTTGCGCGAAGGCATCAGGTGCAGACACGCCTTGGAGAGGATGCGGTGTTTATCCGCCTCGGTGACCTGGCCGTGGAATACCACATGATCCGAAACGCCCTTGTCACGGGCATATTCCACGAGGTTGTCGTGCCACCAACCCGAGCCAATAACATCGAGAATCGCACCTGGACGATCTTGTACAAGATCTGCGAGCACATCGATGGCGTGCTCAATCTGCTTATGCGGAACCAATCGTGACAGCGTCACCAGATGCGGTGCTGGACCGTCGCACTCGGACAGGTCAGCCATGATTTCAGTCGACTGCAACTCCTCCGGAATCGGGTCCACACCATTGCGGATCACCGCGATGCGTCCCGGCGACACTCCGAGTTCTACCAGTTCAGCGGCACTTGGCTCGGAAACTGTGATGTAGCGGCAGCGGCGGTGAATCATCGGCGACAGACGCGACTCGATGAACCACCCCAGCTTGCTAATAATCGGCCCTGCCACTGGCCACTGTTCGCGGTGGCAGTGATGTGTCAGCAGCACCGTCGGTGCGCCGGAGAAAATCCGCGCGAAAAAGGGGACACCGTTTTGGGTATCGACCACGACATCCGGCTTGCCGCCGAGCACCTTGGCAATTGGGCCCATGCCAAATCGCGCACCCAGCATCGCGGTCCAGGAGCGCACATAGACGGAGAAGTTTCCACCAGCGCGGGAGAAAGTCACGCCATCACGACGCGAAAGGGCTGGTGCGCCTGGGTAGTTGGCCGTGCGGAACACCACAGTGTGACCTTGGTCGGCAAGGTAACCTGCGACGCGCTCCAAATAGCGCTCACTACCTCCGCCTTCGGGATGGCCGGTGTCGCGCCAACACAACAGTAAGATTTTCATAACAATATGAGCCTAACGCTCGGCGCGGCTTTCGTTGCCGCTTTAACTCAAATCCATACTCCCAAACCCAACCAGTCCATTAGATTGTTTGACGTGACCAGCTTTCGCTTTCCCACTTTTATCGTCCCGCCCGCCCTGAAAGAGCTGCGCAGCTTTGCTACGCTGTCGCGCTCATTCGGGCTGCTCAACGACTTCAAATACGAGCAAACCGATCCCGACATCTTCTACGGGCACCTTGCAGAGGACACCATCGGCCTGTTGGAAGGCATCGCAGCTGGGGCGGATGGTGCGGCGGGGTCGGCGGACGCCGGGGGCACGTCGTCAAGCGTTACGACGAATACCGCACTGCGTGGCAAGCGCATCCTTGATGTCGGCGGCGGCCCTGGGTACTTTGGCCGAGCATTTGCCCAGCGTGGCGTGGAATACTACACCTGCGAACCCGATGTGGGCGAGATGGCGGCGGCGGGTATCAAGCTGGAGTCGTCGGTACGCGGATCGGGGCTGGAACTGCCGTTTCGCGATGACGCGTTTGACCTGACGTACTCGTCGAATGTCGCCGAGCACGTGCCCGAGCCATGGACGATGGGCGAGGAAATGCTGCGTGTAACCAAGCCGGGTGGTTTGGTCGTTTACTCGTACACCATTTGGTACGGCCCGTTCGGCGGCCACGAGATGGGGATGACGCACTACCTGGGCGGTGACCGCGCGCGGCGCATGTATGAGAAAAAGCATGGCAAGCGGCCGAAGAACTACTTTGGCGAGTCCCTGTTCAAGGTCGGTTGCGGCGAAGGGTTGAAGTGGGCGCGCGCTGCCGCGGAGGCCGGCGACTGCGAGCTGCTGGCCGCTTTCCCGCGCTACCACCCATGGTGGGCCTGGTGGATGGTGCACGTGCCGGGGCTCCGCGAGTTCACGGTGTCGAACCTGGTGCTGGTGCTGCGGAAGCGGTAGGGGGTTCATAGAGGAAGCCTTTAGAGCCCCTGAACGCAAACCGTCACCCTAGCCCCCCCAATACCACCCCTGCTTTTAGGATAGCCTGCCCTTTGTTACTGTTTCCGACATTCGGTAGAATGCTGGGCTCGGGAGTACTCAACGAGACTCTTCGCACAAACAAAGGACCTACATGAACAAAACCTTCAGGACCCTGACAATCGCGGTGGCCAGCGGAGCCATCGCATTCACCATGGCAGCCTGCGGAAGCAGCGACACGAGCAGTGAAAACAACGCCAGTAGTGTCAGCGCCTCGGACGCCAACACACAGCTCCCTGTGACCATCAAGCACGCGTTCGGCGAGACCACTATCAAAGAGGCACCGCAGCGAATCGCGACTGTCGGCTGAGCGAACCATGAAGTATCGCTTGCTCTGGGACAAGTGCCCGTTGGCATGAGCAAGGCCACCTACGGTGACGATGACGGCGATGGCATCCTCCCGTGGGTTGAAGACAAGCTGAAGGAACTCGGCGCAGATTCCGGCGACAAGAAGCCGGTGCTCTTCGATGAAACCGACGGCATCCCGTTTGAAAAGGTCGCAGACACAAAGCCTGACATTATTCTTGCTACTTACTCCGGAATTTCTCAGGAGGACTACGACACGCTCTCCAAGATTGCGCCTGTCATTGCCTACCCCGACATGGCATGGGGCACATCATTGGAAGACATGATTCTGATTAGCTCCAAGGCGATCGGCAAGGCCGATGAGGGCAAGAAGCTGTCCGAGAACTTGGACACCACTATTGCCGACGCTCTTGAGAAGTACCCGAACCTCAAGGGCAAGAAAGCACTCTTTACCTCCTTCGGTGGCAGCTCCGACCCATCAAAGCTTGGTTTCTACTCCACCGAAGATCCACGCATGGGATTCCTTGTAAACCACGGTCTTGCAGCACCGAAGATCGTCGAGGAACAGTCCAAGACTGCTGACAAGTTCTGGGTTGAAGTCTCCACTGAGAACCCGGAGCAATTCGATGACGTCGATGTCATCATCTCCTACTCCTCGGGCGATAAAGCCGAGGATGAAAAAACGTCAAGGATATGCAGGCGGATCCACTGCTTTCCAAGATTCCGGCGGTGAAGAACGGCAACATTGCCTTCCTTGAAGATGGCCCGCTAGGAGCCGCCTCGAACCCCTCACCGCTCTCCATCCCTTGGGGCATCGACCGTTACTTCGCAGCGCTTAACGAAGGATTGAAGAAGTAATAGTGCCAACCTCAGTCCATGCTGCTTCAACAAAGTCCACTCCCCCTCCTTCGACGACCACCAAGTCAGCTGTATTTGTTCTCTTGCTGATACTTGGACTGGTATCGGTGGTCCTGTCGGTTATGTTCGGCATACGCAGTATTACGTTCACCGAGGCGCTTTCCGCCTTAGGTGGAGCTACCGACACCGCGGGAGAAGCTGCAGCGTGGACACGCATTCCGCGTACCGTGCTGGCACTGTGCGCGGGTGCAGCGCTCGCCACCTCGGGCGTAGCCTTTCAAGCTGTTACTCGAAACCCGCTTGCGGACCCCGGAATATTCGGCGTTCTTGCTGGCGCTTCTCTAACAGTTGTTATCGGTATCACCTTTTTCAACATCAGTCGCACACTGCCGACAATGCTAGTTGCGTCAATGGGCGCCTTCGCAGCTGCAGTGTTTGTCTACTGCGTGGGATCAATCGGCCACGGCGGAGCCACTCCACTCAAGCTAGCTCTTGCTGGAGCTGCCACGGCCGCCGCCCTATCTAGCTTGACCAGCGCCATCTTGTTGCCGCGCGCCGATGTCATGGACGAATTCCGCAACTGGCAAATCGGCTCCGTCAGCGGTGTGCAGTGGGAATCACTGACGGTCGCTTTCCCGTTACTTGGGCTCGGGTTCGTCATCGTCTTTTTAACCAGCAGCGGCCTCAACGCACTCTCCCTTGGCGATGATGTCGCCACCAGCCTCGGCATCAACTTAACCCGCACGCGAGTCCTGGCAACACTCGGCGCGGTGCTGCTCTGCGGGACCACCACTGCCGTCACCGGTCCGATTGCCTTCGTCGGTCTCATCGTCCCCCACGTACTCCGGATGATCCTTGGAACCGACCACCGCGTTCTCATCCCAGCAAGCGCTCTGGCAGGAGCAGTATTGCTCACGCTTGCTGACACCGTCGGGCGCCTCGTCGGTGACCAATCCGAGATTGCTGTCGGCATCATCATGCCCTTCCTCGGAGCTCCACTGTTTATTTGGATCGTGCGACAGACAAGGATGCGGGAACTATGACAAACCTCGCCCCCGAAACGCGCCCGCAGAATAGGGCCAGCGAATTAGCGACCGCTATCCAAGAACAACGCGGTCACGCCCGAATTCGTTTTACGCTCACATTATTGGTTCTAGCAGCGATTACGGCCGTACTGTGGCTGCTGAGTCTCATGCTTGGAGATTCCTTCTATTCCCTTGCCGATGTCATCGGCGTCATTCGCGGTGACACCGTCCCCGGGGCATCTTTCACAGTGGGAGAGCTACGCCTACCACGCGCCACGATTGCAATTGTCGCCGGCTTCGCGTTTGGCGTATCAGGAACAATCTTCCAAACGATGCTGCGAAACCAGTTAGCCTCACCGGACATTATCGGTATTTCCGCTGGTGCGGCCGCTGCTGGTTCGACCATGATTGTGCTGTTTCAGGCCTCTCAGACTGCCGTGTCAACGGTGGCGCTGATGGCGTCGTTAAGCGTGGCCGCTCTGACCTACCTGCTGGCGTTGAAATCGGGATTTGCCGGCACTCGCCTGATCCTGACGGGAATCGGCATTGCGGCGATGCTGCAGGCATGGACCACCTACGTGCTGTCGAAGGCTTCCGCGTGGGATCTGCCGACGGCCACACGTTGGTTGACTGGATCGCTGAATAACATCTCGTGGGAGCGCGGATTACCGCTGGTTATTACCGTTCTTGTCGTAACACCGCTGCTCTTGATTGGTGCGCACAGGCTATCAATCTTGGAGCTTGGCGACGACATCGCCACCTCACTCGGACTGCGCGTGAACCTGCTTCGCGGAGCTCTTATTGTCGGCGCCGTCATGCTCATCGCAGTGGCGACATCCGCAACCGGACCAATCTCATTTGTCGCATTCATGGCAGGCCCGATCGCGATGCGAATCTTTAGGCCCGGCGCGAACCTCATAGTGCCATCTGGATTGGTTGGAGCATTCTTGGTGCTTGTCGCAGATTTAGCCGGCCAATACCTCTTCGGCACGCGTTATCCCGTCGGAGTTATTACCGGCGCGCTCGGAGCACCCTTTTTGATCTATCTGCTCGTCAGAACATCTCGATAGCTGCGCTTTGTTCATCAAACCAAGGAGTCACTCACCGTGTCCGCACAACTGAATGCTCAGTCCCTTACTTCTGGATATGGGGAAAAACCCATTGTGAAAGACCTGACTTTGTCATTCGAAGCAGGCAAGATTACTTCGATTGTCGGACCAAATGGTTGTGGCAAATCAACGTTTCTACGTACGCTAGCTCGTTTGATTCGGCCATCAGCTGGATCCGTCGAGCTGGACGGCAAGGAGCTAGGTTCCTATTCTTCCCGCGAATTGGCAAAGCGGCTCGGACTGCTTCCGCAGACCCCTATCGCTCCTGACGGCATCACTGTCGCAGACTTAGTCGGCCGTGGTCGAACCCCCTACCAGGGAATTCTGGGTCGCTGGAGTTCAGCCGACTACGACATCGTCACCGAAGCTATGGAAGCTACCCGAGTCGCAGACCTCGCAGGGCGGTGCGTCGAAGAGCTCTCCGGCGGCCAGCGTCAACGTGTGTGGATTGCAATGGCACTCGCACAACAAACCGATGTGCTGCTTCTCGACGAACCTACAACCTACCTAGATCTAAAACATCAACTAGAAGTCCTGGATCTACTAACTGATCTCAATCAACGCCGAGGCACCACCATCATCATGGTGCTGCACGACCTCAACCTGGCTGCTCGGTATTCGGATGTTCTCGTCGCCATGCGCGACGGACGACTGCATTCCGCAGGAGCGCCTGTCGACGTGCTCACACAAGAGCTGACCCGGGAGGCGTTCGACCTCGAATCGCTGATTATTACCGATCCGGTCTCAGGGCTACCCACTGTTATGCCTGTGGGCCGCCACCACTCAAAACTAGCCCAGCACTAGCTCAGTAGATGTAAGCAACTCATCAGAATTAAGGATTCCTATGGGATACCAGCCACACCGCGTCCGCGTTGCCCACACGCGACAGATTTCCCCGCACTTTCAGCGCATAACACTTCACGGCGTGGAGAATGTCGGTCCGAAGGACACGATTCGGGACGTCCGTATCAAAGTCATTATCCCAGCAGCTGGTCAGCTTCCAGAGCTGCCGGAGGAGAATTGGTTCGCTACCTGGCAAACCCTTGACCCCGAGACTCGCGGCTATGTCCGCACGTATTCCATCCGCGCTTTTCGACGCAACTTGCCAGACGACGCTCCCGATGAACTCGACATCGATTTCGTGCTACACCCCGATGCCACTGGACCAGCCTCTGCGTGGGCTGCAAAGGCACAGGTCGGCGATGAGCTGATCATCATCGCACCGACACGAGATGATGAATCCGGCAGCGGCATCGAATTCGCCCCTGGAGCTAGTAGTCGCATCGTGATGCTTGGAGATGAAACTGCCTTACCTGCAATTGCGAAAACCCTGGAGGAATGGCCAGCGGGAGTGCAGGGAGAGGTGTTTATTGAGATTCCATCTACCAGCGATGTCCAGAAGCTAGAGGTGCCATCTGGAGTTTCGGTGAAGTGGCTGGCTCGAGCGGAAGATGAGCACGACACTTCGGGCGAGCTGCTGTACTCCAATCTGGTGAAGCTTGTCAGCAATGCGCTAAGCCCGGTCGCGCGAGAATCACTGTCAAACGTTCTCGAGGGGAATGCGGCAACCACTGCGTCGACAGGCGAGGATGACCCCAACTTTCTGATGTGGGAGACTCCAAGCTATTCCCAGTCAGGTGAAGATATTTCCAATTCCAGCGGCGAAGACACGGCCAACGCCGGATCTCCGAATCCGACACTAACCGGGACTTACTTTTGGATTGCAGGTGAGTCTTCAGCGGTGATTCGGATGCGGAGGCTGCTGGTGAAGGAATGCCACGTTCCGAGGAAGCAGGTGTCGTTCATGGGATATTGGAAGCGGGGTCAGGCAGCGAAGGGATAGCAAGAAATGCAGTGCTAGCAATCGCTGCAGGCCGGATCGTCACTACGCAGGCTCGACTGGAGTCCACGCGCCGAGCTCGTGACCTGCGGGCGTCGTGAAGTAGAAGCGACGACCGCCTGGGAAGTCGTACGGTTCCTTCGTAATTGTGCCACCCGACGCCTTGACCTGCTCGTATGTGGCATCCAGATCCGACACCCGGATGAGTGGCATGATTGCGCGCGTTGGATCCTCGGCGTTAACGCCACTGGCGGTGCCGGAATCTCCAGTGTCGGCGTAGTCGTCGCCGTACATGGCGTAGGTCCAGCCGAAAACGGATGAGAAGAAGTCGCGGACTGTGTTCAGTTCTTCAACGGAAGAGGCGGGGAACTCGATGTAGTCGATGCGGGAGTCGCTCATGAGCCAAGTCTAGGAGAATTGGAGGAGCCACAATCGCCACCTAAAAATACTTATGTAATTACCCCCGGTTTCTCACATAACCGCAGGTGGGAGACTACAGGGAGTCAACTTTCTCCCCAGCACCCCTCAAATCACCCCCGGCAATCCGCCATTCGTTATAGAGTGACGCACGACACTTTACGACGAATCTGTGAGGTAAAAACACATGACTTCCGCCACCATTCAGCCGGGCGGCGAAGCCTTCATCTACGAGGCAATTCGCACCCCGCGCGGCAAGGGCAAGAAGGACGGCTCCCTCCACGAGGTACGCCCGGTATCACTTCTCGTCGGCCTCATCGACGAAATTCGCAACCGCTTCCCGGACCTGGATGAAGAACGCATCAGCGACCTCATCGTTGGCTGCGTCAGCCCGGTCGGCGACCAGGGTGCGGACATTGCCCGGACCGCAGCACTCACCGCAGGTCTGCCGTACCGCACCGGCGGTGTCCAGATCAACCGCTTCTGCGCTTCCGGCCTCTCCGCCATCAACTTGGCTGCTCAGAAAGTCCGCTCCGGCATGGACGAGCTCGTCCTCGCCGGTGGCGTCGAGTCCATGTCCCGCGTGCCAATGATGTCCGACGGCGGTGCAATGGCGATGGACGCACAGGTCTCGTTTGCGACCGACTTCGTCCCGCAGGGTATTTCCGCTGACCTGATTGCATCGCTCGACGGCTTTGACCGTGAGTCCCTCGACGAGATGGCAGCACTCTCCCACGCTCGTGCCGCAAAGGCTTGGTCTGAGGGCCGCTTTGACCGCTCCGTCGTCCCAGTCAAGGACGCTAACGGCCTGACCATCCTCGATCGTGATGAGACCATCCGCGAAGGCGTCTCCGCAGAGTCCCTCTCCGGTCTGCGCGCAGCCTTCACCATGATGGGTGAGCAGGGCGGCTTCGACGCAGTTGCACTGAAGAAGTACCCGCAGCTTGAGCGCATTAACCACGTCCACCATGCAGGTAACTCCTCCGGCATCGTCGATGGCGCTGCACTGACTCTGGTTGGCTCTGAGAAGGCCGGCGCAGACATGGGTCTGACCCCACGCGCACGCGTTGTCGCCACCGCCGTCAATGGTGTCGAGCCGACCATCATGCTGACCGGTATCGAGCCAGCTGTCCGCGAGGCACTGGCCAAGGCCAACCTGACCGTCGACGATATCGACGTCTGGGAAATCAACGAGGCGTTTGCCGCCGTCGTCAAGCACGCTCAGCAGAACCTGGGCATCGACTACGACAAGCTCAACATCAACGGTGGCGCAATGGCCATGGGTCACCCGCTGGGTGCAACCGGTGCCATGATCACCGGCGCCGCAATCGACGAGCTGCACCGCACCGGTGGCCGCTACGCTCTCATCTCGCTCTGCGTGGCTGGCGGCATGGGTGTTGCAACCATCATCGAGCGCGTCTAAAGCAAACCGGAACGAAACTCACAGCGACAATTACCGCGGTCACACCGCGATAACCACAAAGGACTGACTGATTTATGAGCACAGATAACATGTTCCGGTGGGATCAGGACGACGCCGGAATCGTCACCCTCACCATGGATGACCCGAATGCGCCGGTCAACACCATGAACAAGACCTTCCAGGACGACATCTGCGCCACCGTGGAGCGCCTGGAAAACGAAATTGGCGACGGCTCTGAGACCTCCATCAAGGGCATCATCATCACCTCTGCGAAGAAGACCTTCTTCGCAGGCGGCGACATCAAGCAGATGTCCAAGGCCACTGAAGACGATGCAGCTGACATGTTCGGCATGGTCGAGGACATGAAGGCCTCCCTGCGTCGCCTGGAGAAGCTCCCGGTGCCGATTGTTGCTGCCATCAATGGCGCAGCACTGGGCGGCGGCCTCGAGGTCGCGCTGGCTGCTAACCACCGCGTTGCTGCCGATGTCCGCGGTTCCAAGATTGGCCTGCCAGAGGTCACCCTCGGCCTGCTGCCGGGTGGCGGCGGCGTTTCCCGCGTCGTGCGCATGCTGGGCATTCAGGACGCGCTGATGAAGGTCATTCTGACCGGCGCTCAGATGAACCCGGGCAAGGCCCTCGCAGCTGGCCTCGTTGACGAGGTTGTTGCTCCGGAGCAGCTCATCGACACCGCTCGCGCATGGCTGACCAGCGAGAATGCTAAGGCAACCCAGCCGTGGGACGAGAAGGGGTTCAAGATCCCGGGTGGCGACCCGAAGACTCCTAAGTTCGCAATGAACCTGCCGTCCTTCCCGGCAAACCTGACCAAGCAGCTCAAGGGCTCCCCGATGAAGGCTCCCCGCCTTGCTATGCAGGCTGCCATCGAGGGCTCTCAGGTCGACATCGACACCGCACTGCGTATCGAGTCCCGCTACTTCACCGAGCTGGTCACCGGCACTCAGTCGAAGAACATGATGCAGGCGTTCTTCTTCGACCTCAACCACGCTCAGGGCGGCGGCTCCCGTCCGCTGCAGGCTGATGGCACCCCGTACCCGAAGCGCGAGTTCAAGAAGGTTGCCGTTGTCGGCGCCGGCATGATGGGCGCAGGTATCGCCTACGTGTGTGCAAAGGCTGGCATGGAAGTTGTCCTGAAGGACATTTCCCTGGAAAACGCCGAGCGCGGTAAGTCCTACTCTGAAGGTCTGGAGGCCAAGGCTCTCAAGCGCGGTCGCACCACTGAGGAGAAGTCCGCAGCGCTGCTGAACCGCATCAAGCCGACTGAGTCCTACGACGACCTCTCCGACGTCGATCTGGTCATCGAGGCCGTCTTCGAGAACACCGACCTCAAGCACAAGGTTCACGCCGAGATCGAGGCCGCAGTTCCGGAGACCTGCATCCTGGGCTCCAACACCTCCACCCTTCCGATCACCGAGCTGGCTTCCCACGTCAAGCGTGAGAAGGACTTCATCGGCCTGCACTTCTTCTCCCCGGTGGACAAGATGCAGCTGATTGAGATCATCTCCGGCGACAACACCGACCCGGCAATCCTCGCCGCTTCGCTGGACTTCGCTGTTGCAATCCGCAAGATCCCGATTGTTGTCACCGACTCCCGCGGTTTCTACACCTCCCGCGTCATCGGCACCGTCATCAACGAGGCCCTGCGCATGGTCGCTGAGGGCTACGACCCGGCCATCATCGAGGCCGCTGGTCGCCAGGCCGGTTACCCGGCACCGCAGCTCCAGCTTGCCGACGAGCTGAACCTCAAGCTCATGGAGAAGATCGCTGGCGAGACCCGCGCTGCCGCCGAGGCTGCAGGCCAGACCCTGGACGAGGGCGGCGTGCCGGCTCTGGTCGAGGCCATGCTGCACAAGTTCGAGCGCCCGGGCAAGCTCGAGGGCAAGGGCTTCTACGAGTACGTCGACGGCAAGCGCTCCGGTCTCTGGCCGGGCCTGTTCAACGAGCTCCGCGAGGAGCTGAACATCACCCCGATCGCTCCGGAGGACACCGACCTGCAGGAGCTGGTCGACCGCATGCTCTTCATCGAGGCCATCGAGACTCAGAAGTGCGTCGACGAGGGCGTTCTGCTTCACGACGCCGACGGCAACATCGGCTCCATCTTCGGTATCGGCTACCCGGCCTGGACCGGTGGTACTCGCCAGTTCATTAAGAACTACGACGGCGCCACTGTTGTCGACCCGGCCGCAGCTCACCCGGAGCGCCGCGGCGTCGCGGGCTTCGTCGAGCGCGCCGAAGAGCTGGCCGCTAAGCACGGTGAGCGCTTCAACGCTCCGGAGTCCCTGAAGAAGTAAGGCTACCCCGAGCGCACCCCGGTTGCTGGAATTGTTCCAGTAACCGGGGTTTTTCGCCTTCGAGATCACCTCTACGCGCGTAGCACCGCTGAACGCACCAGCGCGCCAACCCCAATTCGGCCTACCCGTTAAACTGCGCACATGGCTCGAAATGTCGCTGATCTTCCCACCGCACTGCCTGAACTCGCTATCTCCCAGGAGGGATTCGCCGCCCCATCACCGCAGCTGGTCATGCTTAACGACGAGCTCGCGACCCAACTCGGTCTCTCCCCACAGTGGCTCCGGTCAGACGCTGGCCTGAAGTTCCTCACTGGCCGCGGCGCCGATCACGGAGTCGGCAAGGAAACCGATACCCCACCCGGCGCATACACCACCCCGATGGCCACGGCCTATGCCGGCCACCAGTTCGGCAATTTCGCAGGCCTACTCGGTGATGGTCGCGCGCTCTTGCTTGCCACAGTTGAGGCTGAACCGGGGCTGACTGGGCTGCACTGTCCGCCTAACCAGCCCGACTGCCCCAAAGAGACAACCCACAGCGACAACACCCAGGCCTACGAGATTCAGGCGAAAGGCACCGGCCCCACGCCCTTCTCCCGTGGCGGTGACGGCAAAGCCACGCTGACCTCCGCCCTGCGGGAGTACCTCATCAGCGAAGCCATGTATGCACTCGGCATCCCCACCACCCGCGCGCTGGCGGTCATCAAAACTGGCGAAGAGATTTACCGCGGCTCGCAAACCCCATTCGACAACACCGACCCCACTACCGAACTTCAACCGGGCGGCATCGTCGTGCGCGTAGCATCCAGCCACCTGCGAGTTGGCACGTTCGAGCTGGTCGCACGCTCCGGTTCGGACACCGGAGTCATGGATCGGCTCATCGAGTTCGCCGCGCAGCGGCATGGCTACGAAGGTTCGGCGGAGTCGGTTCTCCGGGACGTCGTCAAGCGGCAAGCTAATCTCGTTGCGGCGTGGCTGGCCTGTGGATTTGTCCACGGCGTGATGAACACCGACAATGCCAGCATCGCGGGCGAGACCATCGACTTTGGGCCGTGTGCGTTTCTGGATGCGCACGATCCGCGGGCGGTGTTTAGCAGCATTGATCGAGGCGGTCGATACGCGTTCGGCGCGCAGCCGACGATTGCCGGGTGGAACATGTCGAAGCTCGCGGAGACATTGCTACCGCATTTCGCAGGCACCCCGGAGGAAGCCCTCGCACGCGCCCGCGACATCCTGAGCGAATTCGCCGACGAGTTCACCGATGCGCTCAGCCGCAGGTGGCTGCCTAAGTTGGGTATTCTCCCCTCGCTTTACGACGACCCGCTGGCCATCCCCTTGGTGCAGCAGTGGCAGGCGTTGCTGGCGAAGTTTGGGCTCGACCATACGAATGCTCATCGGGCGCTGATTGAGGTTCTGGCCGATGATGATGGGGATACAGTTGCTGCGTTGGCTGCGCTGACCAGGCTGACCGCTGATCCTGCGTTCCCCGCCGCCGCGGCTGAGTGGGGGCAGTTGTGGAAGCAGACGCGGGAGGAGCTGGGAATCGACCGGACGACGGCCCTGGCACTTATGGAGGAAACGAATCCGCTGTATATTCCGCGAAACCACCTGGTCACGGAAGCGTTAGCGGCGGCAGGGGCGGGGGATCTGACCGACTATCGGCACCTGCTGGAGGCGGTAACCAACCCTTTTGAGACGCAAGACGTCCCAGCGGGGTTCACGGAGCCTGCACCGCGGGAGTTGGGTGCTTTCCGCTCGTACTGCGGGACTTAATGCGCTGTCCTTCCTCCAATGCCCACTTCACGACACGGGTGTCACCTCGTGCCAGCTGTGGAGGTGGCATGAGGTGACATAGCTGTCGTGAAGTCGCGGATGGGGTCCGGACGGGAGCCCAGCAGTGGGACAGCCAGAAATTCAGCAGCCTCAACCCCTGCGGGGGTGCCAGGATGTTACAACGTTTCACTACTGCACAGGATTAACTCCCCAATCGAGGGTGAAAGACACCGTCAAATATGGGATGGTTCGCCTGATTAATACTCATACGTTTTTTGGACTTGTATGGTTAGAGACTGTATTGAACGGTCGTATCCAAACCTTAGAGTCCACCACACCCAAGTTGTCACCACCACCATTGCTTATGCAGGTGGGAGGTGGGTATCTAAGTCATTTGGAGTGAGCCGATTGCCAAATTCATATCGCCTATCTGGCAGAATCTAGAAAGGCTCGCGATGCATAGACCCGTTGCCTCCGGCCCCTTCCACACCCGGCAGAAACTCCGGCGGAAGCTCCGACAGCGAGAGAAGTCCCGTGCCACAAAACTGCACGCAACAACGCTCAGCGGAAAAGGAAAGTTCACGCTGCATGTCCGCCAGATCCTGGCGGCTTTGCTGATAATCGCCTTGCCAGGAGCCGCGCTCGCTGCCTGCAGCACTGACCAGCAACAGGTCGGCGCGGGGTTCATTGTGGTCCAGAACTCCGAACCACAGTCGCCGCTGTACACCACTGACACCAATGAAACCGGTGGTGGCGATATCCTCCGCATGCTCTACTCGGGTCTGGTGCGCTACGACACCGACGGCTCGATGATCCTGGATCATGCGGCAGAAATTAAGCCCAACGAGGACTCGACTCATTTCGACATCACGCTGAAACCGGGCTGGACCTTCCACAACGGCGAACCAGTCACCGCGCAGAGCTACATCGATGCCTGGAATTACGCTGCCTACGGACCGAACCTGCAGAAGCAGCAGTCCTTCTTCGCCAACGTGCAGGGTTTTGATGCAGTCTCGGGAGAAAAGGCCACGGAGAAAACCCTCTCCGGCCTGAAAAAGGTCGATGACCTGAGGTTCACCGTGGATCTGACCAACCCAGATTCCTCCTTCCCGCTCAGCCTCGGCTATGTCGCGTTTATGCCGCTGCCGAAGGCCGCGTTCGAAGACAAGAAGGCTTTCGGTGAACACCCAATCGGCAATGGCCCGTACAAGATGGCCGAAGGCCGCGCTTGGCTGCACAACAACCAGCTAACTGTGGTTCGCAATGATGACTTCGCCGGTGAGCACAAGGCTCGCAACAACGGCCTGGTCTACCGCTTCTACTCGGACGTGGACACCGCATATGCAGACCTCCAGGCAGGCCGCCTGGACACGCTGCCACGCACAATTCCACCAACAGCCCTGGCCAGCTTCGAAACGGACTTCCCCGACTCCAGCGCAAACGTCCCGACCTCGTCTTCGCAGTACTTCGCAATTCCGCGAAATCTGCCAGGTTTTTCGGGTGAAGAGGGCAAGCTTCGTCGTCAAGCGATTTCCATGGCGATTGACCGGAAACTGATCACTGAGAAGATTTTCTTCGACACCCGCACCCCGGCGCGCGAGTTCAGCTCGTTGACGCTCGGCGACCTTGACCCGAACGTACCTGGCCAAGAGGTGCTGGAATACAACCCGAAGAAGGCCCGCCAACTGTGGGCCGAAGCCAACAAAATTGCACCGTTTACCGGCTCGTTCGACATCGCCTACAACGCCGACGGCGGACACCAGCAGTGGGTCGAAGCGGTGACCAACATGATTGGCGAAACCCTCGGCATCGATTCCCACGGCAAGGCCTACCCGACCTTCAAGCAGTTGCGCGATGAAATCTCCAACGAGACCATCACCAGCGGCTACCGCACTGGCTGGTCAGCGGACTACCCGTCAGTGGCCAACTACATGATCCCGCAGTTCGTCACTGGCGGTTCCTCGAATGACTACCACTACTCGAACCCGGAGTTCGACAAGCTGATTCAGGAGGCGGCCTCGGCAAAGAGCGCAGAAGATGCCAAGCCGATTTATGTCAAGGCTCAGTCTGTGCTGATGGAGGACCTGCCAGCGATTCCGCTGTGGTACCCCAATGCTTCGG
This sequence comes from Corynebacterium sp. 045007, assembly GCF_040743205.1. Lineage (NCBI taxonomy): Bacteria > Bacillati > Actinomycetota > Actinomycetes > Mycobacteriales > Corynebacteriaceae > Corynebacterium > Corynebacterium sp. 045007. The sequence goes on from NZ_JBFLKW010000002.1 coordinate 136,902, forward strand.
TGGCGTGGAACCCGAAGCTGCGCAATGCCGTAGTGATGTGGGACGGCATCTTGGACTACCCAATGATTGAGAAGGACTAGCACCATGGGTTGGTATATCGGAAAGAGACTCCTACAGATGGTGCCGGTTTTCTTCGGTGCCACACTGCTGATTTATGCAATGGTCTTCGCCATGCCAGGCGACCCCATTGCCGCACTGGCTGGCGATAAGCAGCTGCCACCGGAGCAGGTCGCAGCACTGCGCGCCCACTACCACCTGGATGAGCCTTTCCTCGTCCAGTACTGGGAGTACCTCAAGGGCCTGTTCACCCTGGATATGGGCGAGACCTTCTCCGGTCGCTCGGTCGGCGAGGAAATCGCGCTGGCCTTCCCTATTACGATTCGCCTGGCGCTGATGGCCGTTGCCATTGAGGCCATTTTCGGTATCGGCCTCGGCGTTATTGCCGGTATGCGCAAGGGTGGCTTCTTCGACTCCACCGTTCTGGTGATGTCCCTGCTGGTTATCGCAACTCCGACCTTCGTGCTCGGCTTCGTGGCCCGCTACCTCTTCGGTGTGCGCTGGGAGATTGTCTCCCCCACCGTTGGTAGCGATGCCTCCTTTACCTCCCTGCTGCTGCCGGCATTCGTGCTGGGTCTCGTCTCGGTTGCTTATGTTCTGCGACTGACGCGCTCCGAGGTCTCGTCGGCACGCCATGCCGACTTCGTGCGCACTGCCCGCGCCAAGGGCTTGCCAACCTCTGAAGTCACCCGCCGCCACATCTTGCGTAACTCGCTGATTCCCGTTGTGACCTTCATCGGCGCTGATCTCGCGGCTCTGATGGGCGGCGCAATTGTCACCGAGGGCATCTTCAACGTGCCCGGTATCGGTGGCCTGATCTTCCACGCCGTCCAGATTGGTGAAGCTCCCACCGTGGTCAGCATCGTGACCATCCTGGTGGTTATTTACATGTTCGCCAACTTGCTCATCGACTTGCTCTACTCAGTCCTGGATCCGAGGATTCGTTATGCCTAAGCCAGATTCGACGCAGTTAGATTCGACTCAGCCAGAAAAGCAGGCCAACGCCGCGCATACCGGCACCGCACAGTCCGGCACCGCGCAGGCCCCCGCCGCCCAGGCGACGAACCCCGACCACAAGCAGTTACCGGATACCCCGCCGCTGGGGCTCTGGGGTTCGGCCTGGCAGAACCTGCGTTACCGCCCACTGTTCTGGGTTTCCGCATTCATTATTTTGCTCTCCATCGCAGTGGCCGCATTCCCGTCGCTGTTCACCTCTGTGGACCCGACGGCGGCAAACCTGCGTGACTCGCTGGCCCCAGCCCGCGACGGCCACCCGATGGGCTTCACTCAGCAGGGCTACGACGTCTACGCCCGTGTCATCTACGGTGCCCGCGCCTCGGTCATCGTCGGCATCGGCGTCACCCTGGCCGTGACCGTGGTGGGCATCATCCTCGGTGCCATCGCTGGCTATCTCGGCGGTTGGGTCGACGCGGTGCTCTCCCGCATCACGGACATGTTCTTTGCCATCCCCCTGATTCTCGCCGGCATCGTGCTGATGCAGCTGTTTACCGAACGCACCATCTGGTCCGTGGTCTTCGTGCTCGCTGCTTTCGGCTGGCCGCAGATGGCGCGCGTGGTGCGTTCCTCGGTGATCTCGGTGAAGAACGAGGAATACGTCACCGCCTCCAAGGCGCTCGGTCTGTCCAGCACCGGCATTCTCTTCCGCCATGTGCTGCCGAACTGCCTCGCCCCTGTCATCGTCATGGCCACGACCTCACTGGGTATTTACATCGTCGCCGAGGCCACGCTGTCCTACCTGGGCATTGGCCTGCCGACGACCACCGTTTCCTGGGGCAACGACATCTCTGTCGCACAGCAGGTGCTCCGCCAGGCCCCGTCCAACCTGTTCTGGCCAGCACTCGCCCTGGCGATTACCGTTCTCGGCTTCATCCTCATGGGTGACGCTTTGAAGGATTCTCTCGACCCGAAGGAGCGTCGTCGATGAGCACCGACACCAATACTTCCGCAGCGCCCATTCTCACCTTGAAGGATGTCTGCATTGGCTTTCCGACGACCACAGCGTCCGGCCGCCGCAGTAAATCGTTGACCGATGTGGTGCATGACGTCGACCTGGAGGTTTTCCCCGGTGAGACGGTCGCCATTGTCGGCGAGTCCGGCTCGGGTAAGTCCACCACTGTCCACGCCGCGCTGGGGCTGTTGCCCGGTGATGGTGAAGTCACCGGTGGCACCATCACCTTCGATGGCCGTGACATCACACACCTGACCGACCGCGAGTTTGTTAGCATCCGCGGCAACGGCATCGGCCTGGTCCCCCAGGATCCGATGACCAATCTCAATCCAGTGTGGACCGTCGGTTCCCAGATTAAGGAGGCGCTGCGCGCCAACAACATCGCCACTGGCTCCGAGGCCCACAAAAAGGCGATTGAGCTGCTGGAACAGGCTGGCCTGCCGAACGCTAAAAAGCGTATCGACCAGTACCCGCACGAGTTCTCCGGTGGTATGCGCCAGCGCGCGCTTATCGCGATGGGCTTGGCCGCGCACCCAAAGCTGCTGATTGCCGATGAGCCCACTTCCGCTCTCGACGTGACCGTGGCGAAGAAGATCCTCGACCACCTCGACAAGCTCACTAGCGAACTCGGCACGTCCGTGGTGCTTATTACCCATGACCTCGGCTTGGCTGCCGAGCGCGCTGACCGACTCGTCGTTATGCAAGCAGGACGTGTCGTGGAGACCGGCCCTGCCCTGCAAGTTCTCACCCGCCCGCAGCATCCATACACCAAGCAGCTAATCGCGGCGGCTCCGTCGCTGGCTGCCCGGCGCGGTGATCGCGTGGTGGCGGCGCCGACGACATCGGATGCGGACCAGAAGGAGATTCTGGTCGCGAAGAACTTGGTGCGCGACTTCGCCATCCGCGGCGACCGTCCGTGGCGCAAGGATTCCTTCCGCGCCGTCGATGACATCAGCTTTACGCTGCGTCGCGGTCGCACCATCGGAATCGTGGGCGAATCCGGTTCGGGCAAGTCCACTGTCGCCAACATGGCGCTGGGTCTGCTCGATCCGACCGAAGGCGAAGTGCTTTTCGACGGCAAACGCGTCCAGGGCCGGAATCGTAAAGAGGAGCTGGAGCTGCGGCGTCGCATTCAGCCGATTTTCCAGAACCCGTATGCGACGCTGGACCCGATGCGCACGGTGCATTCCTCCATCGAGGAGCCGCTGCAAATTCACAAGATTGGCACCAAGCAGGAGCGTGAGCAGCGCGTATTCGAGCTTCTCGACCGCGTCGCGCTGCCCGCGGAGATGGGTCGCCGCTTCCCCGGTGAGCTGTCGGGTGGCCAGCGTCAACGTGTTGCGATTGCGCGTGCACTGGCCCTGAACCCTGAGGTTGTGGTCTGTGACGAGGCGGTGTCAGCCCTCGACGTGGTGGTTCAGGCTCAGGTGCTCGAACTGCTTGCTGAGCTGCAGGAAGAGATGGATTTGGCCTACCTCTTTATTACGCATGACCTCGCTGTGGTGCGGCAGGTGGCTGATGAGGTCATCGTGATGGAGCACGGCAAGATGGTTGAACACCGTCCTACCGACGATCTCTTCGACCACCCGGAGAAGGAATACACCCAGCGGCTGCTGGACGCTATTCCGGGCGCTTCGCTGGATTTGGATCTGTAGCTGGGCGGTGCCGCCCCCCCCCCACACACAGCACTTCACTCCACCCTCTGGGCTGGGGCAGATCGCACTTCACGACACCTATGTCACCTCGTGCCAGCTGTGGAGGTGGCATGAGGTGACATAGGTGTCGTGAAGTCGCGAGGAGAGGCAGGCAGGCGAGCGGGAAGGCGGGAACGTGCAGGCGGGCAAGCAAGAACGGGCAAGCAGCCGGCTGCTACTCCTCGTCCAGCACCATGCGATAACCGACCCCCACCTCAGTGCGCAAGTACTTGTTGTGAGCCTGCTGAGGCTCAATCTTGTGGCGCAGCTGGGAGATGTAAACGCGCAGGTAGTTGGTCTCTTTTTCGTACTGGTCACCCCAGACGGCCTTGAGAAGCTCCAGTTTGGTCACCAGTTCGCCACGATGCTGCACCAGGTAGACCAGGATGTCCCACTCGCGCGGGGTCAGATGCACGAGCTCGTCCGCCACGAGAACTTGCCGTTTGGCCAGGTCAACCATTAGATGACCATCTGCGGAGGTCACCTTCGGCACCTCTTCGACCACTACTTTGCTAGCACGCCGCATGGTTGAACGCAGCCGAGCCAACAACTCCCCCATCGAGAAAGGCTTGGTGACGTAGTCATCGGCCCCTTCATTGAGGGCGTTGATTTTCCCCGCCTCGTCGTGACGTGCGGAGACAATCAGCACTGGAATATCGCTCCACCTGCGCAAAGAACGCAGAACTTCCAGGCCACTGACATCGGGCAAGCCCAGATCCAGGAGAACGGCGTCGGGCTTCCACTCGCTGACCGCGGCTAACGCCCGCGTGGCCGTTTGCGCGACACGTGGCTCGTAACCGCGGGCTTTTAAACTGACAAGCACAGTGCGGGCCATGGCGACATCATCCTCGACGATGAGTATCTTTCGCCCGGGTTTGTTGCCAGCCTGACCAGCGGGTTGTCCTGAACTGAGATTCATGGAATCCTACTTTCTCTCGCCCATTGCACGCGGCAACGTCAGCACGAAGGTAGCACCGCCGCCGGGTGTCTGTTCGGCGCGGATGGCGCCTCCCATGGCGTCGGCAAAACGCGAGGCGGCGGCAAGTCCCAGACCAAGGCCCTGAGATTGTGCCGAGTAGTCGCCAAGGCGTTGGAACGGTTGAAAAATCTCCTCCAACTTATCCTCCGGGATGCCCTTACCGTGGTCAATGATCAAAATGTCTATGCATGCGCTCGCAGCGATAGCACCCAGCGAGCCCATAACCGGCATGTCGGCGGGACCGCGCACACCGCGCTCGCTGGGCCGCGTACGAATGGTCAGGCTCGACTCCGGTGCGTACTGACGGCCGTTGATGACGATGTTGGAAACAATGCGCTGGATCAGCCCAGGATCGCCTTCCACCATGCAGGCGTCATGGTCAATATCGCGGTCAATGTGACCTGCGGCTTCCGGCAGCTCCGCACATACCGCGTCCACAACATCGGAGACGCTAACCGGCACACTTTCCACCCGCTTGGTGCTGGAGTCGATGCGGCTGGCATCGAGTAGGTTGCCAATGACCACCTCTAGGCGGTCAGCGGAACTCTCGATTGTCTCCATGAGGATGAGACGCGTTTCGTCGTCAAGCTCAACGTCCTCCATGTTCATGCTGGAGATCGCAGCCTTGATGCTGGCCAGCGGTGTGCGCAGGTCATGTGAAACGGCGGTCAGCACCGCGCTGCCCACGCGGTTGCCCGCCTCGAGGGCAGCGGTGGCGCGGCGCATCGCGGCGATTTCCTCCATGTCCATGAGCGCCCGGATGCGGGAACCGTGAGCCGCAATCATGGCAGTCTCAGCGGCGGTGAGTTCACGGCCACTGAGCACAAAGCGCAGGTCATCGCCGGAGCTGACCTTAGTCATCGGCAGCTCTGTCGGCCACGGTTCGGACAAGCCGTGTTCGGCGGTGGTGACAATGGTCAACCACTTCTTGCGCTCTGAGGAGTAACGCTGCACGTCCACGCGCTCCATCGAGAACGTATCCGCCAAGCTGTGGACCAGGTTGGACATGTTGTCGCCATCGTGGACGACACCGTGTGCCAACTCGGACATTACGACTGCCTGATGCAAACTCCTGTCCGCCATCTCGCGGCGGCGCTCGGAACGCTCCACCACCGTCGCCACAGCCGCCGCAATCACACCGAAGAGCAGGATTTGAGCCAAGCTGGCCGGCTCGGTGATAGTCAGGGTATTCACCGGAGCGGTGAAGTACCAGTTTGCCAGAATTGAGGAGACCACCACTGCCGCCAGCGCTGGCACCAACCCTGCCGCCATAGCGGCGAAGACTATCGGCATTAGATAGGTCAGCAGCAGCACGCCCAGGAACTCCGGGCCGGTGTCCAGCTGGTAGAGCAGCAACGTCAGTAGCACTGGCCCCACCAGTGCCAGGAGCCAACCGGTGATGCGTCGCTCCTTGGAAAAGCGAGAGCGCAGTTTCTTGCGCCGCTTGGCTTTCTTCTCTGAGCTTGAGGAGATGATGTGCACATCGATGGGCCCAGCCTGGTCGATGATGCGCTGCGAGGTACTTAAGCCCACATAGCGCCGCAGTCCTCGCTCCGAGCCAATGACCAGCTGCGATGCATTGACCGTGCGGGAGAACTCCAGCAGAATTCCCGGCACATCATCGCCCACGATGGTGCGCCACTGCCCACCCAGCGACTCGGTGAGATCCTGCAGCTTGCGCAGCCGACGCAGATACCCGCGGTCAAGGCCGTCGTCCTCGCCGGTAATGTGCACGACAATCATCTCGCGGCCGGCCACGCGACCGGTCATACGAGCACCGCGGCGAATCATGGACTCCGCGTTCTCATCATCGCGCACGGCCACCACGACGCGCTCACGCGTGGTCCAGTGGTCGTCGATCTCCTCGTCTTCGCGGTAGGCATCGAGCACCTCCTCGACCTTGTCAGCCAGCCACAAAAGTGCCAGCTCACGCAGGGCGCTGAGGTTGCCCGGGCGGAAGTACTTGCGCAGCGCTAGTTCCGCTTGCTCCTTGCGGTAGATTTCGCCGCGAGACAGGCGGATGCGCAGGGCGTCCGGGCTCAAGTCGATGAGCTCAATCTCGTCCGCATCGCGGAGGACACGGTCGGGTACCGTCTCCATCTGGCGCACGCCGGTGACGGCCGCAACGACGTCGTTAAGCGATTCCAAGTGCTGGATGTTCATCGTCGAGATGACGTCGATGCCTGCGTCGAGAAGCTGGTAGACATCGTGCCAGCGCTTGCGTTGCTGAACGAACTCGTTGTCCGGCTCATCGGTAACGACGGTGTGCGCGAGCTCATCGACGAGGGCGACCTCGGGACGCATCTCGATAATCGCATCAACATCCAGCTCACGATAGGTGTTGCCGCGGTAGGACACCTTTCGACAATCCAACACTGGCAGGCCTTCGATGAGCTTCTTCGTCCGCTCGCGACCGTGGTGTTCCACCAGACCAATGACTACCTCGTGCCCACGGGAGTACAGATCGTGCCCCTCGCTCAACATGGCGCACGTCTTACCCACGCCCGGGGCGAACCCCAGGTAGACCTTCAGTTTTCCTCGCTTGGCCATTTCTTACAGACCTTTACTTGCCATACCTTGCCCAATCGCAGGATGCTTACTGTCCGTCTGTCAGAGCGGCGTTCAGCTTTACGACGTTGACCAGTCGCCCACCATCCTGCGAGCCCTGTTCCGTAATTGCGTTTTCACTATTTTCCGAGATCAACCGCTCAACCTCTGCCTGTGGCAGGTTGCGCTCCTTGGCCACGCGCGGTGCTTGCAGCTGTGCGTACTTCTCGGAGATATGCGGATCCAGACCGGAACCGGAGGCGGTGACTGCCTCCACCGGTACCTGGGCCGGGTCGATGCCCTCGCGGGCAGCGACATCGGTGCGGCGCTGTTCGATTTCAGCCTGGAACTCCTTGCTATACGGCGACACGTTCGATGCCGAAGACGACATCGCGTCGTAGCCATTATCCCCCGCAGCAGACGGGCGCGGGTAGAAAAATCCCGGCTTTGTCACTTCTTGGGCAATGAGCTCCGAGCCCTGGGCCTTGCCTGCGGAGTCATACATCATCGAGCCATCAGCGTTATCGGACCAGATTCGCCCCACTACCCAGATTGCGGCTGGGTACAGCAGGCCGATAACCACGGTGAGCAGCAAATATGCCTTGATTGTGGTGGATACCAACCGAAAGTTCTTGTTCATGTCCTTCTCGATTCTTTTCACATGTTGCGAGATGCCAAGTGCTGTGCGCTGGCTGCGCCGTTTGGCGCGAGGCCAAGGCACTTACATCCCGAACACTCCGGAGAGCAGGAGGTCAATAATTTTGATGCCGACAAACGGTGCGATGATGCCACCGACACCGAAGATGAGCAGGTTGCGGCTCAGCAGTGAGGCAGCCGACCCGGCGCGGTACTTCACGCCCTTGAGAGCCAGCGGAATCAAGGCGACAATCACCAGCGCGTTGAAGATCACTGCAGACAGGATGGCGCTTTCCGGCGAATGCAGGTTCATGATGTTGAGCTTGTCCAGGCCAGGCAGCGCCGTGACGAACATGGCTGGAATGATGGCGAAGTACTTCGCCACGTCATTGGCAATGGAGAAGGTGGTCAGCGCACCGCGGGTAATCAGCAACTGCTTGCCGATTCCCACCACGTCAATGAGCTTGGTCGGATCCGAATCCAGGTCCACCATGTTGGCCGCTTCCTTCGCCGCCGACGTACCAGTGTTCATTGCCACGCCCACATCTGCCTGCGCCAATGCCGGTGCATCGTTGGTGCCGTCACCGGTCATGGCGACCAGGCGTCCCTTCGACTGCTCCTTGCGGATCAACTCTAGCTTCTGCTCCGGGGTGGCCTCAGCGAGCACATCGTCGACGCCGGCCTCCTTCGCAATCGCATGCGCCGTCACCGCATTGTCGCCCGTGATCATGACGGTACGAATGCCCATTTCACGCAGCTGATCGAAACGCTCACGCATGCCAGGCTTAACGACGTCCTTGAGATAAATAACACCCAGCACTCGTCCGGACTCACCGCTGGTTACTTCGTCGCCGCCAAATACCTCGGCGACCACCAGCGCGGTACCGCCCGCTTCCGAAATGCGCTGGACAATGCCATCGACCTCGGGCGGCACGGTGGCACCGATGCACTTCATCAGCTTCACAATCTCCATTGCGGCACCCTTGACTACCTTGCGTTTCTTCTCGCCGCCGGTAGCGGGGAACTCGATACCACTCATACGAGTCTGAGCGGTAAAGGGAATGAAGGTCGCATTGGCATAGACGGATTCGTCGATGCGTTCATTCGATTCGGTTTCCGCGAGCTCGACAATGGAGCGGCCCTCGGGGGTTTCGTCGGCAAGCGAAGAAAGCTGGCAGGCGTGTACCAATTCAGCGTGCGTGGTGTCGCCGACCTCGGAGAACTCCGCAGCCTGACGGTTACCGAAGGTGATGGTGCCGGTCTTGTCTAGCAGCAGCGTGGCGACGTCACCAGCGGCCTCAACCGCACGGCCCGACATGGCCAACACGTTGTGCTGAACCAGGCGGTCCATACCGGCGATACCAATAGCGGACAGCAGCGCGCCGATAGTGGTCGGGATCAGGCAGATCAGCAGTGCGACCAGTACCAATGGGTCCTGCTCAGCGCCGTTGAAGACAGCCATTGGTGCCAAGGCGATGACGACCATGAGGAAGATCAGGGTCAACACGTGCAGCAGGGAACCAAGTGCCAGCTCGTTCGGAGTCTTCTTGCGCTGTGCGCCTTCGACCAGACCAATCATGCGATCCATGAAGCTCTCACCGGGCATGGTGGTGACCTCGATGGCGATGGCGTCGGAAAGCACGCGTGTACCACCGGTGACCGCGCACCGATCACCGCCGGCCTCGCGGATGACCGGCGCGGACTCACCGGTAATGGCGGACTCATCGACACTGGCAGCGCCGACGATCACGTCGCCATCGGCGGGAATCGGCTCGCCGGCGGAGACGATGACGATGTCACCCGGAACCAGGTCCGTGGCCGCGACCTTGGTGGTCTGCGCGGCTGGGTTCTCCAGTGCTGCAGCGGCGTTGGCGCCGTTGTTGAGCTTGAAGGCATCAGAGGTGGTGCGCGAAGCGCGCAGCGATTCCGCCTGTGCCTTGCCGCGGCCCTCAGCGACGGCTTCCGCCAGCGTTGCAAAAAGTACCGTCAACCACAGCCACACTGTGATGGAAATACTGAACAGCGACGGGTGCGCAATGGCCAGGACCAGCGTAAATGCGGCACCGACTTCGACCAGGAACATCACAGGGGTGGCGATGAGCTGGCGCGGGTTCATCTTGCTCAGCGCCAGCGGCAGAGCCGCTTTCAGTGCGCTGGGAGAAAATGCGGAAGATGCGTTGGAATTCTTGCTCATGACAGGGCCTCCGTCAGCGGGCCAAGGACGAGGGTTGGTAGGAAGGTCAGGGCGCTGACGATGATTGCGATGGCAACGGTCAGGCCGACAAACTGCGGTCGGTGAGTTGGCAGGGTGCCAGCGGTCTCGGCGGCTGGTCGCTGCTTGGCGAAGTCACCAGCCAGACCCAGCACCATGACAATTGGAAGAAAGCGACCAAACAGCATGGCGAAACCGAGGCTCATGTTGAACCACGGGGTATCGGCACCGAAGCCCGCGAATGCCGAACCATTGTTGTTGGACGCACTGGTGAAGGCGTAAATCAGGTCGGAGAAACCGTGCGGTCCATCAGCGGACACGGAGTCCAGCGTCGACGGCAGTATGGTGGAGATACCGACACCTGCCAGCACCAGCACTGGCATGACCAGGATATAGAGGCAAACCTTGGTGATTTCCGAAACACCAATGCGCTTGCCCAGGTATTCCGGGGTACGGCCGACCATCAGGCCGGCGATGAATACGGTCAGGATGGCGATGATGAGCATGCCGTAGAGACCGGAGCCCACACCGCCAGGGCTGATCTCGCCCAGCAGCATGTTCAGCATGAGCATGCCGCCTGCCAGTGGTGAGTAGCTGGAATGGAAGCTGTCCACCGCGCCTGTCGACGTCATGGTGGTGGTCACCGCAAAGAAGGAACTCGGCAGCACGCCAAAGCGCATTTCCTTGCCCTCCATGCCGCCACCTTGGAAGGTCTGCAGCGCAGTCTCGCTGGACATAACGACAGCCAGAGAGATGAAGTAGAGCACCGCCATGGTGGACAGAATTGCCCAGCCCTGGCGCTTGTCACCGATGATGACACCGAATGCCCTGGTCAACGAGACCGGAATCAACAGGATAAGGAAGATTTCCAGCATGTTGGTCCACGCATTCGGGTTTTCAAATGGATGCGCGGAGTTGGCGTTGAAGTAGCCACCGCCGTTGGTGCCCAATTCCTTGATGACCTCCTGCGATGCCACGGCACCGCCCGGGATAGTCTGGCTGCCGCCGGTGACAGTCTGGATAGTCTGTGGGGCCGAGAAATTCTGGATGGCACCCTGCGAAATCAGCAGAATTGCACCAATAGCGGCGATGGGCAGCAGCACTCGCAGGACGGTACGAGTCAGATCTACCCAGAAGTTGCCGATGTTGCCGTCACCGTGACGGTTGGCCAGGCCTCGAACCAGCGCCACCGCCACTGCAATACCGACTGCGGCGGAGACGAAGTTCTGAACTGCCAGGCCAGCCATCTGAGTCAGCACCGTCATGGCTTCTTCACCGGAGTAGGACTGCCAGTTGGTGTTGGTGGTAAACGACACCGCGGTGTTCCACGCCTGGTCCGGAGAGACTGAGCCCTTGCCGTGGTTGAGCGGTAGCCACTGCTGCACTCGCTGCAGCAGGTAGACGAAGATGACGCTGACAGCGGAGAAGCTCAACACACTGGCGGTGTACTTTGTCCAGTGCTGGTTGGCCTCTGGGCGCACACCGATGGCGCGGTAGAAACCGCGCTCAACACCCAAGTGCTTATCAGTGGTGAATACCCGCCCCATGTAATTGCCGAGCGGGATGTAAAGGATGGCCAGTGCGGCCATCACGATGATTACCGGGACAAATCCCATAATGACGTTGCTCACGAGAATCGCTCCGGATCAATCAGGGCGACCAGGACATAGCCCAATGCCGCCAAACCTAAAATGGCGCCGACGATCAATTCCCACGTCATAGTTTCTTCACCGCCTTTGCGCAGCCCTGCAGTAGCAGGAAGGCCGCAATGGTGAGTAGAAGAAGCAAAATGTCTACAAACATGACAGTTATAAAACACCCATACCTACTGCGGCGGGCACCTATTAACGCTTTTTTAACACCCGACTGAACTGGGGTTATGCGCTTAGAGATGCGCGAATGCACTTCTGATTAAGAAAGTGCCAATGCAGGTACGCGGCGAATTAATACCAGTTTCGGGGCTGAGTGGACTGAGCAGGCGCACTGGTGTTGCCGACTTATCGATGGTTTTCCGTGACCTGTCGATGACTTCCGTTGTCTTATCGATGGTTTTCCGCCACTTATGCGCACGTTGTGGGGTCTACCTGAGCACTTGTCGATGCGTTATTCACTGATGGCCACGCTATAGCGCATCGACAGGTGAATAGCTCATCGACAAGTGGCCGACCGCCCCTGCCCTCGCCGGCCCCGTCCCCGCCGTCTCCGCACCCAGCCGGACCACGCGCTACCCGAAGGTTTTTGGACACGGAGCATAGGCGCGAAGCATAAAAAAACCGGGCACCACACTTCCTGCGTGATACCCGGTTTTAATGGATTGAGTTAGGCCGAAGCAACCGGCCCGAAGCAACCAACCTAGAAGTGGCGGACTAAGCCTAACTAGTTAGTCCTCCGGAGCAAGCTCGCTTTCAGTAACCCACTTGTGGTTCTTCATGGTCATGCCATCATCGTCAATATCGACCATGTACACCGGCTCCTGGGTGGAGTAGTCAACAGTGCCCTTGGCCCCCTTCATGCCCGCCATATGCTCGGCGTTGATGGTGATCTCGGAGCCGTCGGCAAGCGGTGCTTCGCCTGGGTTCTCCAGCTCCTCATGAACGACCCAGCGGTGGTCCTTCACCGGCTCACTGCCATCGGTCGGGGTGTAGGAAACGGAGTAGGTTGTGGTGGTGAAAACACCAACAACCTTGCCTTCTGCACCCTTCATGCCCGGCATATGATCGGCGAGAACCTGCACTTCACTGCCGACCGGGAACTTCGCGTTGTCCGCCGCAATCATTCCCTCTGGAGCCGGACCACCATCGGCCGGATGGTCATGGCCGGCCATCGCGTCATCACCATGGTCACCATGACCGCCATGCTCATCGGCATCGTCCATATCATCCATGTCGTCATGCCCCTCAGAGCTGGTGGCCGACACGGAAGAGCTGGTTTCGCTAACAGTGCTGCTTGCCTCAGTACTAGCCGAATCATCGGAGGAGCAACCGGCCAGCACAAGGACGCTGGCGGCACCCGCGGCTACGAGAGCATCTAGTGGTCGAATATTCTTTGCCATGGTTGAGCTCCTTTGTTGTTGATGTCAATCAATCTATGCCCTCACCCTAACAGCGCTCTCCCGCCGTCACCATGCCTTACTTCCCGCGGCGGACGGAAATCGTCCAGCCAGCTTCACCGGTCTGCTCAAAGTTGGTGACCTTGTGGCCATCCTTCGCAGCCCAGCGCGGAATCGCATCCGTGGCCTGGGTGCAGTCGAATGGGATCACCAGCTCCTCGCCGACCTCAATCTTGTTGATCGCGTCCTTGGCCTCGATCAGCGGGAATGGGCACACCGCGCCGACGGTGTCGAGCTCGTAACGCCCATCGCCCAGTGGCGTGAGCTTGCCGTCTTCCTGCTTGACGACGCTCCGGTCGAGCAACGCTACCGGCGCGACAGTAAAGGCACCCGCCAGCGGGGAGGCCTCGGTGCCAGCGGCACCGGCACCTTCGCTACCCGGCAGGGACACAGGCGAAGTAGCAGTCGAAGTGACCGGAGCAGTTGCCGATACCGCTGTGTCGTTGGTGGTGGAAGGGGTGCTCGGGACGTCGTTAAGCGAAGGTGCGGACGGCTTCAGCCAGAGCTTTGCGGCGATAGCGACACCTGCGGCGATGGACGCCAGTGCGAGCCAACCCTGGTAGCTGAACAGCGAGGTCTGGACCATGCCGTTACCGACGGTGCAGCCGCCGGCCCACGCAGCGCCGACACCCATGAAGATGCCGCCGACGACCGAGCGTGCGCCCTGGGTGGCATCCGGGACGCGGAGGCGGAATTCACCGGAGGCCTTGGCCGCGATGAAGGAGCCGACGAGGATGCCGAGGACGAGGAGGACGCCCCAGTCGAAACGCTCGGTGTCACCAGTGACAACGTAGTTGGCGAGGTTGGAGGACGGAGTCGTGATGCCGAGGCCGTCGTTGCGGCCGGTGGCGGCGGACAGCGGCCATGCGATAACGCCAAGTACACCGACGATGGCGGCGGTGGCGTACACGTGCCAGGCCTTTTCAGTCAGAATGTGCGCCAGACCGGACTTACGTGGCGCCAGAGTGGCCGGGCGCGGACCGGAGAATTCTTCGCGCAGGAAGCGGACAGCGAAGTATGCCGTGACGGCGCTCAGCGCGATCACCAGTGGCCAGATGCTAATGCCCAGAGAGGCGTGGATGCTGGTCAGGCCGACGGTGCGGTCCTTCAGGGAATCCTGCAGGCCATTGAGGAAGCCAGTCTTCATGGCAGCAGCGGATAGGGCGTAAAAGACCAGTGCGATCCAGGAGCCGATCAGGCCCTCACCGGAGCGGTACCAGGTACCCGAGGCGCAGCCACCGGCCAGGACGATACCAAGTCCGAAGATAACGCCACCGACGATAACGGCCAGTGGTGCCAGCTCGTTGTATTCGGGAGTAATCACGCCGGCGCTGGTCAGTGCGGCCAGGCCGATGGCGTGGACGGAAATAACAATCAGCAGGGCGACGAAGCCGCGCCAGCTGCGCTGAGTGAAGATGTCGCGCAAGAAGCCGGTGACGCAGAAGCGTCCTCGCTGCATAACAAAGCCGAGCACGGCGCCCAGCGCTAGTCCTGAGATGAGCATGAGAGTGTTTCTCCTAAATTTATGAGCCAGTCCGCCATCAAAGCCATAATGAACAGACCTGTCTATTAGTGGATTAGAAGCTACTCTACACAGCGAAAAAAGTCCAACTTAATGAAGTTTTCACAGGGTAGAACACCTGCCAATAGACAGACCGAACCGTATAGTTGCTGGTGAGAAGCGCAAGTTGTGGCAAGCTAAAACACTATGAGCGCACAGAATTCAGCCCTGGTTGGACACCAGCGACACCAGCGGCTCCTTGCGATGCGCTCGATACTCGACCTTCCTTTTACCCATGCTTTCGCCCTTGACCCTCAGGCGGTCATCGATATTTCCGGCGTGGCCCGCCTCAGCGAGCTCAATGCCAAAAATGTCGTGACAATCGACAGCTTGCGTTCACTCGCCCACACCAACACGCAGGACTTTTACGCCATCGATGACGCGGCAGAAGCTCTGGGCACCGCCTTGCGGATGGCAATTTCCTCCCGGCAGCTACTCTGGTTCAGCTCGCTGCCCGAAAGTGATGTGGACAAGGTACAAAACATCCTCGGCGGCGACATCGTTCATGTGGTGGGCCCGGAACTGGCCGTCGATAAGCTCGATGACAGTACCCTCGAGCTTCCAACTGCACTGAAGCAGCGCGGAGAACCACTGGTGCCCATCGCTATCTCGCCAAGCGAGCTGGTACAGGCCTGGGCACACGGCAGTCGCGTGCAGCAAAAACTGCTCGCTTACCTGCTGGAGGGAACAAATACGCTGGTCATGCAGCAAAAGGATCTGCATGCACTACGCAAAGTCGGGACCAAACTCATCGAGCGCAACCCCGTGTGGCGCCTGCTCTACAACCCGAAAGTGTTGGCCTACCTGGTGGTGATGGTCTACTCTTCGCTCCGCGCGCTACCTGTGGTTTTCGTCCCCGGATTCCACGGCAATGTCTGGGTGCTGTGGAGCATCGACATCATTACCGCTATCCCCTACACCTGGGGAATTGTCGAGATGATCACCGGCCGCTCATTCGGCCGAAGAATGCTGGGGCTCCTGATCACCGTAGTGACTTTCGTCTCGCCCTATGTCTATTTCTGGGCCAACGGACGCGATTATCCGGTGTGGGTCACCATCTTTGTCATTGCGTTAATTGTTGCAGCCTGCGCCGTCGAATACGTCCGCTGGCTGCGCGACCGCGCCATCTCCGCAATCCTGCGCCAACCACCCACCAACTGCCGCTAGCGACCGCTAAGCGAGCGCCGCACGCCGCCAATAATCAGCCAGGCACCGGCGGCAACGTTGACAGCCACAAGCCCGTGGATAGACGCCTTGCTTAACGACGCTACCGCCGTCTCACCTGCGATAAGCATGCCGGTCGAGACAATCCAGATGAACGTTGCGGCAATGTTGGCAATCCGGCCGCGTTCCACGCGGAATGGATGCGTGTAGTGCAGCGGCACCAACGTCATTGCGCTGAAGATAAAAATGGCAGAGATACACACCGCCATGGGCGCGTTCCATACCCACAGCAAGACCGCCACGATATTCCACGCGGCGGGGAAACCAACGAAGTAGTAGTCGCCAGACTTGGCGGCTTCGTTGGCATAGCAGAACATCGACGACACCAGAACCAAAATGATCAGGGCAATCGCCAACGGCCGTGGCCCCAGCGGCAGATACATAACCATGAAAGCCGCGGGTATGGCGGTCCAGGTGAGATAGTCGACGATGTTGTCCACCACTGCGCCGTTAAACCACGGGACGACTTCCTTGATGTGATGCTTACGCGCCATATTGCCGTCGACACCATCGACGACGAGGGCAATGCCCAGCCAGAGCCACATCCAATGTGGGCGGCCCTCCAGCAGTGCGACCGCAGCCAGCGTTGCCCACACCAAACCGGTCAGCGTGAAGGCATGCACAGCCCAGGCGATGACATGCTGGCGCCGGGTGAAGCGGGTAAAGGTCGCGGCGGTGCTGGCAGTATCGGCGCAGGCAGTATCTGGCCCACTGGCGGTACTAGAACTGGCATTGTCGGAGCGGGTAGTAGCGTTCACGGCAGATGTCCTTTAGAAAACACAACGCGCACAACTGCAAACCTTTATCGCAGTTGTGCGCAGAGTCGATTTTTTCAATCGGTGAGTATAACGGCCGATGGGTCGTTTTCCCGTATTATTGCTCGGGCTTGTGCCGAGTTATTTAACGACGATCCTCGAACCAACCGGTAACCGCCGGTGCTGTGTTCTCGTAGACCAGCTTGGCTTCGGTGTACTCCTCCAGGCCGGTCGGGCCCAGCTCACGGCCAATACCGGACTGACCAAAGCCACCCCACTCGGCCTGTGGCAGGTAGGGGCCAAAGTCGTTGATCCAGACGGTACCGTGACGCAGCTCGCGGGAAACGCGCTCAGACACCTCGCGGTTGGATGACCACACCGCACCGGCCAGGCCGTATTCGGTGTCGTTGCCGATCTCGATGGCCTCGTCAACCGTGGTGAAGGTCTCCACCGTCACCACCGGTCCAAAGGCTTCGTCGTGAACGCAGTCCATTTCGCGGGTGACCTGGTCAATCACGGTTGGGAGGTAGAAGTAGCCGTCGGCAAGCGAGGCGGAACCATCGGCGGTGGTGCCCGTGGCAATCTCGCCGCCTACGCGCACGCGTGCGCCCTGCTCACGAGCTCGATCGACGTATGCCGCGACCTTATCCAGGTGCTGCTTCGAAATCAGCGCACCGGTCTCGGCCTTCTCGTCGAGCGGACCGCCGAGCTGGATGTGTCCGGCGCGCTCGACCAGATCGTCGACAAACTTCTCGGCGATGGACTCCTCCACAATCAAGCGAGCGCCCGCCGAGCACACCTGACCGGAGTGCAGGAACGCAGCATTGAGGGCATTGTCCAAAGCGGCTTCGTAATCGGCGTCGGCGAAGATGATGTTCGGGTTCTTGCCGCCGAGCTCAAGCGCGACCTTCTTCACAGACTTAGCCGCTTCACCAGCAATAATCTTGCCAGTGACAAGACCGCCAGTGAAGGAGACCATGTCCACCTTCGGATGCGAGGACAGCGGTGCGCCCGCTTCGGCACCGGCTCCGGTAATGAGGTTGGCAACGCCTGCCGGAACACCCAGATCATCGATGACGTGCATGAGCAGAATTGCTGTGTGCGGAGTCAGCTCCGCCGGCTTGAGCACAAAGGTATTGCCCGTGGCCAGCGCCGGTGCGACCTTCCATGCGGTCTGCAGCAGTGGGTAGTTCCACGGCGTAATCAGACCACAGACACCGACGGGCTCACGCACAATACGCGCGACGACGGACGGGTCATCCGCATCCACGAGACGACCGGCATCATTGCCCGCGAGCTTCCCGAAGTACTCAAAGCAGGCGATGATGTCATCCATATCGGCTGCCGCCTCAGGCAGGCGCTTGCCGGTATCCATAGCCTCTGCCCAGGCAAATTCGTCCTTGCGCTGCCTGATGGCAGTACCGATATCGAGTACCAACTTGCTGCGCTCAGCTGTGCTCCAGGATGCCCAGGAACCTTCTCCGGTACGTCGGAAAGCAGCGTCGGCGGCGGCGATGGCGCGCTCGGTGTCGGTGGCGTCTGCTTCCGCGACCTCGGCGATGAAAGAGCCATCGGCCGGGCACTCGATGGTGCGAGTGTTGCCAGCGGCTGCAGCGGACCAGGTGCCGTTGATAAACAGCGTGGCGGCCCCTTCGTGAGATTTGGCGGTCTCGGGTGCGAGAGCCTTATCAGTAGTGGAAGGCTTAAAGGTCATTTAGGAATCCTCCTTGGCGTAGTCATCAGACCATTCGCGGACAGGTTCGGCATTATCGGACAAATCTGAGGTGCCCGGGAGATCAGACTGCATATGCAGGAACTCCAAGTGCCGTTCGTAGAGGTCGAGGACGTCGGAAATCAGCTGCTCTTGGGTGTATCCATAGACGTCGTAGCCGAGCGAGCCGGTAAGCGTGAAGACCTCGAGGCGGTAGTAGTAAATATCAGCATCACTGTCCAGGTGTACCAGGCCAGCGAAAGACGGCGTCAAGTGTTCAACCGGATAGACCTGGTAGCGGAAGCTCATCTCCTCGCCGAATCCGACCTGCAGGTCAATCTGGTCGATGCCAACTTCTTCTGCTGGTTCACGGTGCAGCGTCACTTCGCCGCCACGGTCCCTGATAGCTTCTGCCACCTGTTCAAGCGCGGGCTGTACCACTCGGTCGAGGTAGCGCATGACTGGCTTCTTGCCCGGGAAGGACATGGAGCGGGCAAGTCGCTTACGCCAGTCGCCCTGTTCGCCATCTACGGCGCGGCCCGACATCGCACCATGGAGGGCCCGACGTGTCGAATCCTGTTGCAGCAGCTCCAGTCGCAGCGACTTAAAGAGGCCATACATCACCAGATAGATGACAAAGGCGAACGGCAGGCCCATCACAATCGTCGCGGACTGCAGTGTCGGAATACCACCGACGTAGAGCATCGCGATGGTCAGCACACCGACCACGACAGCCCAGAAAATACGGGTCCACTTCTTACCGTCCTGCTGTGTGTCGGTGATCTTCGAAGTGAAGTTACTCATCACCAGTGCTGCCGAGTCAGCCGAGGTGATGTAGAGCAGCAGACCGATCAGGGAGGCGACTGCCGCCACCAACATCGGTGCCGGGTACTGCTCTAGCAGAAGGTAGAAGGCGCGCTCCGGGTAATCCAATGCAGTCTGCCCAAACTCCGAATCGCCACCGATAACCAGGTCCAGAGCCGAGTTACCGAACACCGATACCCACATCAGAACGAAGAGGAATGGAATGGTCAGCGTGCCGACGACAAACTGACGCAGACTACGGCCACGGGAAATGCGAGCCAGGAACAAACCGACGAACGGTGCCCAGGCCACCCACCAAGCCCAGAAGAACAGGGTCCAGGAGTTCAACCATTCCTGCGCTCCGGAGAACGCGTAGGTATCCATAGTCATGGACGGGAACTTCGAGACGTACTCACCGACGTTCATCACCAGTGCGTCAAACAGGAACGCGGTGCGGCCGGTAACCAGGATGTAGAGCATCAAGCAGATGGCCAGGCCAACGTTGAGCTCCGAGAGACGACGAATTCCCTTGTCGACACCGGAAACTGCGGAGGCGATAGCCACCGATACGGCCACGACGATTAGAGCGATCTGCCAGGACGTACTCTCATCCACCCCGAACAGTACACGCAGGCCGTAATTCAGCTGGACGACGCCGATACCCAGCGAGGTTGCGACACCGAAAACGGTACCCAGCATCGCCGCGATTTCGACCGCTTCACCAGCGGGGCCGTGGATGCGCTTGCCGATAATCGGATAGAGCGCCGAACGAATGGTCAGCGGCATGTTCAGGCGATACGCGAAGTAGCCGAATGCCATACCCATCAGGGCGTAGAGTGCCCAACCGGTCACGCCATAGTGGAAGAGCGTGAACACCACTGCCTGACGTGCAGCTTCGATGGTCTCCGCGTCTCCGGTCGGCGGGCCATAAAACTGTGCCACCGGCTCCGCTACCGAGAAGAAGAGCAGGTCAATGCCGATACCCGCCGCAAAGAGCATAGAGGCCCAGGAGAACAGACCAAACTGAGGCTTGGCGTGATCGGGGCCGAGCTTAATCTGTCCCGTTCGCGAGATAGCGACGTAGAGCATGAAGAGCACTGCCACCGTCGCGGTCACAATATAGAACCAGCCGAAGTTCTTCGATACCCAGGCGACAATGCCAGCTAGGGTGTCCGCTGCATTGTCCGGGGCAAAAATAGCCCACAGGGCAATGGCAAGAATGCCAACACCTGAAATAATAAATACAGGCCAGTTGACCTCAGGCTCGGAGGTCACACTCGCTTGCGCTTGTTGTGGAGGGGCCGACTGCGATCGCTGCATTCCTTGCGACGATCCAGATTTTTCCTCCGTTACCTTCTCAGTTGGCGGAGTATCAGACATAGGAAAATCCTTCAGATTCGGGAACTAATTCAGCATACCTAGTTTGAATAATCCCTCAAGTTTAAGAATCGATTCAGAAGAATTCGCCACCCCAACATCAACATCTTCACCTGCATATTTACCCAGTTTTCAAGGCGTTTAAAATCATTCCAACTGGAATTGAATACCAATTGTGTGGCATTCTGTATAGGTGAAGGGGATTTGAGATACGCCTCCGGCCACTTATTCCAATATCAATATATAGGGCTCGCCTTTAAATATTACTTGGGGCTTATCGGGGCTTATCACAGTCCTTGAAAACTATTCCGATATACATCGGCAAACAACCTACGGAGGTACACCAGAACATGGGAGCTTTCCCGGCTGTCTTCAACTTCGGTAAAAAGAATGGCAACACTACAGTCGAACACCGCGACGTCGTCATCGTTGGCGCGGGCTCTGCCGGCTCTGTGCTGGCTAACCGGCTGTCCGCAGACCACACTCAGCAGGTGCTCGTGCTCGAGGCCGGCCGCATGGACTCCCTCTGGGATCTCTACATTCACATGCCTTCGGCGTTCTCCTTCCCAATCGGTAACAAGTACTACGACTGGAAGTACGAATCCGAGCCGGAACCGGAGATGAACGGTCGCCGCATCTACCACGCCCGCGGCAAGGTCGTCGGCGGCTCCTCCTCCATCAACGGCCAGATCTACCAGCGCGGTAACCCCATGGACTACGACAAGTGGGGCGACACCAAGGGGCTAGAGAACTGGGGCTGGAACCACGTTCTGCCTTACTTCAAGCGCATGGAAAATGCACTCGGCTCCGACAAGGACGACCCGCGCCGTGGCCACGACGGCCCACTGCGCATGAAGCGCGGTCCGGCCGATTCTCCGCTGTTCAAGGCCTTCTTCAAGTCTGTCCAGCAGGCCGGCTACAACTACACCCCGGACGTCAACGGCTACCGCCAGGAGGGCTTCGGTCCCTTCGACGCGAACATCGACAAGGGCCGTCGCCTCTCTGCTGCCCGCGCATACCTGCACCCAGCCCTGCAGCGTCCAAATCTGGAGCTCCGCACCCGCGCAGAAGCCACCCGCATCCTCTTCGAGGGCACCAAGGCCGTCGGCATCGAGTACACCTGGAAGGGTCGTACACACCAGGTGCGAGCAGACAAGGTCATCCTCTGCGGTGGCGCTTTCAACTCTCCGCAGCTGCTCGAGGTCTCCGGCGTTGGCGATGAGAAGATTCTGAATGCCGCCGGAGTGAACGTCGTCAAGCACCTGCCTGGTGTCGGCGAAAACCTGCAGGACCACCTGGAGGTCTACATTCAGTACAACGCCACCCAGCCGGTGTCTTCACAGCCGTACCTGGAGAAGTGGCGTTGGCCGTTCATTGGCCTGTGGTGGCTGCTCACCCACAAGGGCCCGGTGGCAACGTCGCACTTCGAGGGTGGCGGTTTCGCGCGCTCCAACGACAACGAGCCCTACCCGAACCTGATGTTCCACTTCCTGCCGCTGGCCATGCGTTACGACGGCACGAAGATCGATAGCCCGCACGGTTTCCAGTTCCACGTTGGTCCGATGTACTCGGATGCCCGTGGCCATGTCCACATCACCTCCTCGGACATCAAGGTCAAGCCGTCGATTCTGTTCAACTACCTGTCCACTGATCAGGACCGCCGTGAATGGGTCGAGGCTGTGAAGGTCTCCCGTAAGCTGCTGGACACTCCGGCAATGAAGGAGTACACCGACGGCGAGATTTCCCCGGGTGCAGATGTGCAGACCGACGAGGAGATTCTCGAGTGGGTCCGCAAGGACGCCGAGACCGCACTGCACCCATCCTGCACCTGCAAGATGGGGCCGGCCTCCGACGAGATGGCCGTGGTCGATCCGGAAACCATGCAGGTTCACGGCACCGAGGGCCTCTACGTGGTTGACGCTTCGGTCATGCCGGGCATCACCAACGGCAATATCTACGCACCGACCATGATGATTGCCGAAAAGGCCGCTGACCTCATCGCCGGCAAGACCCCGCTGGCACCGCAGGACATTCCGTTCTACCGCGCTGGCCAGGGTATGCCGCTGGATCCGCCGGAGAGCACCAAGTAGTCCTTGAGTTCTTGAGGCGGTAGCGCGGCCTCTATTGCACAACGCCGTTCGTCGGCACCGGCCGGGTTCTCCCACGCGGGGGAATCCGGCCTTAGTGTTACTCTCGCCCTATGAGCAGCACAACCTCGCAATCACCCGAAAACCTCCGACGCTCATCAATCATTCTCGCACCGATGGCCGGTGGCCCATCCACGCCCGAACTCGTCGCTGCCGTTTCCAATGCTGGCGGGCTTGGCACCCTTGCCGCCGGATATCTCACTGTCGAAAAGCTCACTGAACAGGCACAGCAGACGTGCACACTGCTTGACGACGGCAAAGGTTTCGGCATCAACCTCTTCTGCCCCAACACAGCTGACGCCGGTGTCGGAACCTCAGAGGAGGAACTTGCTCAGTGGACCGCTTTTCGTAATCGTCTGGCGCCGGCCGCTGCCCACTTCGACATCGATTTGCCTGACACTCCGACCTGGTCAGATGACTACTTCTCGGCGAAAGTCGAGGCAATTCTCGCTGATGACTTTCTGCCCAATCCCGATGCCCTGAAGTTCGTCTCCTTCACCTTTGGCCACCCAGACAACGAGGTCATTGCTCGGGTAAAGGAATCAGGCCGCAAAGTGATTTTGAATGCGACCTCAATTGAGGGTGTACGGGCGGCGACGGAGGCTGGCGCTGATCGCATTGTCCTGCAAGGACTAGCTGCGGGTGGGCACCGCGCATTTGTGGAGGGGAAGGATTCGTCCGACAGCATTGGCGCCTCTGTAGAAGAGCTTGCCCAAGCAGTCACCGAAGCATGCGCAGTGACCGATGTACCTATCATCGCCGCTGGTGGGGTGGGTAACCGAGAGGACGTCGTCAAGCTTATGGAAGCCGGCGCGGTGGCTGTGCAAGTTGGCACACGGTTCCTCACCACCGCGGAGGCGGGTACGAAGGAGACGCACCGACAGGCACTGCGTGATTTGGTGGAGCGTGCCACCGTTTTGACTCACGCCTTTTCCGGTAAGCCTGCGCGTGCCATCGAGAACACGTTTACTCGGGAGTTTTCTAGGGTCGCGCCGGAGCTTTACCCGCAACTGCACTACTTGACCACACCGATTCGCGGCGCGGCGAATAAGGCCGGTGATCCTGAATATCTCAACTTATGGGCCGGTATTGGGTTTGCGCAGTGCGAGAATCAATATGCGGCGGATGTTGTTGCGGAGCTTTCCGGCTCAGCCGAGTAATACGAAGTCACCGAAGCCACAAACAGCACAATGACCAGCCCCGGACATATTTCGCGGCTGGTCATTCGGTTTTATTTGTGACGACGGCTTTTATGGCGACGGCGCGGTTGTGGCGCTAAGCGTCTAGCAGCCAATCGTTCGGGCTGAACAGCTCGAAGTGAACGTTATCGCGAGCAACACCGCGATCGCCGAGCTGCTGGCGAATGGCCTGCAGGAAGCCATTGCCACCACAGAGGTAGTACTGAGCGCCCTCCGGCAGCTCCGCATCCGCCAGATTCATCAAATCCGGCTCGTACCACACCTGCTGGCGAGCATTGGCCAATGCGGCGACAGCATTGTCACGCTCTGCGCGCAGGGCATCTGCGGTTTCTGCGCGGTCCGCGTGGAGAACGACGACATCACGCTTGGAATCGGCAGCCACCAGGGCATCCAGCATGCCGATCATCGGAGTTGCGCCAATACCTGCGGAAATGAGCACCACCGGGTCATCGGACTTGGTGTCCAACACCAGGTCGCCTGCAGGCAGAGAGATCTCGATGGCATCGCCCGGCTGCACCTTTTCCCACAGCTGTGTGGAAACTTCGCCAGCCGGCAGGTCCTCGGAGGCATCGACACGACGAACCGCGAAGGTCAGCACACCTTCCTTGCCACCGACCAGAGAGTATTGACGTAGCTGGCCGGCGCCGTCCGGCATGGTCTGACGCACGGAGATGTACTGTCCCGGGAGGTAGGAAACGGGGGTTTCGTCGTCAAGCTTGACGGAGAATACTGCGACATCATCACCGCGGTCTTCACGAGAGACGACGTGAGCGGCGCGGAAAACATCACCTGCTTCGACACCGAGGTCGTCATAGAGCCCCTTCTCGAAGTCGATGAGAACACGCTGCATCTCCAGGTAGACGGCATCCCATGCGTCGCGGACAGCTCCCTGAAAGACCTCTGAGGTAAGAATCTCCTCGATGGCATCGAAGAGGTGCTTGTGCACGATTGGGTACTGCTCCGGCTTGATACCAACGGAAATGTGCTTGTGGCCGATGCGGGAAAGCAGTTCCTCCGGGGCAGGAGCGTCTGGGTCGACCAGGGTAGCTGCGAAGGTAGCGACGGATGCCGCCAGCGCCTTCTGCTGAGCCCCCTGCTTCTGGTTGCCGCGGTTGAAGGTATCGGCAATGAGTTCGGGGTGAGCAGCGAACATCCGGTTGTAGAAGTTCGGCGTGATTTTCTCGATGTTGGCACCGACGACGGGCAGGGTTTGGGTGACGACTTCGGCCTGCTCTGGAGTCAGGCCGTTCTTGTTGACATTCAGGTTTGGCATGACTTCACACTATCACTATATTGCGCATTTTGTTTGCGCAATATGGTTTGTTGACGCCAAAACTAGTCTTTGCAGTTGCGAATCAACCGCTTTTAGCTGCAGAAACGGCGCCGCCAAAAGTCTTGACAGACAAGCTTCGACAGCACCACTCTCAGCTCTTTTCAAATCGAGATTAGGCCTTCAGCTCTACGCCTAAACCACCTAAACCGGACGAATATTGAGCCTCGACCCCTCAGGCAAGCTACCTCCCTCGGGAGTATCACCATCCGCACCATCAACCGACTTGGCGGGAATGAGATCAGCAATCAACACCGGATCCAGCGCGGCGAAGAACGCCTCCTGTGCGGCCGCTAACTTGCCGCGTAACAGGCACGTCGGCAGCAATGGACAGTCAGTGCCGACACAATCGACGACCTCGTTGTTTTCCAGAGTGCGCAGCAGCTTGCCGACGGATTTTTCCGTAGCCGAATCCCGCAGATAAATGCCACCATTGCGCCCCTTGACCGCTTCCAAGAAGCCGAGCTCCACAAGCCGCGAGACAACCTTGGAAACATGCGCGCGAGACGCATTGAGAGACTCCGCTACCTCGGCAGCGGTGTATTTGCGCCCCAGCTCCCCCATCGCCATCAAAGTGATGACACGCAGGCTCAAATCAGAGAAAAGCGTTAGTTGCATTGCGTGTCACCCTTCATCGTTGTACTGCACAAACCACCCCCTTGCCAGCCACTTCGGGCAACAAGGGGGTGGTTCTAGGTTCTAGCTTTTAGCAAGGCTAGCTAGCAAGATCTTAGTCCTGCAGACTCTTCTCGATACGAGCCTTCAGAGCCTCGAACTCGTCCCAGACCTCCTGCGGAACGCGGTCGCCGAGGAACTTCAGCCACTCCTCGTTGTCCGGGAGGTCACCCTGCCACTTAGCAGCCGGCGCCTTCAGGGCTTCCTTGACATCGGCGAAGTCGATGTCCAGGCCAGTCAGGTCCAGGTCCTCTGCCTTAGCGGTGTGACCAACAACGGTCTCCTTGGCGCCAACACGGCCCTCAATGCGGTCGATGATCCACTTGAGAACACGGGAGTTGTCGCCGAAGCCCGGCCACAGGAAGCGACCGTCTTCGCCGCGGCGGAACCAGTTGACCAGGAAGACCTCTGGCATCTTGTCGCCGCCCTTGACACCCATGTCAATCCAGTGCTGCAGGTAGTCACCGACGTTGTAGCCAATGAACGGCAGCATTGCCATCGGGTCGTGACGCAGGGAGCCAACCTTAGCCTCAGCGGAAGCAGCGGTCTGACCGGAAGCCAGGGTTGCACCGATGAAGGTTGCGTGGTTCCAGGACAGAGCCTGGGTCACCAGCGGCACAGTGTCCGGGCGACGGCCACCGAACAGGATGGCGTCAATCGGGACACCCTGCGGGTCGTCATACTCCGGTGCAGCGACCGGGCACTGCGAAATCGGGGTGCAGTAACGGGAGTTCGGGTGCGAGGACAGCTCGTCGGAATCCGGAGTCCAGTCATTGCCCTTCCAGTCAATGAGGTGCTCCGGCTTGCCTTCCATGCCTTCCCACCAGACGTCGCCATCGTCGGTCAGTGCGACGTTGGTGAACAGGGTGTTACCGGCCTCCATAGTCTTCATGGCGTTCGGGTTGGAGGAGTAGTTGGTACCCGGTGCAACACCGAAGAAGCCGTTCTCCGGGTTGACAGCGTACAGGCGGCCGTCCTCACCGAACTTCAGCCATGCGATGTCGTCACCGACGACCTCGGCCTTCCAGCCCTCGATGGTCGGAGTCAGCATAGCCAGGTTGGTCTTACCACATGCAGACGGGAATGCAGCGGCGATGTGGTAGGCCTTGCCCTCTGGGTTGGTGAGCTTCAGGATGAGCATGTGCTCAGCCATCCAGCCCTCTTCCTTGGCCATGACCGAAGCGATACGCAGTGCGTAGCACTTCTTGGCCAGGATGGCGTTTCCGCCGTAGCCGGAACCGTAGGACCAAATCTCCTTGGTCTCCGGGAACTGGGTGATGTACTTCTCATCGTTGCACGGCCATGCAACGTCCTCCTGGCCTTCCTCCAGCGGAGCGCCAACGGAGTGCAGAGCGTGGACGAAGTCCCCGTCCGGACCAATCTTGTCCAGGGCATCCTGACCCATGCGGGTCATGATTCGCATGGAGAGAACCACGTACTCCGAGTCGGTCAGCTGAACACCCAGCTTCGGCTCCGGGTCGGTAATCGGACCCATGCAGAACGGAACGACGAACATGGTGCGGCCCTTCATGGAACCGCGGTAGTGCTCGGTCATTTCCTTCTTCAGCTCGACCGGATCCGCCCAGTTGTTGGTCGGGCCAGCGTCCTCTTCCTTTTCAGAAGCGATGAACGTGCGGGACTCCACACGAGCAACGTCCTTCGGGTTAGAGCGGGCAAGGAAAGAGTTCGGGCGCTTTTCCTCATTCAGCTTGATAAGAGTTCCCTTATCAACCAGGTCCTGGGTAAGGCGGTTCCACTCTTCTTCCGAGCCATCAGCAAAGACAACCTTGTCTGGCTGGGTCAGTTCTACGACCTCAGCAATCCAGCGCAGCAGTTCGGCGTTCTCGGTCGGGGCCTGGCCCTCGAGACCAGGAATAGAAGGTGCGGACATCAGTTCTCCTGACTCATTGATTCGCGTCTTAATTTAAGGCTACCGGGGGATACCGAAAGTTGCCGGGCCCCACATCGACAATCGGCTCGTTCCCTCATTTGCAAGCCGTTACATCACGGCTTTACAACAAATAATTTTCCTCGCCCCATTCTTGCGACCTGTTCATTTATGGCCATAACCAGCGAAT
The DNA here is from genome assembly GCF_040743205.1 of Corynebacterium sp. 045007. Classification (NCBI taxonomy): domain Bacteria; kingdom Bacillati; phylum Actinomycetota; class Actinomycetes; order Mycobacteriales; family Corynebacteriaceae; genus Corynebacterium; species Corynebacterium sp. 045007. The sequence goes on from NZ_JBFLKW010000002.1 coordinate 164,966, forward strand.
AAGGCCAGCCTCACCACATAAATTTACAACCATTAACCCTTTGGCTGCAGTTACCCCCATTTGTAAGCAACCGAGACACGGGTACCCCCGCGCGCAGCGGTTCCCAAAGTCGTCAGTCCCAGCTGCCCCGCGCAGACTGCTCCCATGAGTACGCATCCCACTTCCCCGCTGCTGATACCGTTTCCGCTGCCGCTCCGCCCATCGCGTCAGCAGCCCTCACATCATCACTGCTCCAAGACTCCCAAGTGCCGTCAAAACGGACCGTCGTAACGTGATCCACCGTGCCGTCACCGTCCAGATCCGAATAGATTGACAACCCGGAGTCGTCGGCAAGCGTAATTGACCCCTCGTCGTCGCCGAGGTCGTAGAGCTGCCCATCGACCTCCACAACCAGCCCGGCGCCACCAACGTCCGCCGACTGCCCATCAATCGGCGTCGCCGCCTCCAAACCACACGGCGTAGCGGACGAACGCGCCTCCGCCCCGCCATCGGACGCGGGTTGATCGGAAAAGTACTGCAGTAAAGAAAACTCATCCATCGTGATATCCCCCTATTTCTCTTCGCTGTCACAGCTATCGTGCAGGCGTTCCGGTGTACTCCGCCAGCTGCTCTATCCGCCATCCCGGACCCCGCGCACCAAGGGCCTCGCGGACCGCCGTCTCCACGGACTGTGTCCATTTTCGCCGCAGATGGGCGAGGTAATTTGCCCGCCACTGCGCGGTGCGTTGGCGTGCGTTACGACGAATCGTTGCGCCCACCGCCACCACCGCAACGCCGAGGCCTATTGCAAGTGCGACCAGCTGCGCCACAAGCGTCGGCACCCCAACCCACATCAGCACCCCGTGGACGATCCGCACTGCGCCGACCGCCGCGCCAAGCGAGGCCACCGCCACCAGCGCGTCCATGGCATAACTGGGGCGAGCCGGACTTTCTGGAGCGGGCACCGGGATTTCCACATGAAGGCCCAATTCGTCGCCACACCGCTGCTGCAGCCGCGTCGCTGCAATTTCGGCACGGCCCTGAAGTTCCGCTTGGTCACCCGCGGGGCCGTCAGCCACTTCCTGGAGCGCATCCCGCACTGCACTCTCAGCTGCCAACTGCATCTTCCGCTGCAATCGCGCCGCCGCCCCGGCTCCGCGCGATCGCTCCTGCGCCAGCTGAGCTCGCACATTTCGAGCCCGGCGCGCACTCAGTGTTTCCCCCGAGTTTCTGGGCGGGCCTTCTGCCAGCAGAACCAGGGTTCTGGCCATCCTCTCGTCCAGCGCTCCCATCGGGATTGTGCTGTCGATTTCCTGACGCCAGGCCTCGACATACTCACCATTGCCAATCAGGCCAACTGCAACGCGACCGGTGGCCTGGCTAATTGCTGCAACCGTGCTGACGCACTCCCGCGTGGGCTGCACCTCGCTGTCTGCAACATAGAGCACGACGACGCTGCGTTTATCCACAAACTCCAGCCGACGTGGCGGCGTCGCAGTGTCAACGATCTGCGAGAAGTCCGCGCGGTCCGCCGCGTCCCCGGCTTTGGTGACAAGGAGCGGTGGCTGCTCAGACCCCTCCGCCGAGACCGGGCGTGGCTCAACTACGTCCGGTGTTGCCATAGCAACTCCTCCAGGCTGTCTCTAGCCGCGGGAAAGGCTGCCGCGATCTCAGTCAACTGCACTGCGAGTAGCCCGTCATCATTGCGTGATCCGCCTTCCGCACCGAGGCGTTCGGCAATCTTCCGCAACGCGGAGCTGAACAAAAAGGTGTGTTCAGCTGTCTCGTTTGTGGTGATGTCGCAATACTCGTCGGCAAGCGAATGGCGAATCGGTTGTTGCTCGATGACCAGCGCGACAGGGGCGGACAGCTTGTCGGCCAGCTCCGCGTGACATTGCGAAAATGCCTCGCGCACAGCGGTTTCGCGCACGCCCCTGCGCAATCGCGCGCAGATTATCGGTGGCCGTTTCTCGCGCTCAAGCGCCTTGGCGACGCACACCTCCGCGCCGCTCGTGTTAGCGGTGTCCGAGTGCGCGGCCTGCCGTGATGACAGCCAGTCCACCACGGCAGCGCGCAACGACGACGATGTAGATCCCGTTGACGGCTGTGTTGTTTCCGTGACATCAGTTGCGGAAATAAGGTCCATCCGGCCTAGTCCCCTCCCATAAATCCCCTGCGTGGTTTAGTTAAAACCTGCGTAACCCCCATACGGCCCGTGGGCCAGATTCCGCGCCCTGAAACGCTGCGCTAGGCAGACCCCAAGCACCGCTTCAACCAACGAATAAGCGCGGCTTCGCGTTCAGCCTACAGCGGACCGCGGATTCGGCAAGTCGGCAAAACAAATTGCCCCGCCGTGCCGCCTATTCAGGACGACGCGGCATCGTCAACCGGCGTGAAACCGCCAGGACAACAACAAAAATCCTAGGGGCAATGATTGGATAGTTGGCCGATGTCGTGGACAATAGGGAACGTGACTACTTCTGATTTTTCTGAAAATATCGAACAGCCTGCGGTTTCGCAGCAATCTGAACCATTGCCAACTCGCGCGGACGAGCAGGCGGAACAACCGCATGAACGCCAGCCGAAGAAGGGCGAATTGCCTGCAGGTCGTCCGGAAAAGACCCAATTCGACGATGGTCTTGACTACCCGCGCATCGGCAATCTGTCCTTCCGCCGCGGCACTTTGACTCCCAACCAGGAAAAGATCTGGGAAGACAACTGGGACACGTACGGCAAGGTCCTCTCCGACGAAGTCATTGACGTGGAGGAATGGTTCGGCCGCAAGGGACCGACCATCGTCGAGATTGGCTGCGGCACCGGCACGTCCACCGTGGCTATGGCTCCGCAAGAACCGGACCACAACATCATCGCCGTTGAGCTCTACCGCCCTGGCCTGGCGAAACTGCTCTCCGCCACCGTGCGCAATGAGGTGTCGAACATCCGCATGGTCCGCGGCGACGGCGTCGAGGTCCTGCAGCGCATGATCGAGCCGGAGTCGCTGGCCGGCGTACGCCTGTTCTTCCCGGACCCGTGGCCGAAGGCACGCCACCACAAGCGCCGCATTGTGCAGTCCGGCACGTTGCGCCTGATTTCTTCGCGTCTGAAGCCCGGCGGCATTTTCCACGCCGCCACCGACCATGCGGACTACGCCGAATGGATCGAGGAGCTCCGCGAGGTCGAGCCGACGCTCGAGCCCATCGCCTGGCCCTGGCCGGAATCCCCCATGCTTCTCGACCGACCGACGACCAAGTTCGAAGCCCGCGGCCTGAACCTCGACCACGACATCCACGAGTTCATCTGGCGCAAGAAAGAGGCATAGGAACATGAGCACTACCCAAAACACCTCTGCCAGCTACAACACCACCGAGACGCACCCCACCGCACTGCTCGTGTGGGATGCCCCGAACTTGGACATGGGGCTCGGCGCCATTTTGGGCTCCCGCCCGACCGCCGCGCACCGCCCCCGCTTCGACGCCGTGGGCAAATGGCTTATCGACGAAGCCGAGCGCGTATCCCACAAAATCGGTTCCGATGTCCTCCCCGAGGCCACGGTGTTCACCAACGTCAACCCGGGCTCAGCGGAGATTGTCCGCCCCTGGGTCGAGGCTCTGCGCAATGTCGGTTTCGCGGTCTTCGCAAAGCCGAAGATCGAAGAGGACACCGACGTTGACCCGGACATGATTGCGCACATCCAACGGCGTTACGACGAGGGCGTGTTGCGCAGTGTCGTCGTTGCGTCCGCCGATGGCCAGAATTTCCAGGAGCTGCTGGAAAAGCTCGCATCCGAGGGGATTCGGGTAACCGTCATCGGTTTTCACGAGCACGCTTCCTGGGCGCTGGCCTCCGATGCGATTCGCTTCGTTGACCTGGAGGAAATCAAGGGCGTCTTCCGCGAGCCGCTACCGCGTATCGATCTCGACCGCCTGCCTGATGGCGGTGCGTGGCTGCAGCCGTTCCGTCCGCTCACTTCGTTGCTCAAGGAGCGCGACGGCAAGAACGACGACTAGGGAGACCACTGCGGCGACGTCTAGGGAGACGAACAGGAAGACGAACAGGCTTCTTATTTATGTCACGACTTAAAAAAGTCCTCAAAACCGGCAATTCGAGCTGGCTACGATCGATAATCCTCGTGGCCCTCGTGATTGCCGGTGTCGTCCTGACGGTAAGAAACTGGGACAGCGTCGTCCAGGGGCTCCAAATCCTTGCGGATGTCGACGCTAAGTGGCTGTTCATCGCTATTTTTTCCGTGGCTTTTTCGCTCTACGCGATGGCGGAAGTGATGCGTCTGCTGTTGCGAGCTGGAGGCGTAAAAGCAGCCACTCGCCGTAGCACCAATGCGCTAACCCTCGCATCCAACGCGTGGGCGGTCACCGTTCCCGGTGGTGCTGCATTCTCCACGGCGCTACAGATTAAGCGCATGATGCAGTGGGGCGCATCCGCGGTCCTTGTCAGCTGGTTCGTGCTTTTTTCGGGCGCGTTGTCGTTTTTAGGTCTGGCATTTCTGGGGCTTGGCAGCCTCTTCTTCGTCGGACAGGGTGGCACGACCGCGGTGCTCATCGCTATGGCAATTGCGGTTTTACTAGCCACCATTTTGCTGTGGCGGATTTCGCAGAACCCGGCTTTTCTCAACAAGACAGGCGCGTGGTGTCTGCGTGTCTTTAACAAGATTCGAAAGAAGCCCGCGGACACCGATGTCGACCGACTTGAAGAGTCCGTCAAACAGCTGACCAGCGTGAAGTTGCCCGTGCAAACTTTGGCTCTTTCCTTCACCTGGTCCTTTATCAACTGGGTCGCGGAAATTGTCTGTCTCTACGCCGCCATCCGTGCCGTTGGTGTCGATGACATCTCCGCTACGAAGGTGCTGCTGGCTTTCGTAACCGGCAAGCTCGCAGGTTTCATCCAGGCCACACCGGGCGGCATCGGCACTGTCGAGGCCGCTTTGACCGCGGCTCTCATCGCAGGCGGCACCACCGGCGCCGAGGCCTTTGCAGCGGTGCTGGTCTACCGCATCGTTTCCTTCGTCCTGGTGGCAATTGTGGGCTGGATTATCTACGCCCTCGGCTTCGACCACAAGGATCAGCCCGAGCATCAGCCAGTCGCTGACCGCTAATGGCTTCCTCGCCGCTGGTCGCTGGTCACCCACCAATCTGAGGGGTCGCTAGACTAAGAAGCATGAACACACGCGTATCGACGTTCTTGATTGACATCCTCGCCATCTTTATTTTCGCCGTGTTGGCACGTCTGGCTCACAACACTCCCGAGGATCCTTTTACCTTCATCAATATCCTCGATACCTGGTGGCCGTTCGCATTCGGTGTCCTCCTGGGCACCGCGCTGATTAAGAACGAGCCGAACCCGCGTGCAGTGAGTTCAGGCGCAATTGTGTGGCTCGGCACTGTCGTCGTCGGCCTAGCTGTGTGGGCCACCCGCAATTCGGCAGTCCCGCACTGGTCCTTCATTCTGGTTGCCTCAGTCATGAGCGCCTTGCTGCTGCTGGGTTGGCGAGCAGCGTCGAATGCGGTTGCTCGTAAGTCTCTGGACTAAGCCTTTGGCCCCGTTCCTAACCCTTCGATTTAGTTCACTGACTAAATCTGGTTTTTAATTTTTGCACTCCGCCTCGATAATTGAAGAATGGACAAATCTTCAGACGAGGCTCTCGGCAATCAACCAACTGCTGAGACCCAACGAACTCATAACCCCGCAGGGTCCAGCGAAGACCGCACCTTCATGGGCCAACCGTGGGGTCTCGCCAATCTCTTCGGCATCGAAATGTGGGAGCGCTTCAGCTTCTACGGCATGCAGGCCATCCTGGCTTTCTACATGTACTACGAGACCACTCAGGGCGGTCTCGGCCTGGACAAGGGTGCTGCTACCTCTATCGTCGGTGCTTACGGCGGTCTTGTCTACATGGCCGCACTCGTTGCCTCTCTGGTTGCTGACCGTATCCTTGGCTCGGAGCGGACACTGTTCTACTCCGCCATCCTGGTCATGTTTGGCCACATCTCCTTGGCATTCATCCCCGGCGTGATTGGCCTGGCTATTGGCCTTGTCTCCATCGCAATCGGCTCCGGCGGCGTGAAGACCAACGCACAGGTCGTGCTGGGTCAGCTCTACGCAAAGGACGACCCGCGTCGTGACGCCGGCTTCTCCATCTTCTACATGGGCGTCAATATCGGTGCCCTGTTCGGCCCACTGCTCACCGGCTGGATCTGGGGAATGAAGGGCTTCCACTGGGGCTTCGGCCTGGCCGCTATCGGTATGGCTGCCGGTCTGATTCAGTACATCCTGATGCGCAAGTCCACCATCGCCGAGGCTGGCCATGAGATTCCGAACCCGCTGCCGAAGAAGCAGTACCCGGTATGGATTGGCATCGCAGTGGTCATCACTGTTGTCTCGGTTACGCTGGTTTCCACCGGAATTGTTCCGGTCACGACTCTTTCCACTGTGGTCACAGTGATTGCACTGATCGCCGCTGTGGTGCTGTGGTGGCAGATGTACTCCTCGCCACTTACGACGAAATCGGAGAAGACTCGCCTGGTCGGCTTCATCCCGATGTTCGTCTCAGGCGTGCTGTTCTTCGGTATCTTCCAGCAGCAGTTCACGGTGCTGGCCATCTACTCGGACATCCGCCTCGACCGCGAGATCTTCGGTTGGGAAATGTCCCCGGCCTGGATTAACTCGATCAACCCGATCTTCATCATCGCCTTCTCGATGGTCTTTGCAGCCGCCTGGTCCAAGCTTGGTGACCGCCAGTGGTCCACCCCAGTGAAGTTCGGTGTCGCCAACATCATCATCGGTATCTCGCTGTTCTTCTTCATCCCATTCTCCGGTGGCGGTGAGAACTCCACTCCGCTGTATGCGATTATCTGGATTCTCTTCCTGTTCACCATGGGTGAGCTCATGCTGAGCCCGGTCGGCAACGCCCTTGCTACCAAGGTCGCTCCGGCAGCATTCCCGTCGCGCATGATGGCCGTCTGGCTGATGGCAGTCGCTATGGGTACTTCGCTGGCAGGCACCCTGGCCGGCTTCTACAACTATGAGGATGCCGCTGCTGAGAACACCTTCTTCATCACCCTGGGTATCGCCTCGGTTGTCCTGGGCTTGATTCTGCTCGCCCTGCGCAAGTGGATTGTCAAGGAGTTCGTCGACGTCCGATAGGGCTGGCTCCGTAGGGCTGCCCCTCGCTCTGGCACAGCCCACGCTCACGCCCCTCCCCTCCTCCCCACTTCACGACACCTATGTCACCTCATGCCGCCTCCACAGATGGCACGAGGTGACATAGGTGTCGTGAAGTGTTTTTGGGCGGCCCTGAACATGCTTCGCCACAAACTTGCCACCAGCACAACCGCCATCCACAGATTTTCCCCGCCTCCCCACCGGCTAAAATTGAGGCCATGTTTGCCATCATTACCGTCACCGGCGAGGATCACACCGGCATCATCGCCGCCGTCACCACTGCTCTGGCGGAGCAGGACGTCAACATCGTCGATGTTTCCCAGACCCTCATGGATAAATGGTTCACCATGATCCTGCGGGTGGAGTTCAACGAGAAGGCCACCCCTATCAGCACGCTGCAGGGTTACATGGATTCCGTCGGCAAGCGGGAGGGGCTTGTCATTCGAATCCAGTCTGAGGCGCTATTCAACGCCGTCAACGAGATTTAAAGGGCGCGACCAGGATGGATTTCAACTTCGCGCAATCTAAGTTCCTCGACACTATTGACATGATCGAGAAGTACCGTCTGGATATCCGGACGGTCACCATGGGCATTTCCCTGCTCGAGTGCTCTCGCTCTGAAATGGAAGCCACCGCACAGGCGGTGTATGACCGCGTAACCAGGCAGGCCGCTCGCCTCGTGGAGGTCTGCGAGGGTATCGAGGCGGAGCTGGGCATTCCGATCGTCAATAAGCGCATCTCCGTCACACCAGTTTCCCTCATCACGGCCGGTTGCGAAGGCGACCCCACCGTGGTGGCCAAGGCACTGGACCGCGCCGCCCGCGATTCTGGCGTGAACTTCCTCGGCGGCTACTCGGCGCTCGTCGAAAAGGGCGCGACGACCAGCGAGAAGCGGCTCATCGACTCCATTCCCCACGCTCTTAGCGAGACCGAATTGGTGTGCAGCTCGGTCAACGTAGCGTCGTCACGCGCGGGCATCAACATGGATGCAGTGCGCCGCATGGGCGAAGTGGTGAAGGAAGCTGCGGCGCAGACCGCCGACCGCAGCTCCATTGCCTGCGCAAAACTGGTGGTTTTCGCCAATGCGGTGGGTGACAACCCCTTCATGGCCGGCGCGTTCCACGGTGTTGGAGAGCCGGATTGTGTCGTGTCCGTCGGCGTTTCGGGTCCGGGTGTGGTCGATCGCGCGCTCGGCGATCTGCAGGGCGCCAGCTTTAACGAAGTCGCCGAGGAGATTAAGAAGGCGGCGTTCAAGATCACGCGCACGGGTCAGCTGGTCGGCACGATGGCGTCGGAGCGCCTGGGCGTGCCTTTTGGCATCGTGGATCTCTCGCTCGCGCCGACCGCCGAGATGGGCGACTCCGTCGCTCATATTCTCGAGCACATGGGGTTGGAGCAGGTCGGCACGCACGGCACCACTGCCGCGCTGGCACTGCTTAACGACGCCGTGAAGAAAGGCGGCCTGATGGCGTGTTCACGCGTCGGTGGACTGTCCGGGTCGTTCATTCCGGTCTCTGAGGACAAGGGCATGATTGATGCTGTGCGCGCGGGGTCGATCAGCATGGACAAGCTGGAGGCGATGACCTCTATTTGCTCGGTGGGCTTCGACATGATTGCGATCCCGGGAGACACGCCTGCGACCACGATTTCCGGCATGATTGCCGACGAGGCCGCCATCGGTGTGATGAACCACAAAACCACCGCAGCCCGCCTCATTCCGGTGCCGGGTACCAAGCCGGGCGATGAGGTGAACTTCGGTGGTCTGCTCGGCTACGCGCCGGTCATCGATGTCAATGCCAAGGGCAATGCCGAGTTCATTGCCCGCGGCGGCTACATCCCCGCACCTGTGCACGGGTTCAGGAACTAGCGGCTTCGGACGAGGCTCCTACGATTGCAGGCGGCGCCCATTTGCGTCATAGGCGTAGGAGCCGCTACCGACGAGAATCAGAATGAACTCGATAAATGCCCAAATGCTGACGCCGATAATGAGGAAGAAGCCAACCAGGAAGATGGCGGTAATCCAGCCAAAAACCGTCAGTGCTAGCTGAATAGCACCACGCGAGTTGTGCCCCAGGTAGAAATTGTGAACACCGAGGGTGCCCAGGAAGAAGGCAAGCAGAGCCGCTGCAATCTTGGACTTATCCGAGACAGGGGAACCTGCGACCCCGTAGCCCTGGTGCGGGTTCGGGCCGCCGAAGCCAGCGGAATACGCCGGCGCCTGCTGGTTTGGGTAACCACTCTGATACGGGTTCGAGTACCCGTTGTGGAAATTGTGCTGGCTCGGGTCCTGATAGCCCTGCCCCACGTTCGGCTGCTGCGGTGGGTATGGATCCGAGTACGGCATACCGGAGCTGTAAGCACCCGAGCTGTTAGCGAACTTCCCCTTGGACCTCGGCATACCGTCTTCGTCGAAATCTCCATATGGGTTTGTCGGATTCGTCATTGCACCCTACCTTTTCGCCTAGATTTCCCCGGTCATGAACAGCAGTTCCTTGGGCGATAATAACCGGTTCCGTCAGACTGCTTCCTGCAACTTTGTCAATTTCTTTCGAAATTTTAGTGAAACTGTTGTTTTTGAATATTAAACACCAGTTCTTGAGCAAGATTCTAACAGCAAGTCCCCGTCGGGGGCGTCTCGCACATTTTGAGCTGCACCTACTACCGCGCCAGCGATTGCTCAATCAGTTCGCGAGCCCAACCCTCCGTCCAGGCCAGCGGAGTCGTCCCCGGAATTGCCACATCATTCGTGGCGTAGGTCGCGTGCGCACCCGCGCCGGTAATCATCTCCTGCGCTCGTGCAATCGCATCGGCCACTCCCGGAGGCACATCACAGAAGGAGTCCGATGGCACGCAGACATTCTGGACCTTGTCATTAAGAGGCCCAAAGCCGTCTCGTGGACCGCGCATCGTTGCGCCCGGAACCACAGCCTGCACAATGCCGCCAAGCGGCTGCAATGACAGCTCGACGCCCACACCAGCCAGCGGAACGCCCTGGTTCACGCCCTGATTGGGGTCACGCCGCGGGTCGCCCAACAGAGCCACGCCCGCGATGCGCTCGGCCGGAACTACACCGCGGCCATTGCCGATGTCAGAGGCCAAATCACCTGCAATAGCGGCACCCTGGGAGAAGCCCATCAGGACGAAGTCCGTCAGCGGACACTGCCCGTGCAAGTCAGCCATTTCCTTAGCGGTGACATCGCGCCCGACTGCCTGCGAATCATCGTAAGTGAGTTGGTCGGGCAGCTGATGCGTCTTAATCTGTGCCGGGTACGGCGTAGTCCAGACCTTGACATCACCCTCCGAGTAGGACCCTGAGATCGAGTTCGTCAGGCCAAGCAGCAGCGAATGCGGGTTCGCGGTCGGGGCCATCGGATCATCGTCAGCACGCGATTCCGCAGTTCCGGGCACGGCGATAACTTCTACCGCCGGGCACCACTCGGGTTGTTCGGCCAGAACCCCGCCATCGTCACCGGGGGTCGGTGGGGTTTGACCGCCTTGGTCGTCGTTAAGCCATTGCACTACGCCGAAGCCAATAGCGGCCACCAGCACAATGACCGCCAGAATTGTCAGCACTTTACGCATGAGTGCTAGCAATACGCCTTTTTAGCGGAGCTTGCAATAGTCTTCGCCACTTCCTCGGCGCTTTCCTGTGAGCGCCCCTGTGCGACCAGCTGCCCGGCAATCGCCAGCGCGATGACTTCACGCTCCTCCTCCGGTGCGTCCGCGCATGCCGCGCGACCTGTGCCGATGAGCTGATCCTCCACCCCATCAACATCGATTCCCGCTTTTTCCAGCGCTCCGAGGTATGAATCGTCCGCCTCGCTGAGCTTCATCTGCCCATCGGGCGCTTCGTCCACGCGCTTAGCTTGGGGATCTGTGATCTCCGGCGCAGACTTTTCGCTCGACTTCGGCGCAGAAGTCTTCGTGCTTGACGACGTCGTGGAGGTCTTCGTAGTCGTTGACGAGGTGACCTCCGAAGACTCCACTGTGGAACTGCCACAGGCGGCCACTCCGAAGGTCAGCAGCGCAACAGCTGTGGTTGTAGCCAGTGTCCGGAAGGACTTGTTCATGGACATTTGTCTATCCCTTATTCAGTGCCCTGCTTTGGTTGGCTTACTTGTCATCACCGTTGTCGGCGGCTGGGGCCGGCGCTTCTGGCTTATTGCGCTCTTCGACAATCTTGCCGTTGAGCTGACGAATCCAGCCACCCTCGAACTGCTGCTCAAGACCGCCGGCCTTGACTGGCTGCAGTGGGCCGACCGGGTAGCCGAACGGGCCATTTTCGTAGCCAGTGCTGCCCCAGTGGTCAGTGATGTCGTTGGAGCGCACCGGCTGTGCACCAGTTTCCGGAGTCCAGTAAATGGCACCGTGTTCGAAGCGCTGGAAAGCGCCGCGGGCGAGCTTGACCTCGTCGCCGTCGACAGGCAGACCCAAATCGGACTCAGCGCCACCGAGCTCCTTGTAGACACGGCCGATTTCACCACGCACGATGCGAGGTTCTTCGCCGCCGATCTTGACGATGGTGCCACCCTGGAAATCCTGGGCGACACCACCCGGAATATCGCGGTGGTTGGCGACTGGGTAGCCCAGCGGACCGGTCTCGAAGCCGGCCTTGCCCCAGACGTTCATAATGTCGCCGGTGACTTCGTGGGCTCCGCCTTCCGGAGTCCAGTAAATCGAGCCCTTTTCGAAGTGGACGAATCGTCCCGAGCCATCCGGCGTAGCCAGTTCGTTGGTCACTGGGTAGCCGAGCGGCGAGGACGGACCACCGAGCTCGTTGTAACGCGAACCGATGCGCCCCCAGACCACATGTGCCCCGGAATCCGGGTGCCAGTAGGCGGTACCGCCGGTAAAGTCCTGAGCCACGCCATTCTTGGCGACGCCATACTCATCCGACAGGCAGGTGCCAATTCCTGGCAGCGATGCGACGGCCTTCTCAATCTCGCCGCCTACACGGCAGACCGCGCCACGATCGGACTCCGGCAACTGCAGTGCATCGGCCAGCGTTGGCCAGGCCTGACTGACCTCAAATTGCCAGTACGGCCAAGTGTGAGTACCCGAGCTCCGGAAGTTCACAACCGGCTCGACGCCCTTTTCGCGAGCATTCCGGATGAAGGTCTCACTGGTCATGCGGGAAAGCACTTCCAATGCGTAACCGGTCGGATTGTCCGGCTTCGTTGGATCGATCTGCGACGGCACGTCCCACTCACCGGTGTTGCCGTTACCCGCCGAGATGTACAGCGACATGCCCTTGAGCTTGTCGATGTTCAGCTTCGGATCATTGTCCTTCCAACGCTGCGAACCGAGCGGGCCCCACATCTTCGTCGCGTCATAGCCACCGGTGTTCTTCATCGCCAGAGAGATTGCCTGCGGCATGCCCGGCGAAGTCATATCCAGGTAACCAGAGAGGCTACCGGCAAACTTCCACAGCTCCGGGGAGTGTGCTGCAACGTTGTAAGCACCGGTAGCTCCCATGGAGATACCGATAATGCCGCGTTCATCGTTGCCGCGGAAGCCGTTGGTGATAACCGGCACGAGCTCCTTAGTGATGAAGCTCTCCCACTTGTAGTTCTGACCGTTATCCGGCTGATCCCAGTCAGAGTAGAAGGACGATGTACCGCCGGCAGGCATAACCACCAGGACATTCTTGTCCTCGTAGAAGCGCTCGATATTAGTAGCGCGAATCCAACCGGAGTAGTCATCAAACGATGCCATACCGTCAAGGTGGTAGACGCTCGGGAATGTGCGCTCCTTGTCGCGGTACCAATCGCGCGGCAGCAAAATCTCAACCTGAATTGGCTTCTCCGGCATGGCAGCCGAGCGAATGTGCGCAATGACGTGGTGATCTGTGTACCACTCGACCTTGTCTACGCTGACTCCACTGGGCAGGTTCGCCACTGCGGGAGTATCGACTTTAAATGGCGTACGCTCCGGCCCTGGCATCGGCTTCGGCATACCCAGGCCAGGTAGCTGCGCACCAGCAGCTTGCGCTGCTTCAGCGGCCTTAGCAAGGTCTCCCAGGTCTCCAGATTGCGCCAACTGCCCCTGAACGGCCTGAAGTTCCTCGTAGCTAGGCAGACCTGGCTGAGCTGGCTCGGGAGCCGCCACTGCAGCAGGGGCACCGAGAGCGAGAGTCAACGGTAGTGCCAAAAGTGCGGTCAACGCCCGTGATGACTTCCGGCTGTTGCCGAGTCCACCACGGAGGAATCTAGCGGTTACGCGCATAAGAGGGCTTCCCTTTACAAAGTCGCTGGTTGAAATTTTTTGAGACGTTGAGTGTTGCACCGGCGCCGATTAGGCACCTGCAGATAGCATCACGCGGCGCTAGAGCTATGCGTTTACCGTTCGGCTTCGCAGAATTATGTGGTGACCAGCAACGTATCCGAAGGTTCCCCTCCTCCGGCGTGCCGCTGCACGAAGAATCTCACACACGTTCTGCGAAACAAACGATATAGCTACCTGAATAGCTTCACCCTTTACTTTAAGGTTCGACTCTCATGTTTACCCTCTTACGGGTAAAAACCGTGGAGACACACGCAAAAGGAACTGAATTCAAGCTTTGACAGCGCAACTCTTTGCGCCCCTCTGTAGGCCGTTACCCACACCTTCCGCTCAGCATCCAAACCCGGACTCGACACAGAAAAAAAGACCAACCCCAACAAAAGGATTGGTCTTTTTCAAAATTGAGACATCTTAAGAAGCTAGTCCCTTTAAGAAGTCATCCAGCACCAGAACTAGGCCAGCGCACCAGAGCGCCCTGAAATAACTATCGACCTAAAGGCCCAGCGCCCGAAGAATGTGCGGGCGAGCAAGCGCGGCATCACGGCCCCACAGCTCCCACGAGTGGATACCGTTCGGGCTGTAGACAAACTGCGCATTGAGGCCGGCAGCGCGAGCATCCTGCTCAAAGCGCTGCGTCGAAGCGCGGGATACGGACTCCATCACGGCACGCCAGACGGTGTCAGGGAGCTGCGGCACCGGACGGTTCAAAACCTCCGGATCACTCCACAGGCTCTGAACACCCTGGGCGGAGGAAACATACATCGGCAGCCCCTTGAGCTGGTCGAGCAGCATCGAAGGGTCATGGGCCTGGCGTTCCGCCGAAGCCGGAACCGGAAGACCCCACATGCCAGTCGGATTCACTACACCAGTGCTAGCCACCATTGCAGTGGTACCCGTAGCAACTACCTCGTTCGACATCTGGTAGTAACCGGACAGCGAAGTAACATGCTTGAACTGGTCACGGTGGCGGGCTGCCAAAGAAACCGCCGCAGCCGCACCCATGGACAAACCAGCGATTGCGTTGCGGTTCGGGTTGACACCAAACTCACGCTGCAGATAGACCGGCAGCTCCTGAGTCAGGAAGGTCTCCCACTTCTGGATCTTCGGACCCTCAGCAGTCACAGCCGGGGTATTCCAGTCGGTGTAGAAGGAGCCATCGCCAGCAGCCGGCGCAACCAGAGTGATGTTGTCATTGGCGAAGGTCTGAGCAATGTGACCCGACCAAATCCAACCGGACGCGCCCTTATTAAAGCCCCACAGACCGTCGAGCATGTACAGGGACGCATCGCCGCCACCAGTAGCCGCCTTAATCTGAACCGGAATATTGCGGTTCATAGCCGGCGAGAAGACCTGGCAGTACTGAACCCACCAGTTGTATGGATCCCACTCACAGCCTGGACGCAGTCGATCACGGTTTGGATCAGCACTCGCATCCTTCGCGGATGCGAGCATGATGCCACCAAACACCATTGCAACAGCCACAAGGGCAGCTACGACCTTCACCGTGAAGTTACGACTCACTGCAGTAAAGCTCATCGTTCTCCTCTTTACTTTCGGACTTACCTCCGCGCCAGACTTTTCGGAGGCAGTCGCTTACGCGAGCTTTCGCTTTTCTGCTTCCAGTTGTGACGCGACAACTGGAGACCCCACAAAAGAATCTCGAGTATGTAACGATACTCAATCGTTTCCCTACATCCAAGTTTAAATCGTAATCATTCCGTAATATTTCTCACATTTCCCCTCAAAACTATCCACCACAAGGAGAAACAATGTTTACCAGCATGGAATTACAAAATTGTAATTCCGCCCCGACTAATCCGTAGGACTGACTGAGAAACCTAAAACACGCCTACAAGAACCCCAAACACAACGTAAGTATTAGCTAGGCACAAAAAAGCCCATGCACCCCTCGGTGCATGGGCTTTCAGCTACCAACCGAACCCGACTAGAACCCGACGAGAACCCGACGGAAATCGCAGTTCGCTTAAAGGGATAAGAACTGGGAACTACCCCAGAGTCGGGACAGCGTAGACAGCGATGGCAATGGACAGCAGCCACAGGACGGCCAGTGCCTGCAGCGGTCGGTCCTTGAGCGCAATCTCATCCGGGCTTCCCGCATCACCACGGTCAACGTCGGCGGCGAAGCGCAGGATGGCCACAGTGAATGGAACCATCGAGATCTCGTACCAAATAGCCGAAGTCGATGAAGTGCCCGGCGCGCGGCCCATCTCAAAGCCCCACAGCGCGTAGCTCAGCACCACGGCGGTCGCAGCGAGGGTCCACACAAAGCGCAGATAAGTCGCGGTGTAACCCTGCAACGACTTTCGAATCTTCTTACCCGTGCGCTCTGCCAACAGCAGCTCAGCGTAACGCTTACCGGCTGCCATGAACAGCGAACCAAAGGCGGCAACCAGCAAGAACCACTGGGACAGGTTGATGTTGGCAGCAACACCGCCGGCCATTGCACGCAGCATGAAACCCGAGGACACCAGCGCAATATCAATCACCGGCTGGTGCTTCAGGCCAAAGCAGTAACCGAGCTGCAGTGCAATGTATACAGCCACAACAATTGCTAGCCCCGGCCCCTCAGAGGCAAACCAGGACACCGCAATCGAACCAATAATCAGTGCGACCGCCATAATGTACGCCATGCTCACCGGCAGTACGCCAGCGGCAATTGGGCGGAAGCGCTTGGTTGGGTGCGCGCGGTCAGCTTCGACATCGCGGGCATCATTAATCAGGTAAATCGACGATGCGGCCAAACAGAAGGCCACAAACGCCACCAGGATGTCGACGGTCAGCGTACCGATCGAACGTCCCGAGTCCATGATCTCGTTGCCGGCTGCCAGTGGAGCCGCAATGACCAGGACATTCTTCACCCACTGCTTCGGGCGAAGCGCCTTGATCATGCCGTCCAGCAGATTCTTCGGCGGATGCCCCTGCGGATGCGCAGGCTCATCGATACCGGAAGTGTGCGGCTCGGACCCAATCCTTGATTGAGAAGCTTGCCGCTGGTTGGCCGACACATTGGCCAAGTTGTCGTTCTCCGCCTGTGTCACTGTGCATTCCTTTCCGCAATGGAGGGCTGTCCACCCTGGTTATGCTGCGCCTTTTTCGGCTCGATGACCTTATCACCTATCTTGTCCACCGCAAGAGCAGTGGCTGTACCCAGCGCTGCTCCGAGAGCGACATCGGTTGGGTAATGCACTCCCAGCACCAGGCGGGAGAGCATAATCGCCGGCACACCCACAGCCGGGGCTGCCGGGTAACCCAACTTTGCAATCCCCACCAGCGCCGCCGTCGTCGACGTCGCGTGCGAGGACGGGAAACTCAGCTTGCTCGGCGTACCAACGCCGATTGCTATACGACGGTCATGCGGACGCGGGCGACGGACAATGCGCTTAAGCACCACCGATGCCGCATGCGAGGTAAAGGCGGCCACACCGACCTTTGCCCAGCCAATGCGTCGCTCCTTATCCACCGCTGCCCCGAGGGCAGCGAGCCCCATCCACCCAAGGGCGTGCTCACCGAAATAGCTCATGGCACGCGCGGTGGGCAGCACACCCGGGACGTCGTTAAGCGTGTGCTGAATATTAACGAGAACGTCGGACTCGCCGAACGGATCGCCTTTAATTTTCGAAGACATTCGCCCAGGCCTTCCTACTGGTCAGATCGTCATAGGCTGCGCGGTAGCGTGCCTGCATTTGCTCGAACCGCTCCTCAACCTGCTTTTGCAGCTCCCAGGATTCTTCCAGCAGAGCCTTGGCCTTGTCGCGGTCACGCTGGCGATACACCACGCCACGGCCGTCAGCGGTGGTGACCGTTGCGCCATCCAGACGCGACAGGGAGAACCAACGAGCCTCCAGCGGCGCCAGGTTTGCCTGCGGCACCGCATGGTGCTCGGAGTTTTCCGGGCGCACGCTGTGAAGCAAGCCCTTGGCCAGCCAACCGACCTTCTTCAGCTTGCCCAGGCGACCACCGACATCCTTTGTCGGAATCCCCGGAATACCGGAGGGCTTTGGCAGATCGCCTGCACTCGGCAGCACAACCGCGTCGGGGAAGCTCTTGCGCAGGGCATTGATGCGCGGCAGCGAAGATTCGAGAATGTCGAACAGATGCTCCGGACCTGCCAGGAAGTCCTTCATGGCTTCGTTTTGGATGGCAACAGTGGAGTACTCCAGGCACAGGAGGTGCTTGAATGTGGCCTTGCGCATGGAACGCACGATACCGGCAGCATCTCCCTCGTGCTGGAGAGCCGCGACGATCAAGCGGTTGCGCAGGTGGAAGTACGCCTGCCAGTCAATGGCGTCGTCCTTGTCCGACCAGGCCATATGCCAAATTGCTACACCCGGCCACGTAGCCGTCGGAAAGCCTGCCTTGCCTGCGCGCAAACCGTATTCGGCATCGTCCCACTTAATAAACAGCGGCAGTGGCTGACCGATCGTCTCAGCGGCGACGCGCGGAATCAAGCACATCCACCAGCCGTTGAACTCAACATCGATGCGACGGTGAAGATCCTTCGAATCGACAACCTCACCGGTTGCGTTAGTGCCGTGCTCCCCGCGATCGCGCAACGGGTGCGCATAAAAGTCGTGGTCATAGTGGACGTGCGGAGCGGAAGTCCACATGAAGTCATGGCGGCCGATGACTTCACCCATCGAGTGCAAGTGGCTGCGCTCCTGAAGGTTCAGCATCTGACCGCCGACCAGCATCGGGGACTTCGCGAACCGGCCAACAGCGACCGCACGCAGAATGGAATCCGGTTCGATGGCGATGTCGTCATCCATGTAGAGAATGAAAGGGCTATCGGTCGCACGCTTCGAATCCGAATCCGGACCGCCCAGGGCCTCGTACATAATGCGGGAGTACCCGCCGGAACCACCGAGATTTCCCTGCGGGAAAATACGCAGGCGGTCACCAAAGTGCTCGGCGACAGCATCAAAGCCCGGCTCGTCTGCCGGGTGCTTGGTGCCCTGGTCAGGCATCAAAACAGCATCGATGATGGCATCGACCTCAGGATCCGAGGACAGCGCCTCAAGAGCAGCAACTGCGTCGGTCGGGCGATTGAACGTCGGGATACCGATAGTGACGCGCCCCTCCGGCGCCTGATGCTCCGTGCCGTCCGGGTACGTCTGGCTCGGCGCCTCGATATCGGAGTACCAACCTGCGGAGTGGATTACCACGTCCGTCTCACAGGTGAGGTCAAACCAAATCCAGCCGCCGTCTTCAAATTGCGTCAGCGGTACTGGGATTTCGCAGACGTGCACATCCTTGCCGTCCACCTTGGCTTCTGCACCTTCAGCCGCCGCACCCAGGTCACCGACAACTTCGCCGGTCACGGCGATGCGTGCACCGTCAATCTTCGAACGGTAAATGTCCACGCGCGCAGTACCGGATAACTCCAGGCGCAGGACAACATTGTCCAGATTCGTCCACCGGCGCCAGTAGCTGGCCGGAAAAGCATTGAAGTAGGTTTCAAAACTAACTTCATCACCCGCCGGAATAGTGGCTGACGTGCGCGAATGCGCTTGCACACGACCGGCATTAGTCTCCGGCTCAACCAAGTAGAGCGAGCGGACATCACGGGGCTCACCCAACTTTGGCAGCAAAATCCGCTGCAGGCGTTCAACGGCAAGGCTTGACGACGTTGTCGGGGTATGTGTCCGCTTTTGTTCAGGCTGTGATGCCATGAGACGTATCAACCACTTTCCGAAAGGTCTACCGGGGGTGTTGCCGCCGATAAGTTACCGACGTTTCTATCTCATAGCATCCTAGTGCCCGTGGCGGATTGCCTCTTGTTGCCACGCTAGCGACAGCCCAGAATGTGAAAGCCCCTACGCGCTGCGGACTATCTGCTGCGCATAGGGGCTTTTTCGTTCAGGCTCTAGTTTTAAGCTCCGAGGAAACCTTCGATGCGGGCCTTGGAGTTCTGGAGGTTACGATCCCAGGTTGGCCAATCGTGGATACCGGTCTGCTCGTATTCAAACGTGGCATCCAGACCGGAGGTACGAGCACGCAACTCAAACTCGCGGGTGGACAAGCGGGACAGCGACTCCAGCGCAACACCACCGGCCTTCGGGACGACCCGGTAGAGGTTCTTCGGGTCGCGAACCTCATCCGGAACACCATTTGCCGAGGTAATAACCAGATCCAGCCCCTTCATCTTCTCGACGTTCAGGTACGGATCATTGCGGACACGCTCCGCTGACATAGGCGCACCCCACATGTCGAAGGAGCTGTAGCCAGCCGACAGCTGAGCAGCCTCAATTGCAGTGGTCATACCCGGGGCAGTGGTGTGCAGGTAACCGGAGAAGGCAAGAGCCTGACCGAACTGGTCTCGGTGGTTGTATGCCAGCGACAGTGCAGCAGATGCACCCATGGACAGACCTGCAATGGAGTTGCCAGTGCGAGAAATGCCGAACTCACGCTCAAGGTAAACCGGCAGTTCCTGAGTTAAGAAGGTCTCCCACATGTTTACAAACGGACCGTGCACACTAACCGACGGACGCTTCCAGTCGGTGTAGAAGCTACCGCCCCCGCCACCTGGAATAACCAGGTTGACGTTGGATCCCTCAAAAGTACGTGGGGCGTTACCGTGCTCCACCCAGTCTGAGGCATCAGCCGGGCTACGCAGGCCATCTAGCAGGTAGAGAGCCTTGTTACCGCCATTGGCCGAGGCCACAATCTGAACCGGAATATTACGATCCATGGCCGGCGAATAAACCTGGCACTTCTGGGTGAAGTACCGGTACGAATCCCACTCACAACCCGGACGCAGCGAGCCTCGGTCACCCGCCGCGCTCGCGGCCGGCGCCATGGTCAATGCAGACGCAGCCACAGCTACTACGGACGCAACGGCTGCAACCTTTCGGCGCCAACCACGGAAAGTAGAGGTGATTTTCACGTGTGCATTCTCCTCACAATGTGCGATTCCCCACGGCCGGTGGGAACTATCAGGCGTGTTTCCGCTTCAGGGAATTACCTTAAGAAACAATAAATCTTCGACAAACTTACCCGCATTCACTGTCGTTTTCCAGCAGAACACGTCGAGACCCCACTTTTCGGCGGGTTCTGGTATCCGCATTTTTACTGCGCAAGCCCCCGCAGCTCGCGCGACTCCCGCGCCCCGCGCCAGGTAATAATCGCGCCAGCCGCCGCGATTAGCACGATGCCCAGCGCCATGGACCAAGTCACTCGGTCACCGGAAAACGCCCAGCCCAGGATTGCACCGATGACCGGGTCCAGTGCAAAGAGCGTGCCGACGACCGCCGCTGAGACAATCCCCGCAGCGATGGTGTCCATCACGTAGGGAATAACAGCGCCAATAAACCCGGAAATAACGATGGTGGCCCACATCGAACCGTCGACAAGCGGTGCAGCGGAAACAGAAAATGGCGCGAGCACGATTGCTGCGACGACCACTGACAGCGCCAGGTCGGGCATGCCGCCGCCCTCGGTGCTGCCCATTCGGGCGGAGAAGAGCGTGTAAGCGCCGAAGAAGATTGCACCGATTGCGGCGTAACCAATGCCGATAATGTCAAGGTCATTGGAGGGCTGGGCAATCAGGGCAACGCCGATGAAAGCGACGATGGCCCATAGGCGGGAGCGCCACATTTTCAGCCCCAGGAAGGACACGACGCAGGGGCCGAGGAAGTCGATGGTGACGGCGACGCCCTGCGGGAGGCGCGCGATGGCTGCGTACACCATCATGCTCATCATGCCCATGGCGATGCCGTAGACCACGATGTTGATGGCGCGGGCGCGGGTCATCCCGGACAGTTTTGGCCGGAACAGAACCACCATAATGATGGCGGCGGCGGTCATGCGCAGGCCCGATATGCCCGGCGCGCCGACCGTGGAAAGCATGCCAGTGACCAGCACGGCTGCAGCCTGGGTACCAAGAGAACCGATAAGAACCAGAATGACAGGTGCCACTGGCAGGGTGAGAAACTTGTTCACACGCTGCAGCAATGGCCCCTGCTGGGGAACTTCGGTTTGGGTTTTCTCACGCGACACTCGCGCAATACTAGCGCGGGAGCCGGAAGCGGCAAATTAGTGCCCGCGCTCCTGCTCGATTGCTTCGCCGTCGTTGAAGAACGGCGCAATCTTGTTGTCGAACATCGACAGTGCAGAACCGATTGCCATGTGCATGTCCAGGTATTGGTAGGTGCCCAGACGACCACCGAAGAGAACCTTGTTCTCCTGCGCTTCTGCTGCAGCGAGCTTGCGGTAGGCCTCCAGCATCTCGCGGTCTTCCGGAGTGTTGATCGGGTAGTACACCTCGTCGTCATCGTCGGCGAAGCGGGAGTATTCCTTAACAATTACTGTCTTGTCCTTGACGTAATCGCGCTCCGGGTGGAAGTGGCGGAACTCGTGGATACGGGTGTACGGCACATCCGCGTCGTTGTAGTTCATCACTGGAGTGCCCTGGAAATCGCCGGTGTTGACAACCTCCATCTCGAAGTCCAGCGTGCGCCAACCCAGCTTGCCCTCTGCGTAGTCGAAGTAGCGGTCCAGCGGGCCGGTGTAGACGACTGGGGCGTCCGGGGAGACAGCGCGGAGTTCGTCGCGCACCTCAAACCAGTCGGCATCGACAACGACGTCAATCTTGTCGGAGGTCACCATGTTTTCCAGCCAGGCGGTGTAGCCGTCGACAGGCAGACCTTCGTAGGTGTCGTTGAAGTAGCGGTTATTAAAGGTGTAGCGAACAGGCAGGCGGGTGATGTTGCCGGCCGGCAGGTTCTTCGGGTCGGTCTGCCACTGCTTGGCGGTGTAGTGCTTGACAAATGCCTCGTACAGCGGGCGACCAATCAGGGAGATTGCCTTTTCCTCAAGGTTCTTCGCGTCACGCGGATCCAGACCATCGGTCTGGTCCTTAATCAGCTGGCGCGCCTCGTCCGGGCTGTAGTACTTGCCGAAGAACTGGTTGATCAGCCCCAGGCCCATAGGGAACTGGTACGCGGTGCCCTTGTACATAGCGAACACGCGGTGCTGGTAGCCGGTGAAGTCCGTGAACTGGTTGACGTAGTCCCACACCCTCTTATTAGAGGTATGGAACAGGTGCGCACCGTACTTGTGCACCTCGATGCCAGTCTCCGGCTCTGCCTCCGAGTAGGCGTTGCCGCCGATGTGGTTGCGGCGTTCGACAACGAGCACGCGCTTACCCAGCTCAGTGGCGGTCCGCTCAGCAACGGTCAAACCGAAGAAACCCGAGCCGACCACGATGAGGTCGTAGGTGTTGTCCTTGATGTCCTGTAGGGACTTCGGAGCAAATTCATTGGCAGTGGTGTTCTTTTCGCTACTCACGCCTTAAAACCTATTGCATTTCCATCCGGTTTGCGGGTGTACACGCGGGCTTTACGACGTCCACGTGAGCCCAGCCCAACGTTCGTTTGGTCACATTATTTGATAATTTTCCCAAAATTAACGAGGAAACACAGATGTCTCACTAGATTTTTTTAGTCACACTGGTAACATCCTCCTCAGAATTTTCTGTTGCTTTGCAACTTTCCTTCCCTTCGACCCCGGGTAGACCTCGGGTCGATAACCCTGTACCCCATTTTTTTGGAGCTTTTACCGTGCCAACTCGCCGTCGCATCAATGCCCCGTCGATGGGCCGTCGCACCTTCCTCTATGGACTGGCAGCTACTACTGCCGCAGCTCCGCTAGCAACATGGGGTATTCGCCAGGCCCCTACCCTGGTTGAAAGCCCAGGCGTAGGCCCCATCGCAGCCAAGATCTCGACATCACCGCTGGTTGACGCTGTCACGATGATGATTGACGACGCAGCCGTCGGCACGCATGCCATTACCGATGCCCTGCACCCGCTTCGCGGATTCGTAAAGGACATCACCCGCGACGAACCGTTCTCCCAGTTCGCCCTGACCTGGCCGGGCGATGACAATCTGCAGCTGTACGTTCGCGCCGAGCGCGAAGACGGCAGCTTTGGCCCGTGGTTCCACGCTGATTCACACGGTCCGATGAATAACTCCGGGCAGTCCGGCACCGAGCTGCTGTTCGTTGAGCCCACCCGTCGCGTGCAGGTGTCGACTGTCGGCCTGAACCTCCTCGAAGGCCTGGATCCCCGCAACATCATTGGTATCGACAACCTTGACCCCGCCACTATCGGCGATTCCCTGCAGGACCTCGTCAGCGCTACGGCCGCATTGTCCCTCAACGCTGTCCAGGCAGTTTTCATCGACGGCGTAGAGCAGGTCGGCGAGGTTATTCAGCCAGTTGCGTACGAGTCGTCGATTGCCGGCGCGCCAAATGTAATCAGCCGTGCAGCGTGGGGCGCAGATGAGTCCATCCGCAGCGGTTCGAGCTCCTACAGCACTTTCAAGGGCGCGTGCATCCACCACACCGCGGGTTCCAATAACTACTCAGAGTCCCAGGGACCAGCCATTGTCCGTGGCATTTATGCCTACCACGCAAATACGCTGGGCTGGGGCGATATTGGCTACAACGCGCTGGTCGATAAGTACGGCAACATCTACGAAGGCCGCTACGGCGGCCTGGACAAGAACATCGAGGGCGCACACGCAGGTGGCTTCAACAACGGCACCTTCGGTATCTCGGTGATGGGCAATCACGACCAGCTGGAGATTCCGGATGCGGCTGTGACTGCACTCGGCGAGATGGTCGGCTGGCGCATGAAGGTCGGTGGCGTCGATCCGATGTCCACCGCCGCACTGACCAGCGCCGGCTACTCGAAGGCACGCTACAGCTCCGGCCAGACCGTGAACCTCCCGGCCATCTTCGGTCACCGCGACACCGGCTACACCTCCTGCCCGGGCACCTTCGGCTACCAGCAGATGGATGCCATCCGCGCTGCAGCCAAAGCCAAGTTTGATGGTGCCGGTGGAGCGGATATTGCCGGCCGCTCGACGGATCCGAACAACCAGGACGGAGAGGCCGCCAGCATTCCGCCGATTCCGGGCGCCGGCGAGTCGGGCGACAACGGCGGTTCCCTCGGAAACGTGGAAACGCCCACGCCAGGCGAGGTTGTTGGTGAGTTTCTAACTGAATCCCTGCCAACCAACCCTGCCGAAGCTACGCAGACCTGGTTCGCACCTCAGAACTAACCCCCCGCTTATCTAATCCAGGCATAACCACATCACATTTGTGGTGTAACACCAGATTTTCGCAATCACCCAGGAGTTATTACCGTGTTTAGTCGCCGCCGCATCAATCGCCGCGCAGGTGCCAAGCAATCCTTGGTACTCGCTGCCGTGGCGACCCTTGCCCTGACACCCGTTGCCGTTGTCGGCGCAGGTGCCGCTTATGACCTCATTGAGGAAAACGGCGCCGGCCCCATCGACCCGGTTGTCCAGAGCAAGTCGCTTGCAGACAGCGTCTCCGTTCTCGTCGAAGATGCAGCAATCGCAACGCAGTCGCTTGCCGACGAAGCTCATCCCAACCGCGGTGTCGTCAAGGAAATTACCTCCGATACTGAGTTTTCCCAGTTTGCGCTGACGTGGGCCGGTGACCCTGATATCGCCAGCTTCGTCCGCGCCGAGCGAGCAGACGGCTCCTGGTCCGACTGGTTCAGCGTTGACCCGGACTACCCCGCTGAAGGCAATGGCAACGGCCTGAACGGAACGGAGCTCATCTACATCGAGCCAACCAAGCGCGTTCAGGTTTCCACCCACGGACTTAACATCTTCGGTCCGGGTTCCGGCGTGGATCTGAAGGACATCAAGGGCGCTGAGAAGCTGGATTTGTCCAAGCTCAACCTCGACGAGATTAATGCCGAGGGCGCCAAGAAGGCCGTGGAGGATGCAAAGGATTCCGCTACGGATGCGGCCAAGGATGTCGCCGAGGCCGCTTCCGACTACCAGCAGACTCCGGATGCAGCTCCTGGGGACGCACTCGATGACCCGACTGCTCCGAGCGCTAACGACGCTGCAAATCTGGACTCGCCGAACCTCCCAGTGAAGTGGACGGACATCGAACCGGTCGCCGATGAACTGCCGATCGACCAGGTCGACGCAGTGCTAATCGACGGCCAGGCTGCTGCATCCGGCATCGACCCAATTGTGGATGCCAAGAATGTCACGGGCATGCCGAAGGTCATTACCCGTGCCGGCTGGGGCGCCAACGAAAACAACCGCTGTAAGGGCGCGGACTACGACAGCAAGCTTGTCGGTGCCACCGTGCACCACACCGCTGGTTCAAACAACTACACCGAGAGCCAGTCCGCTGGTATCGTCCGCGGCATTTACCAGTACCACGCACAGACTCTGGGCTGGTGCGACATCGGATACAACGCCCTTGTCGACAAGTACGGCAACATCTACGAGGGCCGCTACGGTGGGCTGGATAAGAATGTCCAGGGCGCACACGCAGGTGGCTTCAACACCGGTACTTTCGGCATCTCCATGATGGGTAACTACTCTTCGGTTGCTCCCAGTGAGGCTGCACTGAACTCGGTGGGCAATATGATTGGTTGGCGCCTGAAGGTCGCCGGCATCAAGCCGACCGGCCAGATCCAGATGACCTCGGGTGGCACCAGCTACTCCAAGTACGGATACGGTAAGCAGGTCACTCTGCCGACAATCTTCGCGCACCGCGACGTTGGTAACACCACCTGCCCAGGTGATGCTGGCTACGCCCAGATGAGCAAGATCCGCTCGATTGCCGAGAAGAAGTACAACACACTCACCAGCGGAAAGATTGATAATGAGGGGCCTGACGGCTTGATTGATCTCCTCGTTCCGCAGGATGAAAAGGACGATAAGACCGCCGAGGACACAGACTCGCAGTCGAGCGAATCGACCGAGTCGAGCACGTCGACCTCGACCACTTCGACCACCTCGGCATCGACGGGTACGTCCACGACCTCGTCCTCCGAGAAGTCCTCGAGCGCATCGAGCACCACTTCGTCGACAACGTCGAGCTCCGACTCGACCACCTCGGGCACTTCGGATACCTCGGAGCCAACCGACGCCACGAACACCAGTGACACTGCTACGGCTGACTCCTCCGCACCGTCGGCAAGCGAGCAGAGCAACTCCTCCTCGCCGAGCGCATCCGACGAGCAGCAGAAGGCACAGGCTCTGGAGACAGTCTCGGGCGCACGTTCGATGCTGGCCTCGGCGCTGGGCATGCTCGGCGCACCGGGGCTCGGACAGACCGCCGATGCGATTCTGGGTGCCGTTGGACGCTCCATCGAAAACGGCCCATCGATTGCTGACCTGCCGGTCCTGATTGACCAGATCATCACTATCAATGAGCAGAACGACCTGGCTGCCGAATGGCGCCAAGTTTCCGAGGAAATGGGCTCCGTTCTCGGTTACGCAATGTCCGGTATCCAGAGCGGTTCTACCGTAGCGAACAATGCTGGCCAGGCCGATGCCCTGCGCTACGTGAAGTTCTCCAACGGCGTAATCACCGACTCCGACACCACCGGCGCGCACGCTATCTGGGGCAAGATTGCTGATGAGTGGGCCCGCCAGGGCTTCGAGGTCGGCAAGCTGGGCGCTCCGACGAAGACCCAGGTGGTCGATGGAAACATCGAGCGCGCTGAGTTCCAGAACGGTTCAATCACCTTCGACCGCACCACCGGCGAAGTCAAGACCGAGCTGAAGTAAACGCTGTCGAGCGCTGGGTGAGCTAGCTGGCGCGGGAAAACCTCGAGGCTAGCTAGAACCAGCGCTCCAGCACACGAGCAACACCGTCATCATCATTGGTGGCGGTGATTTCGTCTGCAATCTCCTTGACGTTGTCAGCCGCATTGCCCATGGCCACACCCGTGCCCGCCCACGACAGCATCTCGATATCGTTCGGCATGTCACCGAAGCAGACCACATCCTTCGCGGTCGCTCCGACCAGTTCAGACACGTATTCCAGCCCGGCGCGCTTAGTCACGCCCGGCGCGGACACCTCCAACAGCCCGTCGGGCATGGAGTAGGTCACGTGGGCCAAGCTCGCGTCAATTGCGGGGGCGACCAGCTCATATAGCTGGGCACTGTTCACATCTGAGTTTCGCAGCAAGAGTTTCGTCGCGGGTTCCGACAACACGGCCTCTTCAGCAAGCTCACCGTGCTCATCCGATTCCCACGCATGGTCATAGGACGGCGCCACCACAAAAAGCTCATCGATGGCATCATTCGCCGACGTCCCAGCGCGCTCTGCCGCAATGCCGATTCCACCGATGGATCGCGCCGCTTCGCGCGCATGCTTGACGACGTATCGCAGCGTCTCCGGCTTCAGTGTGTTGGCGGCAACCACTTCATCACGGCCGGAGTCGTAAATCACGGCGCCATTGGCACACACGCACAACGGCTGAACCGGCAGCTGCTCGAGCACTGGTTGCAACCACCGAGCCGGCCTTCCTGTGGCCAGCACCAACGGGGTTCCGCGGCGTAGCATTCGCGTGACGGCCTGTCGCAGGCGGGGAGTTACCCGCTCCCGCGAGTCGATGAACGTCCCGTCAA
This sequence comes from Corynebacterium sp. 045007, assembly GCF_040743205.1. Taxonomy (NCBI): domain Bacteria; kingdom Bacillati; phylum Actinomycetota; class Actinomycetes; order Mycobacteriales; family Corynebacteriaceae; genus Corynebacterium; species Corynebacterium sp. 045007. The sequence goes on from NZ_JBFLKW010000002.1 coordinate 192,841, forward strand.
TATCCGAAGCTACGAGTAGTGGATGTAGTCTCTCGGTCACTTCGAACTACTTGCCGTCCTCACTGTTGCCATCTTCACCGTCATCGCAGAACCGGTCGTGCAACAACTGCAGCGTTGCGGCTACTCCCCCATGCTCGACAGTGTCGATTACCCAATCCGCGTTCTTCAGCAGGGACCAGTCCGCATCGGCCGTAACTACCGGCATGCCGACACGCTGTGTGGCTTCCTCAAAGTTCGAGCGACCGGCAAAAAGAATCGCGGTTTCTTCCTTGCGAGCCTGCTTGCGCAGTGTGCTAACCACCGCATTTGTGACGTCCAGTTTGCTGGCGCCCTCCGGGAGTTTCACGACCTGCAGGTCAACCGACTCCAAAGCCGATAGATTCGGCTTATCTCCCGGTTCGTGCAGAACAACGATTGTGGCTCCGGCATCGCCGAGCTGCTGCAAGGCCTTCATGTTTTCTTCGCTGATATTGCCCGCGTCGTCGGCAAGCGATGCGGGGTAATCGAAGATGAACGTCTCCGGCTGAGCGGTGATGAGCCTGTTCAAGCGCTGCGGAAGCTTGTCGCGAATCATCATCGACTGGCCGATAAGACGGTAAACGGTCTGCTGCGTCTGCTCGACACCGGAGGCGGAGGCCTTCTCTAGCTGCACGTACGCTTCGCGGAACGTCACGCGCATCGAATCCGTGGCAGTACGCACGGACTCCTTGCTCTCCTTGGCGCCGGCGACGACATCATCAGCCATCTGTTCCACAGACTGACGGAACTGCGCCAACAAGGCGGTCGTCTGTTCCCTTCGGCGAGCAGATTCCGCGCTCATCGTTTGCGAGGCATCGAGGAACTGCTGCCTGGTCTGATCGCCGAACTCACGAGCGCTATCGCCGAATTCACGTGCCGACTCAGCTAGCTTTTCCTTGAATGCGGCCAGATCACCGCGCAAATGACGGATACGCTGACGCTCTTCTTCGACTTTCAGGTCCTCTGCCTGGGCCTCTTCGAAAGTCGGTGCGCCGCCGCCAAGGCGAGCCGGTACCCAGTAGGCGCCCTTCGGCAGGGGACCTTCTTCAGCTGCGTACTCGTCCCAGAGCTGACGGACACCCTGATCCATGATTTCGTGTAGCTTTTCGGTGGCTTCTGCCGGATCGCCCTCCGGGGTCCACGGCGGCAAAACCGTAATATGAATCGGAGTATTGCTGCGGCCGAGATGCTTGGGGTGCCCCTTCGTCCACACGCGTTGGGATCCCACAATCAGCACTGGGATGATGGGCTTGCCGGTGCGCTGCGCCATACGCACCGCACCCGACTTCAGATTCTTGACTTCAAAGCTGCGCGAGATAGTCGACTCCGGGAAGATGCCTACCAACTCGTCGTTTTCCAACTTTGCGCAGGCCTCTTCGAAAGACTTGGAGCCGTCGGTGCGATCGACCGGAATGTGTTTACAAGCACGCATGATTGGTCCTGCGATCGAATGGTCGAAGACTTCCTTCTTCGCCATAAAACGGACAAAACGGCGGTGCTTGCGGAATGGAAGACCGACATAGGTGAAGTCCATGTATCCGGTGTGGTTAGTAACGAGAACGGCGCCAGAGTCTTTCGGCACGTTTTCCCAGCCCTTAACGGTGAACTTCAAACCTTGGGCAAAGAAGACGGTGCGCGCCAATCCGATAATCGTTAAGTACACAGGATCCTTGAACATGGCCTTTACTCTACAATCTTTCGCACCCCTTAGCGGGGCGATATGTACTGGTATCTGAGACCCATGAATAAATGTCGTTACAGGCCCATGTCTTTGTGTAAAACCAGGTACATCCCCACACATCCCCCTTGCACGTACTGCGCACCTGTCATACAGTCCCGGTACACCCCATAGTCGCTTTTACCACCCCCGTTATGAGGTGGGCTCCGCCGATGGGTATTCATTCTAAAAGTAGTAAACCTCTATTAACATACCTATCTACCTGCGGAAAACCAGACAACATTTTGGGGCGGGTTTCCTTGGCTTTTTGACCCATTGTTTATATCTACGTAACCGTAAGTTACCGCTTACAAGTAAGCCGAGTTTTGGTAACCTGAGCCGTGAGCCGAGAAATTCTCTTCGACGAAAAATCAACGCCCCCACCGGGAAGGATTGGAAAATGTCGTCCTCTTCATCTCTCGCCCCATCTGCAGTTCTAAATAAGGAACAGCATGAAAAGACCTGGGAGAAATTCGGTACCGAGCAATACGACGTCGTCATTATCGGCGGCGGTTCTGTAGGCGCTGGCGCTGCACTCGATGCCGCAACCCGTGGTTTGAAGACTGCGGTCATTGAAACTCGTGACTTCGCAGGCGGTACCTCCAGCCGCTCCTCCAAGATGTTCCACGGCGGTCTGCGCTACCTGCAGATGTTGGACTTCCGCCTGGTAGCTGAATCCCTGCGCGAGCGCGAACTGTCCATGTCGCACCTGGCACCGCACCTGGTTAAGCCACTGCGCTTCGTCTTCCCGCTGACCCACCGCGTGTGGGAGCGCCCGTTCATGGCATCGGGCTTCTTCCTTTACGACGTCATGGGTGGCGCCAAGCAGGTTCCAATGCAGAAGCACTACTCCCGCAAGGGAACCCTGAAGCAGGCTCCGGGCCTGAAGGAAGATGCCGTGGTTGGCGGCGTTCGCTACTACGACACCCTGGTTGACGATGCCCGTCACACCATGACTGTCCTGCGCACCGCTGCTCACTTCGGCGCTGATGTCCGCACCTCCACTCAGGTTGTCGACTTCGTGAAGGAAGGCGAGCGCATCGTCGGCGCGAAGCTCCTTGACACCGACACCGGCGCCACCACCACCATCCGCGGCAGCGTTTTCGTCAATGCCACCGGTATTTGGTCCGATGAGATTGAGAAGCTGGCTGGCGTCACGGGCAAGTTCCGCGTCCACACCTCCAAGGGTGTCCACATTGTTATTCCGAAGTCCGCTCTTGAGGGCTCGGTGGCAATGACCTTCGTGACCGAGAAGTCCGTCCTGTTCGTTATCCCGTGGGGTGAATACTGGATTATCGGTACCACCGACACCGACTGGACCATGAATTTGGCCAACCCGGCAGCTACCCGCGCTGACATCGACTACATCCTCGATCACGTCAACGCCAAGGTTCGCCGTCCAATTACTTACGACGACATCGTCGGTGTCTACTCGGGTCTGCGGCCACTGGTGGAAGGCGACTCCGACTCCACCACCAACCTCTCCCGCAACCACGCTGTTGCCCACGTTGCCCCGGGCATGGTTTCCGTCGCAGGCGGTAAGTACACCACCTACCGCGTCATCGGCGCTGACACCATCGACGCTGCAGTCCAGGACGTCCCCCGCAAGGTACCGGAGTCCGTCACTGCAGATGTCCCGCTGCTCGGCGCTGACGGCTACCACGCACTGAACAACCAGAAGCCAGCCCTGGCCAAGCAGTTCGGTATCACCGAGAAGCAGGTCGAGCACCTGCTCAACCGTTACGGCTCCCTCATCTACGAAGTGCTGGCTCCTGCAGCCGAGGATAAGTCTCTGCTCGAGCCGCTAGAGGCTGCCGAACAGTACATGCGCGCTGAGGTTCTCTACGCAGTGACTCACGAAGGCGCAATGCACCTCGACGACATCCTGGAGCGCCGCCTGCGTGTCTCCATGGAGTACGCACACCGCGGTGTCGACAGCGCCCGGGCCACCGCTGAACTGGTTGCCCCAGCTCTGGGTTGGGACAAGGACACGATGGAGAAGGAGATCAAGGTCTTCATCGAGCGTGTCGAAGCAACCCTGGCAGCTGAACGTGAGCTGACTGACAAGGCCGCTAACGAGATTGCTGCTCATGCAGTGGAAACTCGCGCGGATGTCGACGTCAGCCTCGACCGCTAGTTCGCCCCTCCCCTCCGCCGGTGGCCGTACGAGTTAGTGCTCAAATGGCCACCAACGCTGTAGCCACAACGAAATAGGTTTCCCTCTTGGGAAAACGGCTTCGCACTTCAAGGGACTGATGGGGTCGAAATAAAAGTGCCGGCGAAAAATCCGTTCTCGCCGGCATTTCTTATACCCAAAGAATTTACGTTGCAAGATTCATCGTGACCTCGCCCGGTCACGACTCACAGAGAGTTTCTACATCTCATGGAGACAATCACAGGATCCCAGGCATTCCTCTGGGAGTTTTTCGGAACCGCCATTCTAATCCTCCTCGGTAACGGAGTCTGTGCCTCTATCAACCTCCGGACTACTCGCGCAGCAAACGCTGGCTGGCTGGGCATCGCCTTCGGTTGGGGTATGGCCGTTTTCGCTGGCGCATCGATTGCCGACGTATCCGGTGGGCACTTGAACCCTGCGGTAACCGTTGCCCTGGCAATCAAGGGCAGCCTGGCCTGGAGCCTGGTCCCCTACTATGCCGCAGGTCAGCTGTTGGGCGCATTCGTAGGTGCAATCCTGGCCTGGGCCGCGTTTAAGCAGCTATTCGATGCCAATGGTGTCGACGACAACGGCAACCCAACCAATGCGAATGCCGAAACTGGCGGCAACTTCTTCACCGCGCCGGTTCACCCAAATAACTTTTGGAATGCCGTCACCGAGTTCATCGCGACCTTCGTTCTGCTCGCATTCATCCTGTTCGGCCCAGCCGGCGGCGAGCTTGGCCCGCTGACCTACTTCGGTGTCTCGTTCATCATTGTCTCGATTGGTCTTTCCCTTGGTTCCCCGACCGGATACGCCATCAACCCTGTTCGTGACCTCGGCCCGCGTTTGGCCTACGCTTTCGTGCTCCCGATTAAGGGCAAGGGCGATGCGAACTGGGCCTATGCATGGGTTCCGATTGTCGCACCGATGCTGGCAGCCGTGGCTGCAGGCGCTCTTGCCTTTGCCATCGGATAACGGGAATATGAGAGATATCGCACAATAAAATATCGCAAGCCTGAACACTCACATTTACACACAATTTCGCTAGGAGTATCCCCCATGACGCACAGCAAATACGTCCTCGCCATTGACCAGGGAACTACTTCCACCCGCTGCATCATCTTCAACCATGACGCAGAAATCGTCACTGTTGCACAGATGGAACACAAGCAGATTTTCCCGGAAGAGGGCTGGGTCGAGCACGACGCTCAGGAGATTTGGACCAACACTCGTCGAGTAGTCAGCGAAGCTCTCGCCGATGTCGACATTGCTTCCCAGGATATTGATGCCATCGGTATCACCAACCAGCGTGAAACCACTGTCGTCTGGGACAAGAACACTGGTGAACCGGTCTACAATGCCATCGTCTGGCAGGACACCCGCACGAATGAGATCTGCAAGGAACTCATGGGGGATGAAGGCGCTGACCGCTGGCGTGAGACCACGGGCCTACGTATCAACTCCTACCCAGCTGGCCCGAAGGTGCGCTGGATTCTCGACAACGTCGAGGGAGCTCGCGAAAAGGCTGAGGCTGGCGATCTACTCTTCGGCACCATCGATACTTGGCTGCTGTGGAATCTCACCGGTGGCGCAGAGGGCGACAACGGCGAAGATGCAGTTCACGCAACCGACGTCACCAACGCCTCCCGTACTCTCCTGATGGACCTCAAGACCCTCGAGTGGGATGAGGACATTTGCCGTGAAATTGGCATTCCGATGTCGATGCTGCCTGACATCCGACCGTCGGTAGGCGACTTCGGCCGTATCCGCGCCCGCGGTTCTCTTGCGGAGCGACCGATTACTGGCATCCTCGGCGACCAGCAGGCCGCCATGTTCGGCCAGGGCTGCTTCGGCGAGGGCGACACCAAGAACACCTACGGCACTGGGCTGTTCATGCTAATGAATACTGGTGAGAAGCCGAAGTGGTCTGACCACGGACTCATCTCCACCGTCTGCTACCAGGTCGAGGGAGAGAAGCCGGTCTACGCTCTCGAGGGCTCCGTCTCCATGGGCGGCGCACTTGTTCAGTGGCTGCGTGACGAGCTGCAGATGATTCCGAATGCGGCATCCATTGAGAACAAGGCAAAGAGCGTCAAGGATAACGGCGGCGTGTACATCGTGCCGGCCTTCTCCGGTCTTTTTGCACCTCGTTGGCAGCCGGACGCTCGTGGCGTCATCGTCGGTTTGACCCGTTTCGTCAACCGAAACCACATTGCCCGTGCTGTACTGGAGGCTGCTGCGTACCAGACCCGCGAGGTCCTCGACGCCATGGTCGCAGAATCCGACATGGACATCACAACGCTGAGCGTTGATGGTGGCATGACTATGAACGAGTTCCTCATGCAGTTCCAGTCCGACATCCTGAATGTCGCTGTCACACGCCCGAACAACATTGAAACCACGGCCCTTGGTGCGGCATACGCTGCGGGCCTTGGCATTGGCTTCTGGTCGAACCTGGATGAGGTCAAGGCTCACATCACGATTGACAAGAAGTGGCGTCCGAAGATGGAGGCCGAAGAGCGCGATCGCCTGTTCCACCAGTGGAACCGTGCCGTTGAACGCACCTACGGTTGGGTCGAGGATACGGATGCTGAGGAGGCACCGAAGCCTGAATAAGTCCTCGTAAGAGCCGAAAAATAGCCCGGAAAACCTATTCGGTTTTCCGGGCTATTTTTATTATAAATTCAGGGCTTGTTTGTTATAATAAAATTATTATAACTATCATCCACTCCTCGATTGAAAACAGAAAAGAGCAATTATGCGTCGCGCATCATTTTTCACTGCGAGTGTGACCACCGCCCTGACGCTGGCACTTGCCACCCCGGCAGCATCAGCAGCCCCAACGGACTTCATCAAGAACCCACTGGAGCCAACTCCTGACCCGCAGTCCACTGCGATGGTCGAGCTGCCCACCACCCCGGCACCAACCACTACGGTTGACGGACGCCACGTGACGGTCACCGACGGCTACATGACCTCACAGGATGGCAAGGGCACCCAGATTTACTGGAAGTCCAACACCATCCCGAATGCCAAAGCCACTGTCGTCGTCGTGCATGGCGCTGCAGAACACCTGGGTCGCTACGAGTGGGTAACCGGCAAGCTGCTGAACGCCGGCTACAACGTGTACCGCATTGACCACCGTGGGCACGGCCACTCGGGCCAGGTCGAAGGAACCCCAGTTGCCCGTGGCCATATTGATGATTTCCACTCGCTTGTCGATGACCTGCACATGCTCGTCGAAAAGGCCAAGGCGGAGAACCCGAGCACGAAGACCTTCCTGCTCGGCCACTCCATGGGCGGCCTTGCCGTGGACTTCCACGGCATCAAGTACCCGGGCAGTGTCGATGGCATTGTCGCCAACGGTGGTGGCGCTCTTTTCAACCCCTACGGTGGCACAGACGAGGGCGAGACCATCACCCCAGAGGCCATGACCGATGTCCAGCGCGAGGCGCAGCCGACGATTTACCAGCGCCTGCCATTCCAGGACATGACCACATTCAACACTCGCATGCTCAAGGAAGTGCCGAACCGCACCGAGATGCGCGTGCCATCACTACCCGGCAGCGACTTGATTCAGCTTGGCAACCCGCTGGGTTCGAAGACCTCTTCTTCGCAGGCAGTGCGTGATGAGTACGAAACTGATCCGTACAACAACTCCAAGCTCTCGCTCGGCATGGCTCAGCAGATGGCTTTTGCCGCCACCTACAACGGCACCAACTCCGTCGACTTTGTTGAGCCGACCCTGGTCATGATGGGTGGCCAGGATGAGATTGTGCCGCCGTTCTTCTCGCGCGACTGGTACAACGGCATCTCATCCACCGACAAGCAGCTGATCGAGTTCGAAGGCCAGTTCCACGAGACCTTCAACGAGCCGGCACAGCACGAGGCCATTGCGACGGCTATTGCCTGGCTTGATGCGCGTATCTAATTGAATGCTAAAAAAGAACCGAGCCACTCCCTAGCAGTTACGAGTTCTTCATAGAGCTAACCCGGTGGAATGAGGGGCGATTGTCTTCTGACAATTGCCCCTCATTTTCCTTGCCCTACCCTCTCCGCGCCGTATAAAGCATGCAGTACTTGGCAATACAAACTACTGTGCGTATAGTTGGTATTACAAGGTACTAGGTATGAAAAGTATTCTGCCTGGCAGATTCCTCCATGCCGCCGGAAAGAAAGCACCACGCAATGCCCAAACGTCCACAGACACAACTGAAGAAAGGGGTACTTGAGCTCGCCATTCTCAAGCTGATTTCTCGCGAAGAGCTCTATGGCGCGGCACTCGTCGCAAAGCTCAACGCCTACCCCCACCTCAGCGCGCCCGCGGGAACCGTCTACCCCCTACTCTCGCGTCTGACCACCAACGGCTTGATCAGCAATCGCTGGGAGGAATCCCCCAAGGGACCGCCTCGCAAGTACTACTCACTGACAGCCAAAGGAAAGCAAACACTCACGCAACTACACCAGGACTTCATCGATCTATCCGCCGACATGACCGCACTATTTTCCGAGGAGCCCCAATGAACACCTACCTCACTGCCATTGACCACAAACTGCGCGAAATCGGCATATCGCACGCACAACGCAAGGCGATCATCGCCGAGCAGGAGAGTCTTCTGCAAGAGCTTAACGACGTCCACGCGGACCTGGCCGAAGAGCTGGGCACGGCAACCGACTACGCAAATCGCGTAGGCGAACAAGTTGGTGAACCAAGCACCTTGCGCAGGTACCTCTCCAACCCGCTTCGAGTATTTACCAAAAGCGGTCGCGTTTCCCTGTGGAACATGGATGACCCGCGGATCCTCCAGCCTCACCTGTTGGGTTTTGGCTGGTCCATCAACTGGGCCGCAGTAGCGACCAAACTGGGGATTGTCCGACCGGACGATATTGACGGTGAGGTTATCTCTGAAATTCCAGCTCGCGCACTGCAGGCGACCGCTCTTCTCCCCGCGGCCGTGACGGTTGCGCACGGCGTCGCACTGGCTATGTCCTGGAAGCAGTTGCCTGCAGAAGTCCACACAAAATGGAAGCTAAACGGCAAGGCAGTTCAGAAAACAGCACCGAAGGAAACTTTGCTTCTTCCCTTCGTGGTTTCTACGGTCGGAGCTGGATTCTCAGCTGCTTCGCTGCTCAAGGCGGATGACCGCGAAGATACTCTGCGTGTTGCGTCCCTAGGCGCACTCGCAAGCACAATTGCACCATCTCAGCTGATCGGAGTCCTCTCGGAAGAAAACTCCAAGACCAATCCAGCATTTGTGCGAGCTGGCGTTGCCGTGGCATCGGTCGCGGCTTCGGCCGCATGCCTTGCCCTTCCTCTCTTCGCTGGGCTGAAGGCTACGTGGAAGAAAGCTGGGGTGGCTTAGATCATGCCGTCGTATGTAATCATTATCGCCGCAATTGTCCAGCTAGTACTGCTGACACTTTCTTTGGTTGTATTGGCCCGCACCCCCGCAAAACGTATCCGCTACTTTCCCAAAACTGCATGGGTGGTCATCGTCATAGTCGTGAACTTCATTGGACCAATTATTTTTCTGACCACTGGGTTCAGCCGCACAGAAACAGTTGACTACCACGAAGAATCACAGGAATCTGCAACTGACATCGTTAACAAAATCTATGCCAACGACTCATCGCACAGCTCAAGGCAGGAATAATGACCGTGCTCGAAGTCACTGACCTACATAAATCCTTTGGTTCAAAGACTGTGCTCGATGGAGTTTCACTCGCACTCGAGCCCGGCGAAATCTATGGTTTTCTCGGACGCAATGGCTCTGGAAAAACTACCGCAATCAGGGCAATTTTAGGACTGACCAGCATCGACTCTGGCGAACTAAAAACTACCGCCAAGCGTGTCGGTTTCCTCCCTGACGTTCCCAGTTACTATCCGTGGATGCGAGCTGACGAATTCCTTAAGTACTGCGGACGCCTCTGCGGACTCCGCGGCGCTGTGCTCGATAACCGAGTTGAGTTACTGCTCAGCCTCGCGAAACTCACAGGACAGTCCCAAAGAGTTATGGATTTTTCTCGAGGAATGCGTCAACGCTTGGGAATTGCACAAGCGCTTATCGACGCTCCCGAGCTACTCATCCTCGATGAACCAACATCGGCACTCGATCCGATTGGGCGATACGACGTTCTCTCTATGCTTAAAGCCCTCCGCGGCCAGGCCACAGTGCTTTTTTCCACACATTTACTTAATGATGCGGAGAAGATTTGTGACCGCGTTGGCATTTTGCACGACGGAAAAATCGTCGCAGAGGGGCCTCTGAACCACCTGCTCACCCCCACAAGCGAGAGACTGCATCTAGTGGTTTCCCCAGGCCCACAAGACAAACCTTCAACCTCATCAAGGCTGCAGTCAGCAATCAACCATTCCGGTTGGGTCGTCGAAAGCTCTCAGCCAGAGCACCGCAGCCTCGAAGAAGTATTCATTGCGACTACCGGAAGAGAATAATGACACCTCAAACTACCACCGCACCGTGTAGGACCACTGCATCGCGGACTCATACAGAGGCAGTCTTCCCAGCTTTGTTACGCAAAGATGCAGAAGAGATTTTGCGCACATGGCGACTCCCATTACTAGCTACCGCGGCATTGCTCCTCGCCGTTTCGGGGCCTTTCATTGCCCACTATTTAAAGGAGATTGTCCAGACATTAGGCGGGGCTGAACTCGCTGCCATCGCTGACACCTTACCTAAACCGACGTACAGCACTGCTCATGCTCAATGGATTAAAGATCTCAACCAGGTGTTCCTCCTGGTTGTAGCTATAGTTTCTGGCTCATGTGCAGCAAGCGAGCTCAGCGATGGCTCGTACTTATTTAGTCTGACCCGTCATGTGCCGCGATGGAAATTCATGGTCTCCAAAATTCTTTGCGCGCTGCTTATTCCGGCAACCACAATCGTCATCGCCACAATACTCAACGTTGCCATCACGTTCGCAATCTACGGGGACGTCCAAATTCTGCAAATCTTCTATGCGCTACTTACGTGGTTCGTCGTAATGGCACTTGTCGTGGCTGCCGCATTTCTCGTAGGTGTAGCGTCGTTTTCTCAGGTGGGCGCAGCTGGCGCAGCCGTCGGCACGGGAATGCTCTTACAAGTCTTAAGTACTTGGGCTCCTGCAGATTCATGGAATCCAGCGGGAATCCTGAAACAAGCCGATGCGGTTCTCGCGGGACAAAGTGTTGCTCCGCAGCCGGTGATCACTGGATTATCCATCGCCGTTGTACTTTTCGGCATTGCAATTGCAGTACTGCAGCACAAAGAGCTATAAGTCAACGGCTTTAGCTGAAGGAAATCCGCTTAGACTCTCTCGCGAATTTTCTCCATGCACATAGAAAACTGGTCTTGACGTGGACAAAACGACCGTCTCGTAGCTCACCGACCCGACCACAACCAGAAACTGATTAAGTTTATGACAGATTCGAACCAAAAATTGGCCGAAAAGTGTCATAAACTTAGGCACTTTCTCTGCAGAACGAGCCCGACCCCACGCCGACCCCATGCCAGCCCCGGCCAACAACCGAGCAACCAGCCCCGAGCCGCGGAACCCGCAGCCCAGGCCCCGAAAACCTACTTAACCGGCTCGAGAACTTCCTTGCCCATCATGAACGGACGCAGCGCCTCCGGAATCACCACAGAACCATCGGCCTGCTGGTGGTTTTCCAGAATGGCGACCAGCCAACGCGTCGTGGCCAGCGTGCCATTTAGGGTGGCGCAGTACTGAGACTTGCCATCGGCATCGCGGTAGCGGGTCTTCAAACGACGAGCCTGGAAAGTCGTGCAGTTCGAAGTCGAGGTCAACTCGCGGTAGGTGTTCTGCGTCGGCACCCATGCCTCGGTATCGAACTTGCGGGCAGCCGATGCACCCAGGTCACCACCAGCAACATCGATGATGCGGTACGGAACATCGACCGCGGCCAGCATCTCGCGCTCCATGTTCAGCAGCTTCTGGTGCTCTGCCTCCGCCTGCTCCGGCGGACAGTAGGAGAACATCTCCAGCTTGTCGAACTGGTGTACGCGCAGGATACCGCGGGTGTCCTTGCCGTAAGAGCCCGCTTCACGACGGAAACAGGAAGACCAACCAGCGTAGCGACGCGGCCCCTCCGACAGGTCAATAATCTCGTTGGAGTGGTAGCCGGCCAGCGCGACTTCCGAGGTACCGACCAGGTAGAGGTCATCTTCCTGCAGGTAGTAGATCTCATCGGAGTGCGCACCGAGGAAGCCGGTACCCGACATGGTCTCCGGACGAACCAGCACCGGCGGCACCATCAGCTGGAAGCCATTCTGAGTTGCCTTCTGAGCAGCCAGGTTCATCATGGCCAGCTGCAGCATGGCACCGTAGCCGGTCAGGAAGTAGAAGCGGGAACCGGAGACCTTGACGCCGCGCTCCATATCAATAAGACCCAGCGACTCACCGAGGTCCAGGTGGTCCTTAGGCTCAAAGTCGAACTGCGGAATCTCACCGATTTCCTCCAGCACGACAAAGTCATCTTCGCCGCCGGCGGGCGCACCGGTAACGATGTTGCCAATCAGGTACTGCAGGCGCTCGACCTCAGCCTCGGCTTCCTTCTGCTCCGCTTCGGCTGCCTTCACGGCGTCGGAAAGCTCCTTGGCCTTCTCCAGCATGGCCGGGCGCTCTTCCTTCGACGCCTGACCAATCTTCTTGCCGAAGCCCTTCTGCTCTGAACGCAGCGCGTCGGTGGAGGCAATAACCTCACGGCGCTTAGCGTCAGCTTCCAGCAGCTGATCGACCAATGCCGGGTCCTCACCACGGGTGCGCTGGGACTCGCGGGCTACTTCAGGGTTTTCGCGGAGAAATTTGAGATCAATCACGTCCCCTAGAGTACCTGGTTTACGTCGGCAAGCAGGCACAAGGCTTGCTAGAGTGCCGCTTCCGCTCCTGAGGCGACCAGCAGCGCGCCGAGGACGAGGAAGATCACGCCGGCGACAGTGTCAATCCACGGCCCTGCCAGCACCATTCGCTTGACGACGGCATCCGTCGACACCACGATTGCGATAAATAGGAAGAAAGCGATTTGGGAGGCGATTAGCACCAGCGTACAAAGCACGAGCGTCCCCACGGATGCGCCTGCGGGAATGAACTGTGAAAGCACTGCCGTGAGGAAGAGAACAATCTTCGGGTTCGACATGTTTGTGAAAAAACCCTGGCGGAACGTCGCCTTCGGTGACCGGAGCGCCTCACTTCCCAAGGCTGGTGCGGCACCGGCGCGCAGTTCGCGGAGGGTATTGATGCCTGCCTTGGCCATACTGATACCCATGTAAATGAGATAACAGCCACCGACGAGCTGGATTACGCCCATCAGCAAAGGATTGGCGGTGATGACAGCTGCGAACCCAAACACTGTGAGGGTCATCCAGATCGTGGCACCAGTACTGATACCCGCAACCGCTGCGATGGCATGCTTTCGGGATTTGGTGGCAAGGCGCAGGATTAAGAAGACGTCAGGCCCTGGTGAGGCCATACCAATAATGTGGACGCCCAGCAGGCTGAGTAGTGCAGTCCAGGTCAAGACTCGGGTCCTCGGGTAGCGAACAAATACCGGACTATTGTAGTGCCTGAAGTTATTGAGCAAACTCGGAGCGCAAACTCGGACAGAGCGTTACCTTGTCCACAGGCTCATTGGCGGTGCACAATGGGGTCACTATGGCTGATGACAATATGAACCAGGATCGCGAGCACGCTGCCGCCACAGACACTGACTCCGGTGCAGGTACTGGCGCAGATGCCAGCGCTGGTGCATCCTCCGCAGCCAGCAACGATGCCAACGCTTCCCGTAACTCGCGTGGAAGCTGGGGAATGCGCGCTTTGTCGACGGCAATGCTGGTCGGCGCCGCGGGAATGGCATTCGCGCTGCAAGCGGGAGTCATCGAGCCACCGAGTGGGCCACTTGGGGGCAAGGGCTCGTCGGCAAGCGCGTCATCGTCGACAACGACGACTATCGTCGACAAGGAGACGACGGCGTTCACCAGCGCAACCGCGGGCAACTGTCTGGACTGGAATCTGGCAGAAGATTTGAATGTTTCTGACTTCCGCGTCGTGCCCTGTGAGCAGCCACACGCTTATGAGGTCGCCAAGAAACTGAACCTCGCCGACTACGAGGAACATCCGGGGCAATACGCAAAAACTGCCAACTACCCGACAGCGGACAATTTGGTGGCTCTGCAAAATGGCGTGTGTCGTGACACTGTGACTGAATACCTGGGCGGCCAGTACGATCCGGACGGTCGATTTATCACGGCGCCGATTATTCCTTCGCCTAGCCAGTGGGAAAAGGGTGACCGAACCTTCCTGTGCGGTATCCAGGTCGTCGATGAAGACGGCAACACGGCGCACATGTCCGGTCCTGCGGCCGGGCAGGACCAGTCCCGCGTGTTCGAGGGCGGCCGCTGCGTGACCTTGGATGAAAACGGCGCCATCCGCCAGGTGCCGTGCGTGGAAGATCACCTGATGGAGTCGACGGGAATTGTCAATCTCCGCGACCATTTCGGTGACAACGTCCCCACTGACCAGGAGCAAAATGATGTGCTCGCGGAACAGTGTGTGACTCTCGCGCAGAATTACCTCGGCGGTGACGACCCGCTGTATAACTCAACGCTGCTGCCATTTTGGACGTCACTGTCGCAGGAGTCGCTCAATGCTGGCTCGCGCAGTGTGAACTGCTGGTTGATTAAGGACAATGGCCAGGGCGGGTTCTCCACTCTCAACGGCCACGCTAACGAGTCCTTCACTATCGACGGCCAGCCGCCCGTGGCTCCGCCGCCGCGCAATCCGCTGCGGGAGGAGCAGGGTGACGCTGGCGCTGGCGCTGGCGCAGGTGACGTCGGTGCGGTCGGTGCCGACGGTACTGGTGCTGAAGCAGGCGCTGTGGATAACGCAGTCGCTCCCGCAGGACAGTAGAACAACAGGACATTGCGAGGCAGCACCATAAATGGTTGACGTTAGCCCGGAGCGGTTCGATGCGCTTGTCGATGAGGCCATCGACCGCATCCCGACGCAGTTTCTCGATCAGCTCGATCAGGTCATCATCCAGGTCCACCCGTATAACCTCGACGAGCCCACACTGCTGGGACTCTACGAGGGCATTCCTCTGACCGAGCGTTCTAACAACCACTGGGGTCCGCCTGACCAAATCAGCTTGTATCGCGACATGCTCTGCCGCATCAGCCACACCGAAGAGGAGCTGGTAGAGCAGATTCGTGTCACTCTCCTGCATGAAATCGGGCATTATTTCGGCCTCGAGGAGGAGGATCTGGACCGACTCGGCTACGGATAAGTTCGGCTCTCCTGCACGGCCTCGCCCCTCTCGACTTCTTCACGGCAGCTTTCTTCCCTGTAGCCTTGGCAACTATGAGCGACAACTCGAGCGAGAAGCCAGAAATCAGGGTCGGCGATAGGGAGCGCAACGCTGCCATGGAGCGTCTCGGCAATCATTTCGCTGACGGCTACTTGGATGTCGATGAATTCTCCAAGCGCGCCGAAGCTGCCGCAGTCGCTAAAACCCGCTCCCAACTACAAACACTCTTCGCAGACCTGCCCGCTGAGACTTCTCCCGAGAGTTCACAGGGCACCCCGGCTAAACCGCAGCACCAAAGTGTCGATCAAGAGCTGCAGACTCTGATGAAAAAGGGCCGCCAGCTCAACATTGTTGACTCTGCTGCAGGCATCATCGTCGCTGTCTCTATCGTTCTGATGATTTTCACCGATATCGACAACGCGTGGTTCGGCTTCGTCGCCGCTGCGGCTGTTGCCCTCATCGGGCGCGCCGCACTGAACATCAATGATGACGAAGAAAAACTCCTCAACGAAATCAACGAAGAGGAATCCAAGCGTCGCACGGAACGCCTACGCCTGGCAGCTCAGAAGCGCCGCGAGATTCAGGAAGGCCAGCAATAACGGCCAGCGGTGACAGTCGCCGCCCAGCTGCCTGTCTAAGGCAACTCGCTGTCGCCCCAGCGGCGCACATCCCACGTGCCCGGTTCAATGCCGGCACGCTTGCCGACGGTCGCTGCGTTCGGAACCAGCTCGATTCGCTCAGTATTGGCAATGCGGTGCCGCAGTGCGTATTCCGGATTCACCCCGGTCAGATACTGCCCAATCAGACGAATAGCCGCGCCGTGGCTGACAATGACGACATCCTTGTTGCCGCCCTCCTTCGACTCCTTGGATTCACCACCTGTCGCTCCTGTCTGCTCCAGCAGCTGCTGTATCGTCGGCAGGTAGCGATTCAGCACGTCAGCACCGGATTCACCGCCGGGAAGGCGGTACTCCAGTTCCCCATTGAGCCACTGGTAGAAAGCGCGCATGTACTCCATGTGCGCATCGCGATCATTGCGCCCCTCCAGGTCACCGGCCTGAACCTCGTGGAGGCCACCCTCATGGCGGATGCGAACAGAAGTCTCTCCCAGGTGGTGCAGACTTGCGACCGCGCCTGCGCCAGTCTGGCGGGCACGCAGGGCATGGGATGTGACGATGTCACCGATTCTGTGCACGTCGGGAAGCAAAAGACGTCCCAGACTGCGCGCCTGCCTCACACCGAGGTCGGTGAGCGGTGCGCCCGGCAATGCGGTATCCAGACGGCGGTTGATGTTGCCGGTGGTCTGCCCGTGGCGGATGAAAATGATGCGCTGGGAATCAACCGGCATGACAGATTCAGGGCGGTCTGGGCGGTCATCGAGGAAAGGCAGCTGTCCAACTGGATTTTCGGGCGCGGCGGGTGTCATGTTTTACCTTCGTCCTTCCTTAAGCGCGTCGACCCACTCAATTGACTGGGAAATATCCGGTGGCGGGGTCATAATGCTGCGCCGACCGCCCTCAGCGACTGGCCAAGACCCCAGATAGCGCAAATCTTCGGCGTATTCGTGCAGTGCCGCGAGAGCCGCGGCAACCTGTGCATCATCAACGTGGCCGTTGCAGTCGATGTAGAAGCGGTAGAGGCCGAAAAGCTCGCGTGTCGGCCGTGACTCGATGCGGGTGAGGTTGACCTGTCGCACTGCGAACTCATTCATGGCACGCATTAGTGTGCCGGGCTGGTTCGGCAGCGTGAAGGAGACCGAGGTGCGGTCGGCGCCGGTGCGCGGCGTCGGCACGCCGGGGCGCCCCACCAGCAGGAAACGGGTGCGGGCACCGCGCACGTCGGCGACCTCAGTAGCCAGCGCCTCCAACCCGAGCAGTTCACCCGCGCGGGCCGGGGCAGCGCAAGCGTCGCGGGTGCCCTCGGCGACCTGGTGGGCCGCCGCCGCATTGGAGCTGGCCTGGTGAACTTCCACGCCCGGAAGGTTGGCGTCCACCCACTGTTTGACCTGCGGATACGCTACGGGATGTGTCGTAAAAGTACGCACCTGTTCCACCGTCGTACCGGGACGGACCAGGATAGAGAACACCACCCCGACCTCGGTTTCGCGGAAAACCTGCAGCTCTGGCCCAGCGGCGAGGGCATCAAAAGTTGGTGTAACGGGACCGTCCACGCTGCTCTCGATAGCCACGCAGGCAAAGTCCGCTTCCCCTCGGCGCACGGCTCCAAGCGCAGCCGCGGGGCTATCCACCGGCACCGCATTGACCGCGGATTCCCCTGCCGGATCAATCTCGCCAGCACGCGCCATGTCCCACAGCGCCTGCTCGGTGAATGTGCCCGCAGGACCCAAATAAGTAACCGTCGTCATAAGCTCAGAGTAGAGGGCTTCTACACTTATTGCATGACCTCTTCTTCCGAGATGCCCGCCCGCGCCCTCACTGAAGCCGTGCGCAGTGGCGCAATCTCGGTATCGGAAATCGTTTCGGAATTCGCCACGCTTGCCGACGACGCCGCGACCAATCCCGCCCGTTTCGGCATTGCCACGTCCTTGGCCGAGCACGCTGTCCACCGCGCGCGCAGCCTCACTGCCGGATCCGAACCCGCCCGGCGCGCTAGCCACGGTCTCCCGCGTGACCTCCTGGGTCTGCCAGTGGCGATTAAGGACCTATTCACCATCGCTGGGGTCGAATGCACGATGGGCTCGACCAACTTGGCTTTCACCGCCACCGAAACCTCTGAACCCGTGGCGAAACTGCTGGCTCGTGGCGCGGTCCTCACGGCGACGACGCACACCTCCGAGGTCGGGATGACGGCCTACACCGAGCCGATTGGCTACCCGGCCCCAGAAAACCCCTACTTCGCCACGCCCAATCAGCTGTCCAATCAGCCGGATACCACGCCACGCACTCCCGGCGGTTCCTCGGGCGGCAGCGCGGTGGCTGTCGCAACTGGTGTCGTTCCCGCAGCTCTGGGCTCTGACGGCGGCGGTTCCATCCGCGTGCCTGCCGCCTGCTGCGGCCTCGTGGGGTTGAAGCCAGCGCATGATATTGCGGGTGGAAATCTCTCCACGCCCGCCTTCCTCACTCGCACAGTCGATGACGCAGCACTGCTGGCCGGGGTGTCATTTTCCACAACCCCGCATGCTTTCCGACGGCCCCAGCGCCCCCTTCGCATCGGTGTCACTGTCAGCCCTTTTCATGCTGAGGTGGACGTCGATAAGCGCTGGGCAAACGGTGCGTGGGCGGCGGCTGACCGTCTTGCCGACGCCGGGTACGACGTGGTGGAAGTGCCCAGCCCCTACGATCCTGCGGGGCCGGACGTGTTCGAGATCTTTCGACGGACCATCACGCGAATGTCCACGAAATTACCGCGCGCGGACTACTCCGAGATCGTGCAGTGGATTCGAGCCTGTGGCCAGGAGATTTCCGCAGCGGAGGCGGCGGCGACACATCAGCAGCGGATGGCTCTGCCCGGCGCGATTCGGTCGCGTTGGGAAGTCGATGCGGTGATTACACCAACGCTGGCGTTTGATCCGCCGCGTATTGGGCATTTCTCTGCGTTGGCGCCGTCGGAGGACTTTGACGAGCAAACCCGGTGGACGCCGTGGCTGTCGCTGTGGAATCTGACTGGGTGGGCAAGCGTGTCCGTGCCAATTGCTGTGCCGGGAACTAGCGGCAGTACGCCCAATGCGAAGCTCCCCGTCACCAGCGTCAATATCGGTGCGGTGCGCTGCGGCGAGGCAGAGCTACTGGAGATGGCTAGCGTGCTGGAGGCTGCTAACGCCAACTAGCGCACGTACTTCGCCGCCATTGCCGCCGCCTGCCCGGCGTATCCGCCACCAAATAGCACCGCGTGCATAAGCACGGCGTAGAGCTGATGGAGTTCGCAGCTCTCGGCGAAATCCGGCAGGGGATGTACGGTTTCATAGCCACGCAAAATCTCGTTGAAGTGCGTTGCCCCGAATAGCGCCAGCAGTGCCAGGTCTTCCTCGCGGGCTCCGCCGTGCGCTGCGGGGTCAATCAAGATCGCGCCGTCTGCATCCCACATGAGGTTTCCCCACCACAGGTCACCGTGGACACGCGCAGCGTCTGGCTCGTTGTCGAAACCTCCAGCCAAGAGCCGGTCAATGAGCTGGTCAAAGATATCTAGCTGACGGTTATTGTAGGAGCTTTCCAACTTTCCCAGTGTGGGCAGCAGACGCCCTTTCGCCCAGTATTCACCGAAGCTCTCCCGTGGAGTCAGGTCCATCTGCAGGGGCTGATCCAGTGGACCGAAGTAGCCGTGCCCCTCCCACCCATCGGGGCCGGCACCCCAGCCAGCAGCGCCCAGATTGTGGGTAATGGCCAACGATTTTCCGAACTCGTACGCTGCCTGTGGATTCGGCGCCGTCGACTCAATTCGACGCAATTTCAGCGCATGCCCGCTCACGCCCAGCACATCCACTACGCGCGCACCGCCGTCAGGTTCGCCCTCGCGCAGCCAACCCAGCCCCGCCGCCTCACAGGCGAAGAAATCCCTAGGGACACCATGCCGGCTCTTGACGTAAACATCCGAGTCGTTGACTGCACGTTCGTTGTTCTGGTTCATTGCGGACATATTTCCAGCATATTCTTCTTCGTTCCCAACCCCTTTCAGCACGTCGCATGCAGGGTAACGCCAGCGCTACCAAGACTTGTATTGCTGTCTCGGTTCTCTTAGTCCACTGTCGTTGCCTATTCTTTATTGGTATGGAAGGCAACTTCGACGACTCGCGCATTGCCCGCGACCGATACGGTAGGCCGCTTAAAGATCGCTATGGCCGCCCCATCTACCGCCGTGTGGACGAGGCGTCGCCGAAGCATGCCGGCCCCCGTGAGGCCGATTCGCGTGGCGCTTCACGACGCCCCATCCCGCCCCGTTCCGACCGCCCATCTAGGGCAGGGGCAGCCCGCCCAGCGCCTATGCCTCCGCGCAGGTCTAGGCCGCAACCGGAACGTCGGCAGGCGCCACTGAACGAAACGCGCATTGAGTCCCGTCCACCAATGAACCGAGCCGGTAGCGGACGCGCTGGCAGCGATCCGCGGTTTCCCCCACCCGGATATAATCCGGATGCGGATTTCCAATCTTCCTTGCGCGGCTCGTCACAGGACTACTACAGTGCCCCACAAGCAGCGAGTTCTGGCCGTGGTGGACGCCGTGGCAGTCGTGGCGGCGCCGGCGTCAGGTCTGGGTTCCGCATGCCACGCATGCGGCTGCCACGCTTGCGCGTTAAATCCATCATCCTGCTTCTCGTTATCTTCCTTGTCGTCACGATGGCACTTGTCGACATCCGCCTGACCAGGGTCGATGCGTTCTCCGGTCTGGCAGATCGCCCTGCCAATACGATGTCCTCCAACTGGTTGCTTGTCGGTTCGGACTCTCGTACGGGCTTGTCAGAGGAAGATGCTGCCAAGCTCTCGACGGGCAGTGGTGATTTCGGCCAGCGCACCGACACCATCATGATTGCCCACATTCCGGTGCTCGGTAAGCCGAAGTTGGTCAGTATCCCGCGTGACTCCTTCGTGGATATCCCGGGCAATGACAAGAACAAGATCAATGCGGCATTCGCATTTGGTGGCCCCCAGCTACTCATCGACACTGTAGAGAAAAACACTGGAATTCACATCGACCACTACGCCGAAATTGGCTTTGGCGGTTTCGCCGGTGTCGTCGATGCTGTCGGTGGTATCGAGATGTGCCCTGAAGAAGCCATCGACGATCCGCTGGCAGGACTGAATATCCAGGCCGGTTGCCAGAAATTCGACGGCGCGGGCGCCCTGGGTTACGTGCGCACGCGTGCTACCGCCCAGGGAGACTTGGACCGCGTAGAGCGGCAGCGTGAATTCATGAGTGCGCTGATGGGACGGCTGAAATCACCTGCGGTATGGCTCAACCCCTACCGCTGGATTCGCCTGGCCAATGCTGGCACTAAGGCCGTGTTCGTCGGCGATGGTGACCATGTCTGGCACCTGACCTGGCTGATGTTGCGCATGCTCTTCGGTTCCGATTCTCTTACCGTGCCCACCTCAGGCGCCATGGACACCGGTTATGCGGGCAATGTGCTGCTCTGGGACGAAGTCGAAGCGCCAGCACTTTTTGCGGAGCTGAGATAGCCAAGAGGGCAGCTAAAACAGCTTCGGATAGCTTTCGAGACAACTAACGCGTGTGGCTCAGCTTTTTGCTGAGCCACACGCGTTAGTTCTTAAACCAGCTACGCCTAGTTCCGAATGGTCACCTGACGGGACACGATGGTCTCACGGGACTTGCGCTCTTCGGCGGTCAGCGGTTCTTCGCTGGCCAGCGCCTCAGCGATACGCTTGTCGGCCTCTTCCACGGCGGCAATCCAGTGGTCGTGCGGCTTGGTGTTATCCAGGTCCCAGACCGGCACCAGCAGACCATCGGTGCGGAAGACACCAGCGAACTTGGTGCCCTCTCCCAGCGAAAGGTTGTCCGCAGCGTGCACGCGTGCCAAGGCGTCTAGCAGTGGTTTCTCATCTTCGCGGCGCACCCAGCGGATGTGGGCGCGCTCGCCCGGATCAATCCACCACACAGCACCAGCGACCTTCGCATCCAGGCGGTATGACGGGAGAATCGCGTCGTTAGCCACGGCCAGGTTCTGCTCGATCATCGGGGTGCGTTCAATGCCCTTGGGAATCCACCACTCGAAGTCCTGGTGGACCTCCAGGTTGTCGAGATCCACGGCGGTCAGGACGTCGGTAAGCGGTGCAGCCTCGCCGTCAGTGGCGGCGGAGAGCTGCTGGCCCGGCTCTGCGTCACGAGCCCATGCCAGCGCACGGGAGAGATCCGCAGCGCCGTCATTGGTGCGCGCCTGCGTCTGCAGCGCGACGAAAGCCTCATTGCCCTGGTCAGCGGCACGCGTCAGGGCAGCAACGCCGCCTGGCAGCACGGTGCAGAGCTTGATGTCACGCTCGGCGTCAGCGACCGTGACCGGAATGACCACAGCCGGAGCGAACTCGCGGACAGCCACGATGTCAGCCTCTTCGTCGAAGTCCTTGAACGGACGCGGATTACCCAGCAGCGCTGCACGCTCAGCAGCGCGGGCTGCCAGCTTCGCCTGACGACGGCTCATGCCCTCCGGGGCCTGATTATTCTTCTTACAAGATTTCTTTCCCACAAGGCCACAGAATACCTATTCGCTCTCCGTAATTCGCGACTGCCTGGGCTACTTATAAAAATCGTCGACGAATTCGCTCGCCGTTCCTTCGAAAAGCTGCTTGTCGACGGCCATTGCGCCCGTCTCCCCTTGTTCATCGGTAGCTTCGCTGGGGATGAAGCCCTTGGACCAGAAACCGGGCTGGGTGCGTTCGCGACCGGCCCCAACGGGGATGTTGCGATGCACTTCCTCGGGAGCCAACACGTAGCCGAGTAGCCGCGCTGTGAGGGCAGTCGTCACACAAGCTAAAACGGTGATGATTCCGGCCTGGAAGTATGTCCGGGACACGTCGGCTGCGATAAACCACCCCACTGCAAGTGGCCACAAAACGCAGGCCAGGTACCAGATAAAGCGACCTGGCCCCATTACGGCAGTGACTCCTGTTTCAGCCAACGCGACCACGGGCCCCGTGATGTTGCGCACTGGCCACATGTGCATCGTGCGCACATCCGTTGCCGTGCGCGACAGCAGTGGGCGAGCATACGTTGCGCGGTCACGCAGCACCTGGAGGGTCTTGTAGACCGAAAAACCCAGCCCAATGAGGGAAACCATTCCACAGAGACCGAAAGCCCATGCTCCAAACTCACCGAGGAGGGAAACCACTAGGTCCTGACCGGGGCTCAGGATGCTCATCCAGACGAAAACGGTAAATGCGGCGAATACTCCGGCGCCGCTCATCGCCCATCGAAAGACGCTGTCCGCGCGCTTGCGAACAATCTCATCGGCCTTCCAGCGCGGCGTCGCACTCGTGATAGTCGAATCCGAGACAGTCGGCTGCCAGCTCTGCTGCGGTGGCAGCACCACCTGAGGTGGGGACTGCTGCGGCTGTTGCTTTGGAGACTGCGGCGGCACAGCCCACCCCGCGTTTTCTGCCTGTTCATTAGACATTTTCCGCAGGGCTCCTCTCTCGCGTCTCTCTCGCGCGGCTGGCTTCTTCCGCAGTCTTTTCTCCAACGGCGTTTTTTGGGTGCGCTCCCCTAACCTACCTAAACTAGCCCGGCCACTAACCCCGCCACTAGTCCGACCAGCTGCGAATCTTCCGCAGCATGATGCGGCTCTTACGCTGCGAACGGCCCATCTTCCGAGCCAGGTTGTTCAAAATCGCGATGGCCTCGGTGATGTGCGGCCCCTTGTTCAGCATCACGCACTCGGCACGCAGGGCGAAGGCCGCATCGGTAATCTCCGCGCGGGAAGGCAGGCCGGCCTTGGCCATATTCTCCAGCACCTGAGTACCCAGAATGGTCGGCACTCCGGCTGCCTGCGCCAGCGTCAGAATCTGGCCTGGGACCTCACCCATGCGGTCGAAGCCCAGTTCCACAGCCAGGTCACCACGAGCAATCATCAGACCGGACTTGGCGCGCTTCATGCTGGCGATGATGATTCCCGGCAGATTCTGGAATGCCGGAATAGTCTCAATCTTCAGCACAACACCTAGGTCCCGAGCCCGCGATGCCAGATCCTCGCGGCCTGCAGCCTCATGTTCTGCCGCAATCTCATCGAGCACCTTGTAGACGTACTCAGCATCCTCCTGCGTGCGAATAAAGCTCACCGCAGCAATATCCGCGTGCTCCACTACAAAGCGCAGATGCTCAATGTCTTCGTCGGTAAGCGAATTGAGCGGCAGGTCGGTGTTCGGCAGGTTGATGCCTTTATGCGCCGCCAACGGCTGTCCGTTCGGCTTGGTGCGCTGGACACGCAAGCGGGCATCGACGTGGCTATCTTCGCTTGACGACGTCTCGGAGACCTCAACCACCTCAGCGCCGAGTGCACCGTCGTCGAAAAGCACCGGATCGCCCGGCTTCAGAGCCGCCACGGCAGACGGCAGCGAGCAGGAGACTCGTGGAATTTTCATCCTCGGTGCGTGGAATGGTGGTGATTTCCTCGCGGCTGGTGAGAATGAACTCATCCCCAGTGTGGAAACGCAGCTTTTGCACGGTCGGTGGCACGCCGCCAGCACGTGTGACCTCGTAGTTGCTGCGCAGGTGTGTGCCCTCGGCGATCCAGGCGTTCTTCTCACCCTCGGCGAGCACCGCCTCGACCTCGCCCTCGACGTCGGTGTCGATGCGCACAACGGTGAAGTGACGCTTCGCTGAGCGGGAGTCATGCAGCGTAATGACATCATCAAGCTGCAGCTGCTCCAACCACCCCTGATCTGCTTCCAGTGGCAGAGCAGGACGCCCCGGCAAATCGTTCGGAACTGGCTTGGGGTGCTCATCCAGACGTGGAGTCAGCCAAATCTTGGACTTGGAGATGACCGTGCCGGCGTCGTCACGCACAACGCGGGCGCGACCCACGCGCGGTCCCGGTTCGATATCGCCTGTGCGCAGCTTCGGGCCAGCCAGATCCATGGACACGAAGATGCGGCGACCGGCCTTCTCAGCTGCAGCATTGACGTTGTCAATCATGCGGCTCCACTGCTCAGGGCCGTCGTGGGCGCAGTTGATGCGAGCGAGATCCATGCCGGCAGCAGCGAAGCTCTCCACCAACTCTGCGTCGTCGGCGGCCTCGGCGGGCAGGGTCACCATAATGTGCGAAGTGACATCCGCGCGCTCCTGACCGAACAGCTCGGTGGCGTTGTTATCCAGGGCAATATCCGCGCGCTCATCATCGGCAATAATGCGGGCGACATCGATATCTGAGGTGCGCCCCGCCAGGGCCAACAGCGCGTTGAGGGCAAGTTCAAGGCGCCCCCGGGTGAAAGTCTCCACCGTGGTCAGACTGGTCACGCCGAGGTCGTGCAAACTGTTTTGCAGCTCACGGATGTCAATTGTGCGCAGGTGCGCGTAGTGCAGTAGGTTTTCCGCGTGCCGACGGCGCTCTTCCGGCACCTCTGCGAGCAGTGCAGATGCCTCCACCGAGACGTCGTCCAACTCTGTAATCAAATCGGTGACCTTGCTGATGAGGTCATCCAGACGCGGTACATCCGCGCCGCTTTCAGTGTTGTCAGTTGCTGTGTCTTGAGGGCTCTGCGCTGCCATAGAGAAGGCACTCCTGTGTTTAGGACGAAGCGTTGGCCAGAGTCGGCCACGCGGGCCAATAGAAGGTGGGCATTCTCATTCTCAAATGAGACGGCCGAAAGCGCATGTCGAGAAGACATGCGCTTTCGCTACCAGCAGTTACTTCCAGAATGGATCCTGCACATCTCGGAGCGTCTGAACGGACTTGTCCAGCTGCTTCTTTTCGTATTCGTCCAGCTCAAGCTCGATAACGCGGCGAATTCCTCGGCGGTTCACAATGGCTGGTGTTCCGATGAACACGTCCTCATGGCCATATTCACCTTGCAAGTATGCGGAGACCGGCAGAGCCACCTCTTGGTTTTGGAAAATGGCGCGCGTGATGCGGGCCAGACCCATACCGATTCCGTAGGAAGTGGAGCCCTTGGCATCGATGATCTCGTAGGCGGCATCACGGGTTCGGATGAAGATGTCCTCCAGCTCGTCGTGAAGCGCTGGGTCGGCGGCGAGGCGCTTGGACAGACTGACGCCTGCAACGTTGGCGCTGGACAACACCGGCAGCTCGGAGTCGCCATGTTCACCGATGATGTATGCGTGCACGCTCATCGGGGAAACATCGTAGTATTCACCCAGCATGTAGCGGAAACGTGCGGTGTCCAGGATGGTGCCGGAGCCGAAGACACGGTTGTGCGGCAGCCCGGAGTACTTCCACGCAGCGTATGTGAGTACGTCGACGGGGTTGGAAGCAATCAGTAGGAGCCCATCAAAACCGCTGTCCATAACGGAATCGACGATGGACTTCATGATTTTCATGTTCTTGTCCACCAGCTGCAGGCGAGTCTCGCCCGGCTTTTGTGCCGCACCTGCACAGATAACCACCAGCGCGGCATCGTCACAGTCGGCGTACGTGCCCTGGGTGACTTTGGTGCGCGACGACGCCCACACCACGCCATGGTTTAAGTCCATGACGTTGCCCATCGTCTTCTTCTCGTCGATGTCAATGATTGCCAAGTGGTCGACAGTGCCCTGGTTGACCAGCGAGTACGCGTATGCAACGCCGACGTCGCCAGCGCCGATCAGCACGACCTTATTTCCTGTGGATAGCTTCATAGCCCTCGGATCCTTCTCAACCGATTCGGAAAAAGTTGCGACACCCCACAGGCTACGCTTTGTGCGGAAAACTGGCGCGGGATGAATAACCCCCGTGGAAAAAATTTTGTCATGATGGGAGTCATGGGATTCCTGCGTCGCGCATTTACTTCGATTGCGCCCTCGATTGCGTCTACGGGCGACACACCTGTAGCTCAGCCAATCGAAACCGCCAGGACAGTGCGAGCTGCACGAGCAGCACGAACAGGAATTACAGGAGTCGCTGGCACAGCTGGCATGGCCAAAGCGCTGGGCGCAGTCGGCACCGGCAGCCTGATGGCCGCGAAAGTCTTTCGCGAACGCCTCCTAGGTACCGGCCCCGGCACTATCCGCAGCGCACTGCGGGCCGGCATCCCCTCCAACCCCGGTCTAATTGGTGCAGAAATTGCGTCATGGGCTGCCTTTAGCCCCTCGCTGATGCCGCGCACTCGGACCGCCACCGTTACTGTGACCTTCCTGGCACAGCTGGCGGGCCATGTCACCGGGGTGGCCATCGGCTATGGCTACAACACGACGATGCGGCGTCTGGCCAGCACTTCACTCAGCCGCTTTGCGCTGGCACCTCGTCACGAACGCGCACTGGCCGTGACCTGGCACGTGGCCACCACGGCCACCACCGCGGCGCTGTGGCTGCGCTCCATTTCCCAGCAGCGCGAAATTGGTCGCCTGGTGGGCAAGGATGAGCAGGAATCCGCACGCAGCCAGTTCGCCTCCACAATGATTGCCAGTGGTCTCTACCTGACCACTCGGGGGCTCTCCGCGCTGGCCAACCGCGGCTATGACCTACTGCGGGACAACCTCCGCCCCTGGCTTCCTCGCGGTCTCGCCCCGGTTCTCAGTGGTGCCATCGTCGGTGGTGCCGTGGCCGCCAGCATTGACCGACTGCTTATCCGTCGGACTTTGGAGTCCATCGCCAAGAAGTCCCGCTACCTGAATACCCTGGTCGTTCCAGGTCGCATGCAGCCGTGGGAGCCGGAACGTTCCGGAAGCCCATGGTCTCTGGAGCCGTGGTACGCACTCGGTGCCGAGGGTCGCGTCTTCGTCGCCGAAGGCCCCCGTGCCCGAGATTTGGCAGTGGTTACTGGCAAGCCGCTCTCCGAACTGCAGGAACCCATCCGCATTTATGCGGGCAAGGTGCAAGGCCGTTCTCTGCGGGAACAGGCGGAGCTCATCATCCGCGAGATGCACCGCACCGGCGCGTTCCGGCGCGATCACCTGGTTGTCTTCACCACCACCGGCACAGGTTGGGTGCCACCGTGGTCGGCACAGGCTGCAGAGTTCTTGACCCTTGGCAACTGCGCCACTGTCGCTCTGCAGTACTCTGACCTGCCCTCCCCAGTGGCGTGGCTAACGGACCACGAAACCCCAATCGCAGCTGGCCACACTCTTATCCATCGGGTGTTGCAGGAAGTCGACAAAATGCCGGAAAACGACCGGCCAAAGGTCTACGTCGCCGGTGAATCCCTCGGCGGGTTTGGCGGTCTCGGCGCGTTCGAGAATTCCGCCGACATGCTCGCACGCGTCGACGGTGCTGTTTGGACTGGCACACCGCAGTTCTCCGCAATGTGGAAAGAGCTGACGCACCGCCGGACAAAGGGGTCCCCAGAAATCGCTCCGGTCATCGACGAGGGTCGAAACATCCGCTTCGCTACGCGCCCCGACGAGCTGTACCACTCGTTCTATGGCACCAAGTTCGGGCCGTGGGAGTTCCCGCGCGTCGCATTCCTGCAGCATGCCTCTGACCCCATCGTCTGGTGGGATTACCCGCTGGCCTGGCGCCGCCCCGACTGGCTTGCAGAGCGCGTCGGCCGCGATGTCCTCCCCTCCATGCGCTGGCACCCGTTCGTCACCTTCTGGCAGGTGCTTATCGACGGCCTCGCCTCCGTCACCGTCCCCGGTGGTCACGGCCACCGGTACGAGGAAGAAATGCTGCCAACGTGGGCTTCCATCCTCGACATTCCGCTTGACGACGACCTGGGTGGCGCAGCCGGAATGCGCTTCAAGCGCGTGAGTAAATGGATTCGCCGCACTCAGCCGCCGCGTTCATAAACTTGTGACAGATATCCCTGAACAGCATTTTTTATGAATTTCGCATTAATTGTATTGCTTAAATGGTTGCGCATCCACTCATCTTGAGTACCATCGACGGCACAACCTAAAAACGTGTTGAGGAGGAATTTTCCTAATGACTAAGTACGAACTTCCTGAGCTGGATTACGCTTACGACGCTCTGGAGCCGCACATCTCCGGCGAGATTATGGAGCTGCACCACAGCAAGCACCACGCTAATTACGTCAACGGCGCCAACGCTGCTCTGGAGAAGCTCGCTGCTGCTCGCGAGTCCGGCGACTTCGCAGCTGTTACCGGCCTGTCCAAGGACCTGGCCTTTAACCTGGGTGGCCACACCAACCACTCCCTGTTCTGGAAGCTGCTGTCCCCGAACGGTGGCGGCCAGCCGACCGGCGAGCTGGCTGAGGCTATCGAGCGCGACTTCGGTTCTTTCGAGAAGTTCCAGGCTCACTTCAACGCTGCTGCTCTGGGTCTGCAGGGCTCCGGCTGGGCTGTTCTGGGTTACGACACCATTGCAGAGCGCCTGGTTATTGAGCAGATGACTGATCAGCAGGGCAACCTGTCCATCAACCTGAAGCCGGTTCTGCTGCTGGATATGTGGGAGCACGCTTTCTACCTGCAGTACAAGAACGTCAAGGCTGACTACGTCAAGGCTGTCTGGAACGTCTTCAACTGGGATTACGCTGCAGAGTTGTTCGCAGCCGCCAAGTAATCTCGGCTAACAGCGCGCGACTTTTACGCGTCCCTGCCGCGCGCTAAAGATGGCTTACCGGCTCGCTGACGGGGCTTACCCTCAGCGGGTCGGTTTTTTATGTCTTGTTTGAGACCACTTTTGGTATTTCCCGGGCGGCACACGTAGCCGTCGTTTAGCGTTAGTGCCCATGAGCACCAGCAACAATGTCAACGTCACCTATGAACACCTCGCCGTAGCTGATTCAGAGGCGGCGAAAATCGCTGTCGTCAGTTTGGACCGCGGAGACAAACTCAACGGTCTAACACTTGAGATGCTGACCGAGCTGTCCACCGTCGCCCGGAAACTGGCAGCTGACCGTGATCTGCGCGGCGTAATCCTCCGTGGCGAGGGCAAATCGTTTTGCGCTGGGCTCGATTTCGCGTCGGCATTTAAGAAGCCCTCGCGCATTCTGCGCTCATTCGTCCCCGATATCCACGGCACGAACCTGTTCCAGCGCGCCTGCTGGGACTGGCGACGCCTGCCGGTGCCGGTCATTGCGGCGGTGCATGGGCACTGTTACGGCGGTGGTCTACAGATTGCGCTAGGTGCTGATTTCCGCATTACGACGAGCGATGCCAAGTGGTCAATCCTCGAAGCGAAGTGGGGGCTGATTCCGGATATGTCCGGTATGCGAACCATTCTCGACGAGGTCAGCGCCGATACTGCACGTTGGCTGACTATGTCTGGCGAAGAACTCAACGGCAAGGAAGCAACTGAGATTGGTCTGGCGACGTGGGCCGTGGACACGGAGGACGCTGCGCTTGAACTGGCCAAGGAGAAGTTGGCACAGCTGGCGACGCGTTCGCCAGATCAGCTGGCGGCGACGAAGCGGCTTTTCCGCGATGTGCACCGCTCCCCTCGCTCAACATTCCGTGCCGAGCGCACACAGCAGTTGCTGCTGTTAGCCCGCAAGAACACGGCCATCATTCGCAATGCTGCGATGAAGAAGGTCTCCCCTAAGTTCGCCCGGCGCGGCACGTGGACGCGTGGTTAGCGCGCTAAGGAACCGGCAGGTCATCCCCATGCGGCAGGTCCGCGGCCGCACGCTGTGAATCCAGCCAGTCGCGGACGTGGGCTACCGATCGGCAGTCATCGCCATTGTAGCGCAGCAGCATAGCGCGCGCCTCGGCTTGCGTGAGCTTTTCAAAGGACTGTTCCGCGACAAAGTCGAGGTCAGTGGCCGTCGCAATGCGATACAGATCCAGCGATGCCTCGCCGTCAACATCGGCGTCGCGCCAGTGGAAGCCCGACCACGGGGCCACGACTTTCAGCCCCATGCCGACGGTGGAGAGGATCTGGCGACGGGCGACCTTCAGCATGTCCACCCAGTCCTCCGAGGCAATGAACTTGTCCACTTCTTCGCGGGTCGGCACCCGCACAATCTTTGTCGGGCCAGCTGCCTCGAAACCGGAACCAGCCACATCACCTGTGGCCAAATCCGCCGAATCTGCGGGCACCACATATTCCTGGCCGCCGAACCGGGTAGCGCTCTGACGTAGCCAATAGTTCTCGCCCTCTGCCGCCCAGCAATAGGCGCGGAAGGTCTTGCCTTGTTCATGCGCCGCATTTCGACGCCGCATCAGGTAATCCCAGAAAATCGCAAAATTCCTGGCCTCCGCCGTGCCGCCGAGCCCCTCTGGCCCCGGTGGCTCCCAGGTGATGAAGCCACGGTAGTCCTCCCCGGGCACCCAGGTTCCCCACAGGTAGGCGCCATCGTTGGGATACGCCTCCATATCGATGTCCATCTCGACATCGCCACGCGGGGCCGATGTCTTGGCGGCTACCCGGAGCGCGTCGACGTCGGCAAGCCGCGCCCTCGCCATCCACACCTGCTCCTTGCTGACGTGCGGAGTGTTGGTACTCGCCTGCGCCAATGCCGTGACCGTGTCGATGCCCACGCTGCGCAACCGCATGGACTTATCCCCAGGTAGAAGGAGGGAAATGTCGTCACTTGCGGTCAGCTCATCGAAGCAACGGTCGTGGTGATGGCAGGTTCGGCACTCCCGGATGCGCCGTGGCGCCAGCGGCCAGGTCCCTGGCGTAAACCGTGACGGTCGCCCCTGAGTGGCAGCGACGGCATCACGCGCGTCGCGCAACGCCATCCGGTACGAGGCCACGCGCGAACCCTCATCAGCAATGACGATATGCCGTGTATCCAGATTCATTCCGGTGGCACTAATCGCCCCCACCAGGCCACAGGACACGCCCAGCCGGTGCAGCATCGCCGCCGCCTGCCCCAGCTTCACAGCATCAGGTCCGTAATGCCGTAGCTTCCACTCATCCGTGACAACCATCGCCTGACGCAGGGTCCGCCCCATCACACCATCACGCCCGAGCCGGTCAACGCCCAGCAGTCGTACCTGCATCGCCGCCGCACGCGCCGCATTGCTTGACGACGGCTTACGCCGCCGGCCCTGTTTGCGCGCAGAGAGCAGATGCCGTGTGACAACCAGGACCGGCATGTACGTCGGTGAGGTCGTCTGCGGTGAATCATCGACCTTGACCAACAGATCAGGGTGGCAAATCTCGTCGATTCCCGAGTACACCCCGCCGGGAATCGGGCGCTCATGCATGAGCACGCCACCGGCGATGACGCTTTCTCCACGGGCGATGGCCTCAAGGGTATCCAGGTGAGCGTCCGGCCCCGAGGCCACTGTGTACAGGTCGGGGATGGACGCGATGGACGTCGGCAAGCGGTGCTCTTGGTGAGAAGCAGGTTCGGCTAGCCGCCCCTCGCGCAGGTCGAGGCTCAGCCGGTAGCGGCAGCCGATGAGGTCGCTCGCGTGGAGAAGCGGGCGCGAAACGGATGAATCAGTCACAATGAGAATTAGCGTATCGCCACTCGGTAGGAAGTTTCACGTTAAGCTTGGATAGCAAGAATCGTGATGCAGCCACTGCATCTGGCAAGCGCACTCCGGCGCGGTGGGGTTTAAGGGTTTTCCGCCCCGCTTTTCCGGAGGGACTATCTGCGAGCAACTAGGCGAAGGAAAAAATGAGCTTCTTGGGTGACATCCGTGAGCGTCGGCGCGAAACCGCCAAGCAGGTGAAGGCTGCCAAGGCGAAGGCTAAGGAAGAGGCTCGCCACGCAGCTCGACTTAATCGCAAGGCACACAAGGCTGAGGTCAAGGCCGCTAAGCGCGACCAGAAGCACCAGCACAAGCTGGAGCTGAAGGAGGCCGCTGGCCGCGTTCGTTCTGAGGAAAAGCTCGGTAAGAAGGAACTCAAGCTGGAAAACCGTGCTCTGAAGCGCGCGGAGAAGATCCGCAAGGCAAGTGCCAAGGACGAGAAGAAGGCGCTGGCTGCCAAGCAGCGTCACCAGACCAAGATGGCCGAGAAGATCCTGGCACAGCAGCGCAGCCAGGGCTTCAACAAGGACAAGGCAAAGTCGTGGATCGGTGGCGCGCGCCTGCTGGTACCGGTGCTGGTTCCGCTGGCCTACCGCGCTATCACTGCCATTCAGCGCCGTGAACACTCGTCGGCCGCGCAGAAGTTCGGTGTTTCCGCTAATGATGCCGCTCGTTACCAGGGGCACGGTGCACCGCTGCTGGCCCGCATTGAGGCTACTCGCGGTTCGCTGACGGAGCTGCGTAAGTCGGGCGCCAAGGGCATCGATGGTTTTATCAAGGACGCCAACTCGCGTCTGGATGTCATGACTGATGCTATTAATACTGCCGAGAAGATGACCCCGGAGCAGCGTCGTCGCGCGCACCACTCCATTACCGCGGAGCTGGATTCGCTGGACCGCCAGATTATTTCGGAGCTGGGCGCGTAAACCCGGCCGCTTCAGGTTGAGGCCACTCGCCGAGATTCATCGAATTGAGCGCGACTGTTGTTGAACAGCAACAGTCGCGCTTTTGCTCTTATTACCCCCGTATCGGGCTATTTTTTCCCACCAATGGCGCTACGGACTGAGAACTACTGTAATGAGGGCTATGCCATCTTCAGATAAATCTCAGACTGCAGCCTCGAATCTGAACGGTGCGGTCTCGTACAGCGACGCAACAGCCCAAAAGCCATTCACCCCTTCTCGTCGTGCCGTACTGCGTGCCGGCGCTACCGGTGCTGCTGCCGGAGCCATCGGCCTGGCAACCGCTACCAGTGCGGGGGCCAATCCTGAGTCACAGTCCCCAGCTAATGCTGGCGGTTCCGGTGGTTTTCAGGTATTCCAACACGGCGTGGCCTCTGGCGACCCACTGCCGGACTCGGTTCTTATCTGGACTCGTGTGACCTCACACCCAGGCGATACCGCAGGTGCAAACCAGGGCCGTCCTGTTGCACTGAAGTGGGAAGTCGCTTCTGATGAGGGCTTCGGCAACATCGTTGCCTCTGGTGCCCTGAACACCGACCCGGATGCTGACAACACTGTCAAGATCGATGTCAAGGGTCTCTCCGCTGATTCCTACTACTTCTACCGCTTTACCGTCACCGCTGGTGATCACGCGGGCCAGGTTTCCCCGATTGGCCAGACTCGCACTGCGCCGCCGGTGAACTCCTCGCCAGATCACCTGGGCATCGCGCTGACTTCCTGCGCTAACTGGGAAAGTGGCTTCTTCTCCGCTTACCGCGACATGGCGGAAAATGACCGCATCGACATCATTATGTGTGTCGGTGACTACATCTACGAGTACGAGGCCGGTGGCTACTCCGGCAAGGGCCCGGTTCGTGACCACAAGCCGGCTCACGAGATCATTTCTCTCGCTGACTACCGCCTGCGCTACGCCACCTACCGTACCGATGCGGACCTGCAGGAAGCTCACCGCGCAAAGCCGTGGATTGTGACCTGGGACGACCACGAGGTCGCCAACGATGATTGGCACAGTGGCGCTGAGAATCACGACCCGGAGACCGAAGGCGACTACATTGCCCGCCGCGACGCCGCTATCCAGGCTTACCTGGAGTGGCTGCCGGTTCGCGCGGTCCCGTTCTCCCAGGGCGGAAAGCTCTACCGCAGCTTCCGTTTCGGCGATCTCGCCGACCTGACCATGCTGGACCTGCGCACCTACCGCGACCAGCAGCTGAAGTTCATCCGCGCTGGCGAGACCGATGATGAGAACCGCTCCATGCTCGGCTCTGAGCAGTTCAATTACCTGCTCGGCCAGTGGCGTTCCTCGAGCGCAAAGTGGCGTGTCGTGGGCAACTCCGTCATGTTCACTCCAGTGCTGGTTCCGCCGCTGGATCCGGAGGCCACTCGCGCTGTCACTGAGCTGCTGAGCTTGCCTCAGGACGGCCTGCCGTACAACTTGGATCAGTGGGATGGCTACGCTGCTGAGCGTCGTAAGCTGATTGACATCATGGGTAAGGAGGGCTACGACAACGTTGTCTTCCTCACCGGCGATATTCACTCCTCCTGGAACTGCAACGTACCGAAGGTCCCGGGCCAGTACCCGAGTGCCGGTATTGCCGCCATTGAGATTGTCTGTACTTCCGTCAGCGCCCCGAACATCGATGACATTGTGAAGCTGCCTCAGGACAACCCGATTTCCTTGGCTGCTACCGCTGGACTCAAGGCTGCGAACCCGTACGTCAACTACCTCGAGTTCGACCGCCACGGCTACACTGCCGTCTACTTCGGCCGCGAGGACGTTACCTCTGAGTACCGCCTTGTCGAGGTCAAGGAAGAACCGAACCAGCCGCTTTTCGTCGCCGCTACCTACCGCGGCAAGCCGGGTCAGGGCATGACCCAGGCTTAAGCGCCTTCTCGTCCTTTCGCTTTACGACGACTACCGAGAGCGCACCCCGCATTGCGCCCTCAGTGGCGTAGTTGCTGTTCACGACGGCCCTGCACAACATGCAGGGCCGTCTTTTTATTACCCCAAGTTCTTGTGCACAATTAATCGAATTATTAACAAACCATGTATTCAATATAAGTTGCACAATCAAGCTAAATTATCGTCAATAGACATTAAATTTCTTTGCACTTATACTGTGGGGGAAAGAAAATAGGGCTTGATATTAATTTGAAATTTCACCGTATTGAAGTTTCACCGTAAGCCTTCTTCATTATTACAAGTTCAGCACCAAGCTTAGGCAGGGATTCTATGGCACGCCGCGAACTAATTCAGTACATCGACGACCTCGATGGGACTCCACTTGATTCCGCAGACCACCAAGTCGTTCGTTTCTCTTTCCGCGGTAAGAACTACATTCTCGACCTCTCTCAGGAAAATGCAGAGAAGTTCGAGCAGGTATTAGAACCGTATATTGCGAAAGCTTCCATTGATCACAGCACGGTTGTAGCTCCGCGTAAGCGCTCTTCCGCTAATCCCAATGCCGCTGAGGCCCGTGATCGCAATCGCAAGATTCGCCAGTGGGCACGAGAGAATGGCATGGATGTTGCAGACCGTGGTGCGCTGCCAAAGCACATTATTGAAAAGTACGAGAGCGCTAACTAGTTCTCACCCAGGTCCATTTGCCTTCCACTGGGTTTCACCCAGGTTTACTATCTTTAAAACAGGGTCCCGCCACAGCGGGGCCCTGTTTTAAAGTTGGGGCAGGTAATTCGAGTCGCTAGGATAGCGGCTGGAATTGGCACACCGGCCTCATCCGGTTGTCTTACTTTTCTTATCCTTGACATGGAGGAGTCGGCCCGTGGTCATTTTGGAACCATTTGTTTGGCTGGTCTCGTTTGTCCTTAAGGCGTGGCACCTTTTACTGGCCTCAGTATTTCACCTGCCGTCTTCTCTGTCCTGGACGCTTTCTCTCTTCCTGCTGGTGTTTACGGTGCGTGGCGCTTTAGCGTTTCTCGCGTTCCAGCAATTTATCTCGGCGCGCAAGACAGCCAACCTACGGCCGCAGCTTTTTATGCTCAAGGAGCGCTACCGCAGGAGCATCGAGCCGAACTCGCCACAATACGTAAACTTTGCCAGCAAGGAAATGCGCAAAGCAGAGGGAATTAAGACCTCCGTAATGCTGGCGCCCCTCTTCGTCCAGATTCCCGTGATTATGGGCCTTGTTCGCATGCTGAGGCACATGCTGCGGGCGTCTGAGGGGCCTGGGCTGCCTGCGTCTCATAATGTCGGATTCATCTCTAAGGATGAGATCTCCGACTTTCTGAGCGCGACATTCTTGGGACAGCCTCTACCCGCATATCTGCGCATGGACCCGGCGCAACTGCAAATCCTCGGGGGCAATCATGATTCGCTGTTAACTTTCTGCATTATCGGCATCGTGGCAGCGGCCTTTTTCACCGGTTTTAACTTGGTCATTTCCTACCGCCGGTTGCAGCGCACTCTCGACTATTCCAATAGCGTCAGTGTATTCCTCAGCAAGTTCATGCGCGTAATGCTTATCTACGCACCGCTGATGATCCTCTTCGCGGGGTTCTTTGGCCCAACACCTGTGGCTCTAATTGTCTACTGGGTCACCAATAACTTCTGGACACTGACCCAAAATATCATTCTCACCCGCTATGTGGAAAAGACCTACCCGCTCACGGACGATTTCCGAACTCTTCAAAACCACCAAAAGGGTGAATACGAATCGGAGCGGGAGGAAAAGAAGAAGTTAAAGCAGGCCAAGCGTCACTTTTATATCAAATCCGCATTCGCTCCGTGGAAGATAAAGCAGTTTAAGAGCGAATATGCCGCTATTGAGAAGGAATCGCGGGACCGTCGTAAAGCAAAGCAGGAAGAAGAATATGCCCAGGCTTTGAAAATTGCGAAGGTTCGCTACATGGTGACCCAGATGCGGCCTGGTGCTCAGGACAATTTGCCGTCCCTGACGCAGGATATGAAGATTTCCTCGGGTATAGTTCCGCCGCTTCCCGGCCTGGCTAAAGTGCGGGACGACATGAAACGACAAGCCGAGAAAGCTCAAAAAGCACAGAAACGGCCGAAGCCAATTCTGATTGCAAAGAACCTGGGAATGCTACTCGGCCAGAATACGAAGAATATGATTAAGAAAGCCACCGGCTCAAAGGAGTCGGACTGGAAACGCTTCCGAGATTAGCCCGTGAGTAAAAAGGCGAGAACTACGACGCGTTAAAAAAGGGAATTAAGTATTTACGTGACCAGGTCACGGGCCAGGTCGCGCGCCATCTGCAGCGGGTTCAGGTCTTTGGACATCTTGGCACCCGCGAGGCCGCCGTCGAGGTAGAGCAACAGCATATTTGCGTGAGCGGACGGCATACTAGATTCATTTTCAGTCAGCAGCGTGTGTAGCTGTTGCCAAACCCAGGAACGGTGATCGGCTGCGGCCTGACGGATGTCCTGCTCCGACTCCGTTTCCGGCCGCGGATATTCACTAGCCGCATTCTGGAAGTGTGAACCACGGAAGTCGATTGCCGGCTGCTCCGCAATACACTGATCAAAGAAAGCGAGAATCTTCTCCGCCGGGGTATCCAAAGAGGCCACTCGCTGCTCCCAAGCCTCCCGCCATTTGGCGTCAAGGTCTTGCAGATATGCGATGACTAGCTTGTCCTTGGATCCAAACAACGAGTACAGGCTAGCTTTGGCCACATCAGCTTCCCGCAGGATGCGGTCAATGCCGACGACTCGGATGCCCTCCGTTGTAAACAGAGTTGTCGCTGATGCCAGGAGGCGCTCCCGCGGACTGGGGCGGTTACGACGGCGAGAGGAAGCGCGGCCGCCTTTTGCGCCCTTGCCCGTTGTCGCTTCTGCCACGGCAGTACCTCTCGTCCTTCCAAAGTCACACCTCGTTCTAACAGCTGCTTACTCGCAAATACCGGCGTTAGCGCCATTGCTTTCAGAGCACTGAACAGGGCGTTCATAGTCTGTGATATTCCATTGTAGGCGTATCTGCGACTGTGCTTTTGTAAAAGAACAAACTAGTCAGTCTTTCAGCCTCTAGTCCTACTTTAGCGTGCGATGATTGCCGCCCCCAACAGATGTCACGACAATCGCAGAACGCCAACGTCACGACAACCGCACAACAAAAAGGGCATCTCAATGTTGATGAGATGCCCCGCGCTCTAGCTCACTATCCAGTAGATAGCCGCGTTACGACGCTTCGTGCATAGTCGCGCTGTTTTGCTTGGCTTACTTGCGCTTCTGAATCATGCCGACAATCCACAGCAGGATCACAGCACCAATCAGACAGGTCAGGAAGCTGAAGAACATTCCACCGCTCGCGACATCAAAGCCGACCCGGGTGAGCAGCCAACCGCCCAAGAAACCACCGACGATACCAACGACGATATTCAGGACGATGCCCATCTGCTCATCAGTGTTCATGATTTTAGAGCCAATCCAGCCGGCAAGACCACCGATGATAATCCAACCAACGAAGCCCAGAGTAGGGCTAAAGGAGGCAGCAAGAAGAATCTCGTTCATGATAGATATTCCTTTCCCGAAATCGTTCTGACTCAACTATAAGTCTTTCCGAAAACTCTTGCATACACTGCAAGCACTATCAGGCCATTTCGGCCACTGAGAAACTAGCGAGATAACAGTCGGATAGCCACAGGAAAACTCTTATAAAATCTGCACTTTCTGCATGAAAACAGGGTTTATGCAGACGAGAGGCCTCATTTGGATAAACCGAAGCCGGCCCCGACACCTGTCGGAAACCGGCTAGGTTCTACTTATAAATATTCGGTAACGGTTTCTACTCTCGGCGCTAACCGCGCCTCGACGACCGCCGCCGGCGTCTTTTCTCAGCCCCCTCGAAGGGCGCTTTAGGCGTCAGTCTCCGGGCGGACGACCATCATCGGGCAAGCAGCCGCCTGCAGGAGTGCACGCGAAGTGGAGCCGAGCAGCATGCCCTTGAAACCTCCGCGGCCATGGCTGCCGACGACCAGCAGCTGCGAGCCTTCCGAGGCATCAGCCAGAGCACGAACCGGGCGGTCGCGGGTAACAACCTTCTTGATGGCCACTTCCGGGTACTTCTTAGCGTACTTCTCCAGACGGTGGCCGAGCAGAGCCTTCTGCTCCTCTTCCACAACCTGCCACTGGCTCTGAGCTGCAGAAAGGCCAGCCAAGGAAGCCTGTACCTGCATGTCCATCCAGGTGTGAACCGCAATCAGTTCGGCACCACGAGCATCGGCCTCACGGAATGCGTACTCGGTTGCCTTCTCGGAAATGTCGGAGCCATCGACGCCGACAACGACAGGGCCGTACTTGGTCTCATCGGTTACCAGGTTATCCTCGCGGACAACAACAACCGGGCACGATGCGTGGGAAACAACAGCGGCGGAAACCGAACCCATGACCATGCCAGAGAGCCCGCCCAGGCCGCGAGAGCCCATAACCACCATGGTTGCCTGCTCAGACAGGTCGAGCAGCATGTCAATCGGGCTGCCCTCTTCAATCTGGTGGCTGACATCTACCGACGGTGCGAAGTCGAGGGCAATCTTCTTGGCCTCGTTAATCTTCTCCAGGGTCTCGGCCTCAAGATCGTCGTAAAGCTCCTGCGGCGGAACCATGCCCTCTGCGTAGAGGAACTGCGGCATGGAGTAGCTGCTGACCAGACGGAGCGGCTCACCGCGCTTCACTGCGGTGTTAGCGGCCCACTTGACGGCGGTCTTGGATGCCTCCGAGCCATCGACCGCGCACACAATGATGTTCTGCCTTGGCATTGATTGCCTCCTTATTATGCGATCCATAAAAATTGGCTCTCCGCGGCCCGACCGCAACGCAGCTACACCTATCGCACCTGCTTGGACGCCATTTTAATGGACAAGCTTTGCTATTTAGTCAACTCTTCCGAGCCAACCCTTTTATTACTTTCACCTCCACCCTACCCCCATTATGTTGCGACCGACAGGGCAGAATGTTGTCCGCCTACGCCATTAGGGGCGATACCAACACAGCCCTGCGCCAGCAGCTCCGCTTGCCCGCCGGGTGAATCCGGGGCACCTGTTAAAGTCAGCCGTATGCGTCGCATGCCACTGCCCATTCGCGATGGGCTCAACCCCTCCCGCATCGCCGCTCCCGGGCGTCGTGGCGATGCCCCCACCCGTGCGTGGGATCTGCTCGCAGGCGCTATCGCAGGTCAAACCTACCGCCACCCAGACGATGATGAAGCGGCTGTGGCCAAGCGTTTTGCAGATGGGCTCGTCGTTCGCGCCAACTCAGTGCCCTACAGTCCAGATGACATGGTGAAGCCCGGCGCGGAAATGTGGTTTTACCGCACCCCGGCACCGGAGCGCACAATCGCGGGGCCGATGCCGATTGTCTTTCAAGATGACAACCTTGTGGTCGTCGACAAGCCGTCGTTTTTGGCAACGATGCCGCGCGGCCGACACATTACGGAAACTGCTGTGGTTCGCCTGCGGCGGGAGCTGGGTAATCCGGAGTTGGTTCCCGCGCATCGCCTCGACAGGCTGACGTCGGGGTTGCTCATCTTTACCGCCCGGCGCGAGGTTCGCGGCGCCTACCAGGGGCTTTTCGCATCGGGGGAAGTCACTAAGCGCTACCACGCACTGACGTCGCCTACACCCATCGCTGACGCGGCCAGCGAAGCCCTGCCCGAGACCCCACTGGAATTGCGCACACGACAGCACAAAATTGCTGGCCAGATGCAGGCTTATACTCTCGAGGGCGAGCCAAACGCCCACACCATCATCGAGCGCATTTCGCTTGTCGACGTGCCTTCGGACGCCGACGGCCTCGCTGCCGACAGTGGTCGCGTTGCGCTGTGGCAATTGAAGCCCATCACCGGACGCACTCATCAGCTGCGGCTGCACTTGAGTGAACTGGGCTTTCCCATCCTGGGTGACCAGTACTACCCGGAGATTCTGCCGCTGGAGGCCGAGAATACCTCGGAGCCCCTGCACCTGGTCTGTGTTGAAATGAGTTTCGCTGACCCCGTGACTGGGGAACAACGAACGTTCCATTCCCGTCGCAGCGTTTTCAATCCGCTTTCGCTGCCGGATATTAATTCGCCGTTGATCAAATCTAATTAGAAGAGAGCCCCTCCCCCATGTCTGCCAAGCATGCAAAACGCCCCACCAAATCATCCGCTGAGTCTTCTTTGAAGCATTCCGCCCCACCAGCGGCGGCCTACGCTGAGGGGCTCACCAAGAAGTACGGTGTCGGCAATGCCGCTGTTACTGCACTGGACCATGTCGATATCTCTTTTGCCGCTGGTGAGTTCACCGCGATCATGGGGCCGTCCGGGTCGGGTAAGTCGACATTGATGCACTGCATGGCCGGCTTGGACTCCGCGACGTCGGGAAGCGCGTACATCGGCACGACGGAACTGTCGAAGCTGTCGGACAAGGAGATTACGGCGCTGCGGCGTGACCGCCTGGGCTTTGTGTTCCAGTCCTTCAACTTGGTGCCGACATTGACAGCGGCGGAGAACATCACCCTGCCTATCAATATCGCTGGTCGTAAGGTGGATAAGCAGTGGTTCGAGGAAATCACCACGCGCCTCGGGCTTAAAGAACGGCTTACGCACCGCCCCTCGGAACTGTCCGGTGGCCAGCAGCAGCGTGTCGCCTGTGCGCGTGCCATTGTCAGCCGGCCGGAGATCATCTTTGGCGATGAGCCGACGGGCAACTTGGACTCGAACTCATCCCGTGAGGTGTTGACGATTCTCCGCGATGCGGTTGATGACATCGGCCAGACCGTTGTCATTGTGACGCATGATGCCACCGCCGCGTCCTACGCAGACCGTGTTGTGTTCCTCGCGGATGGCCGCGTGGTTGACGAGCTTCGCAACCCCACGCCCGCCGATATTTTGGCGCGCATGGCAGATATTGAGAATCTTTAGGAAGGCAGGTCATCTCTCCCCATGGCATCATCGTCTTCCACGCTAAGCCGCGTCGCCTGGCGTAATATCACCTCGCACAAGTTGCGCCTCGTGCTCACAATTATTTCGGTCGTGCTGGGCACAGCCTTCATCACCGGCGCATTTGTGTTCACATCATCGCTGGACAAGGCCTTTAAGGGCGCAATGAGTACCGCTTATGACGGTGTCGACGTGGTGGTGACGGCCCCAGCTGACAATCCCGGTGCTCTCACCGAAGAAACCGCGCAGGAAATCGAAAGCTTCCCCGGGGTCCGAGCCCTCAACATTGGCGATCCCAACAACAGCATTACGGCCACAGGAGCCGACGGCAAGCCGATTCAAACCAATGGTTCGCCATCGATGGGTCTTCCCTACTATCCAGCGGCCGAAGCGGTGGGCAACAAGGTCACGGTTACCGAGGGGCACGCGCCGGAAACACCAGGTGAGGTGGTCGTCAACTCCACCACCGCCGAACTCGGCAACCTCCACGTCGGCACTGAAATCAAAGTAGCCACCCGCCTCGATCGGGCGACGGTGAAGGTTGTCGGCATCGCTGATACCTCCATCGACGAAACCGGCTACCTCGCGGTCTTTTTCACCCAGAATCAGTGGCGCAAGCTCTACGGCGCGGACAGCCATATGGACATGTTCACCCTCGCCGCCGATTCCACCACTGACGCTGCCACGCTTACCCGTGATGTCGCAGAAGCATTCCCCGAGCTCAAGGTAGAGGCAGGCTCTAAGCTCGCCGAGGAGGCCTCCGAACGTGTCTCCTCTGCCTTAAGCTTTGTCAACTACTTCCTCATCGCTTTCGGGCTCATCGGTCTGCTGGTGGGCATCTTCATCATCTCCAATACTTTCACCATGCTGGTCACTCAGCGCATGAAGGAATTCGCTCTCCTCCGCGCCCTCGGTGCTTCACGACGACAGCTCACTGGGTCAGTCCTCTTGGAGGCATTCATTGTTGGCCTCATCGGTTCCGCACTAGGTGTCATCACGGGATTTGGGCTGAGCCAGGGGCTATTCATCCTTCTCGATGCCATGAGTATCTCCATGCCCGGCGACGGCCTGACATTCGAACCGGTGGCAGTCATCGTTCCTCTCCTTGTCGGCGTGGTAATTACCATGATTGCTGCCTGGACGCCGGCCGCCCGCGCTGGCGCCGTTCCTCCCGTAGAAGCCATGCGCTCTGGGGATCAAACAACCAGCAATAGCCTCAGTGCTA
The DNA here is from genome assembly GCF_040743205.1 of Corynebacterium sp. 045007. NCBI lineage: Bacteria > Bacillati > Actinomycetota > Actinomycetes > Mycobacteriales > Corynebacteriaceae > Corynebacterium > Corynebacterium sp. 045007. The sequence goes on from NZ_JBFLKW010000002.1 coordinate 236,067, forward strand.
GGACGTGGGCCGGTGCTGTGCTGGCGTCCGCCGCGATCGCAATCATTGCCTGGGCATTGCAGTGGAACGACGCAGAAACCAAGATTCGTGCCATCTTCGTTGGTGTCGGTGCAGTGATGGCCGTAGCCTCCGTCTGGCTTGTCGGCCCCGCGCTGTCCATGCCTCTGATCGGAGGACTGGGGCGCGTCGTAGGTGCGCCTTTTGGAACCGTCGGCAAGCTTGCGGCGACGAACTCCCACCGCAATCCGCGCAGAACGGGAACCACATCGTTTGCACTGACGCTCGGGCTTGCGCTGGTGACTGTGATCGGCATGTTCGGCGTATCCATGAAGGAGGCGGTCAATGAGTGGTCAGAGACCAATCTGACGGCTGACTTCGTACTCTCGCCACCTCTGACCGCGCATTCGGCCCTGCCGCTTGGGGTCGAGGACGCAGTGAAGGATATCGATGGTGTCGACGACACCGCAACTTTGTCGATTGGCGCGCTGCTGGTGATCCCACCTGAAGAAGCCGGCACGATGATAGCTTCCGACGGCGAACAAACTGAAGTCGGACCGGAATCTAGTAATGCGTCGGTTTTCAACTCCAACGTCGGCAAATGGTACGGCACTCGCGCCATACAGGGCTCCCTCGATCTGGCCAAGCCGGATGCGGGAATTGTCATCAGCGAATCAACAGCGAAAAAGAATGGTTGGAACGTTGGCACTGAACTCGCAGTGGTTTCCAAAGGCGGCATAACACGGCTCCCCGTCACCGGCATTTTTGCTGACACGAATGATCCAGGCCAGTCGATTATGGTCTCCGACGAAGCCGCCCATAAATATGTCAAAAGCAGCCACCTGTTGCCTTTCCAGACCTACGTCGATATTTCTGATTCCATCGCGGCAGACAGCGGCTCCATGGATGAAATGAAGCAAAAGCTTAGCGACGCAGTTGCGGACTACCTCGTAGTACAGGTGATGTCTGCTAAGGAGTTTGCGGGGCTGGCTAATGCCTCTATCGATGTCATGCTGGGAATCGTCTACGCGCTGCTGGCCCTGGCGGTCATCATTTCGATTCTGGGAATTATCAATACTGTCGCGCTCTCGGTTGTCGAGCGCCGCCAGGAGATTGGCATGCTTCGGGCCGTCGGCCTGCAACGCTCGGGGATTCGCCGGATGATTCGCCTGGAATCTGTGGAAATCTCCATTTTCGGCGCGGTTGTAGGTATTGTCCTCGGCTTGTTCCTCGGCTGGTCACTTCTGACCGTGCTGAAGGATGAGGGCCTGAATACTATCGCGGTACCGTGGCTGCAGATCGTTCTCATGCTGCTTGGGTCTGCGCTTGTGGGCATTATTGCTGCTCTCGGCCCTGGTCAGAAGGCCGCGAAGACACCGCCCCTGGCCGCTATCGCAGACGAATAGTCGCCGTTATATGAAAGCGCCCCGTGCAGATATTGTTTCTGCACGGGGTTTCTATTGCGCCTTATCGCCTACGCCGAATCAGCAATCCAGCTCACGCATTTCCACTGGAAATTCACACGGCCGCGTTGGCCTTGCGAACCTCGCGTTCACGATTCTTCAGCGCCTTATTGAGAAGCATAAAGAACCACACAAAGCCGACCGTCAGGATAATGTGGCCGAGCCCTGCAATTCCCGAGTACATCGCACCCCAGGCCTCCGGGCCTGAAACAACGTGCACGATACCGTTAGCCACCATCATGCCAACCGTCCAAACAATGCCGACATTCTGGACGATGAACCAGCGATCAAAGCCCTTGACAGCTGAAATATTGAATTGACCATCCAATGCCAGCGCAACCAAGAAAAAGATTGTGCCAAGAACAAGGAAATGCGTGTGCAGCGTATTGAGCTGCGTTTTATCCCCGAAATCCATCGCACGGGTAAATTCACGATAGAAAACGCCAGAAAACAGACCAAGACCGAGATACACCGAAGCAGCTGTGAATAACTTACGCATACTTCGTAGCCTACTCAGATAACGCTGGCTTCTAAACGGACCAAACCCAGGGGGTTAAACGAAAGTTTGATTCCGCGAATCTAGACGGCCTCAAACTAACCGCGCGAATCGAGCCACCACACGTTTCGGCACAGTTTTGGATAGGGCCATCACCAGGCCATATAGGCCGGGCGCTACCTCCGCCCGACCCCTCTCCGCTCCACGTAACGTGCGCTCCACTAGATAATTGAGATTCTGCTCCGGCATGAGACGCAACTTCACCGACTTCGCCTGCTTCACGACGTCCCGTAGCGCCTTGGTCTTAACCTTTCCCGGGTAGCAAATAGTTACAGTTACACCATTAGGTTTCAATTCCTCTCCAAGGCAGATACCCCAGTGCCGAATAAACGCTTTCGATGCTGTGTACACCGCCAGCCCTGGAGTTGGTGCTACAGCTGAGATCGATGAAACGAAAATGATGTGGCCGTTCTTTTCGAATAAATCGTTTAGCGAGTAAACCGCTGCGACCGTACCGCGAATATTCGTCTGTATCATTTGATCAGCCTGCGAAAAATCCTGGGTTTTAACATCGCCATAATTCGCATACGCGGCATTGAGGATTAAATAAACTATCGTCGCGTGATGGCGGTCAACATGATTCCGGAGTTTATCGCCAAAATCATCATCGGACTGATCTAGACAAAGATATCGAAGACGAGGACCTTGCCTCTGCGAGAACTCAGCGTCTTCACCGGAAGAATCATCGTTGTAGCTACGAGAAACACACCAAATTTCATCTAGGTCTGGACGTAGCTGCCCAAGTCTATCGGCAAAGACGGCGCCTATGCCCCGAGATGCTCCAGTCACGATTCCCACTCGCATGAATTCCAAGATACAGCCGACTGAGTCGAGCAATTAAAACGGCGCCGACGTAGCGCGCCGCATAGGAATAAGCATACGAACAGCAAAATGCAGCACTAAAACGCTAGTTAATTCTGTTTACCCGTAGGTACAAAAGCGGGCCGCAGCACCCAACCCCACACAAGGGGCAAGGCAACCACGACCCACAAACAAGATTATTATGCCGGCGGCGACCTACTCTCCCACACCCTCCCGAGTGCAGTACCATCGGCGCTGGTGGACTTAGCTTCCGGGTTCGGAATGGGACCGGGCGTGACCCCACCGCTAACACCACCGACAAAAACCAGGCAACAACCCATCCCCACCACAACGGGTGGGTGGTGTCATGCCAGACACTGAATAACGGACGCGAGCAAAAACCCTGTAATTCACACATTGTGTGTTGAATGTTTGGTCTATTAGTACC
>NZ_JBFLKW010000003.1:0-190720 GCF_040743205.1 Corynebacterium sp. 045007
AGGCATCCGGACTTTAGATAGGTCGCGTCGAGGAAGATTTGGTCATGGATGCGGAATGAGTCGATGGTGGGTGTGGGGATGATCCACCAGCACCATCGGAATCGGTGGTGCATGGTTTGCCTGGTTACGCCATGGTGTGCGGCGAAGGTGGTTAGAGATTGGGTGCCGGTGGCCCATTGGATGAACAAAGCCATGGTGGCGGTGTTTTTGTTGTGGGTTTGGGTGTTGCGGGTAAAGGAGTGTCCGCAGTGGGTGCAGCGCCAACGGGTGGTTGATTTGCTGGTGGTGCCGTTTTTCTTTGTGTTGTTGCCGCATAGTGGGCAGCTGGGGCGGTTGGTGGTCATCCTTTAATCCAACCGGTGTGCGGTTAGCACAAATGTGGCCGGAGGTGCGGGATGGTGTGGGTAATAGCTTTCGGGGAGCTATTCTTTGGTGATTTGTGGTGTGTGGTCTGGGGTTATGGTGGCATGCGGACACACTTTTCTTTACTTAACCCCCTACCGCTCCCCCGGGTTAAGCAGGAAAAATATTGTCCGGCGGGCGTCTCGGCTGGCAGGTTTTCCAATTCGGCGAGCTTTGCTGAGCAGCTCGCTCGTCTAAATGCTATGGACGGTCAGCCCATGACAGCTCCCCGAATTTCGGTTTGGCTGGACGCCAAGCCCATCAATTGATACCCCAGCTAAATAGAAATGACCGCCCTAGGCAGTTAGCCCCAGGGCGGTCATTTCTATCCAAACTGCGAACCGAGCTCGATATTAAGCTGCGTCGCGAGCGCCAAGCTCCCGGTCGATACGCAGCAGGCCAGCACCGTTGTCGCCAACGATCTCCAGGCGACCGATGATGCCACGCACGGTGTCCTCTTCCTCAATCTGCTCAACCACGAAGCTGTCCAGCAGCGGGCGGGAGTCGAGATCACCCTCGCTATCAGCAAGCTTGCGGAGGTTACGGATAGATGCCGAAACCTTCTCTTCATGCTCGAGAGCAATGCGGAATGCATCGATTGCGGAAGTGACCTTCACCTCCGGTGCGTCGACAGCACCAATCTGCGGGTGGTTGTCGCGAGCATCGAGGTGTGCGATGAACTGATTCGCGTGATCAACTTCCTCATCCGCCTGTGCACGCATCCAGTCTGCCATGCCGGAGAGATCCAGCAGGTCCAGCTCGATTGCCAGCTGGCGGTAGACGTGGGAAGCGGTGAGCTCCATAGTGATCTGGTCGTTGAATGCCTTCTCAAGAGTATCTGTTAGTCGCATGCCCCTACTATAAGTCCAACCCTTATAAATGACAACGATTATAACACTTCCCTTATAAGCCAGGCCTTGCCTATTCTGCAATCGTCGGCTTAACCTCGGCGGTATGGCTACACTCACCTCCGTAAGCCCATCGACCGACGAAATTCTGCAGTTTCTTTCTCGACCTGCGCAAACGACACATGATACAGCGGCGGCGTCTCACAACACCTCCACCGTCACGGCCATCGCCGTCACCAGCTTGGACGGACGCGGCGCCGTCGAAGGCACCTCGGGCCAGCTTGGCAACGACACCGATGCCACAGTTTTCAACACGCTTCGCGCGCTTGCCGACGTCGTTTTCGTTGGTACAGGCACCATTGCGTCCGAGGGGTACGGGCCAGTTGAGATACCGGAGTACCTAGAGGCCGTTCGACAGAAGCTAGGTCGCTCCGAGCACGTGGCGATGTCCACACTTTCGCGCTCGTTGGATCTAGATATAGAATCCGACTTTTTCGCGAATGCAGAAGTCAATCCTCCGATAATCTTCACCCCGACTGAGGACGCTTTTAATGATGAAGGAGCAAAGACCGCTCACAAGAACAAAGCTAAAAAGATGGAGTCGGCCGGGGCTCGCGTCGTTAAGCTCCCTAACCCCTCGGTAAAAGCGGCGTTAACCTGGCTGGCTGAACATGGGTATCGGGACATTGTCGTAGAGGGTGGACCGACGATGTATCGAGAAGCATTCAAAAACGGGTGCGTCGACGAACTGTTCCTGACGTTGTCGCCGATGTGGGTGGGTAACGGTCCCCTGACTTTCGGAGAGAACGACCCTGATGAGGACTCGAACTCGACGAACCCGCAGGCTTTTGAAGTGCGGGATATCCTGCATTCCGACTCACACATCTTCCTACGCTATTCCCGCAGCTTCACCCAGTAGGGTGGAGTATTGTGAGTAAACCAAAAATCGACGTGAGCGCAAGCGCAACGGCATTAACGCAAACGTCCAAGGACACGCCAGAGACAAATTCGGTGGCAACACGCCCTCTGTCTCGGCACGTGTCGCGAGGACTCAGCGCTTTCTTGTGGCCTATCGCAGCTGTGGTGGTTTTTCACCGCACCTGGGTTTTGCCGAAAGACGTTTCTGGCACAGATGACTTTACGACGGTCTGGTCGGCAATTAATCGATTCGTATCGCAGGTACCCGTTTATTCGGAAGACTACGTAACAGCCGATCCGCACTATCTGTATTCCCCAGGCGCTACCCTACTTTTAGCCCCGATTGATTTGTTCGGCTCGCTTGAATCGGGCCGAATCTGGTTTGCGGTATTTCAGTCAGCTGCAATCATTGCGGCAATTGTGTTGTTACTCAGGTGGCTTGGTATTGCGCGCTCTGGCCCCATCATTCCAGCGTCGATAGCACTGCTCTACCTCACGGAACCCGTTACCAACACCCTTGATTTTACGAACGTCAACGGTTCACTGTTCCTTGCATTAGTGCTGTTTTTTATTGCACTGACCGAGCGACGCAATATCCTAGCCGGCCTGATTATCGGTATCGCAATCACCATTAAGCCCGTATTCTTGCCAATGCTGTTCCTACCGTTTATGCGCAGGCAGTTCTCTACGGTACTGACCAGTATCGGGGTGGTAATTGCAGCCAATGTCATTGCGTGGCCGCTCATGGTCCAACCACGTGACTACCTAGATATCACTATCCCCTACCTGGGAGTTGTCCGTGACTTTGCAAATGCTTCACTGACTGGACAGCTTGTTTGGCTGGGCGCCCACCCGACACTGATTTTGCTGTGGCAAATCTTTTTCGGCATTTTCGTCTTGGTATCTGTCGTGCTCCTTCTTCGCTGGCTCGAAAGGGATGAGATATTCTGGATTGCTACGACTTCCGGAGTTCTCTTCACCGGCGCGTTCTTCCTTTCCAGCCTGGGACAGCAGTACTACTCGATGACGCTCTTGCCAATGGTTCTCACCGTGCTTCGCCCATTGGTTTTGGCTCGCGACAATGAAGGAAATATTGGTTCGACTGTCATGTTGAATTGGGGCGCAGGACTTGGAGTCGTACTCTGTTTCTTCTACGCCAATTGGTGGATTGATGAAGATGACCTCTTTTTCCCGTGGTTCACGGTTGCAATCGGCGGTATTGGATGGGCCGTTCTTATACTCTCCATCACGGCAGCACTCATTCGAATGACGATTGTGGATGCCGTCAATGGGCGTAGCTTTGCATCCGGCTTCAGCTGGCTGAGCGGCTGGAAGATAGCAGGCAGGAAGCCTAATCACGAATCTGATCTCAAGTCTGAGGAGGCTATTCAGAATGGTTGACTCGCATAGCGAAGACTGGAATCTGAGCGAAGAAGAATGGCGCGAACGCCTCAGTGCCGCGGAGTACCAGGTTTTGCGTCAGGCAGGTACTGAACGCGCCTTCACCGGTGAGTACACCGATACCAAGACTCAAGGTGTCTACCGCTGCCGGGCCTGTGGTTACGAGCTGTTTCGGTCGAACGAGAAGTTCGACTCTCACTGCGGTTGGCCATCCTTCTTCTCTCCACTAGCAGGAGACCGCATTATTGAGCGCCGAGACACGAGTCTCGGCATGGTCCGTACCGAAGTGCTGTGCAGTCGTTGCAAGTCTCACCTCGGCCACGTCTTTGAGGGTGAGGGATACAATACTCCGACCGACCTGCGTTATTGCATCAATTCAATTTCACTCACGCTGGAACCGGACAAGACGGCTGAATAACTAGATAGAGAAGCAGCGCCGCTGGTCAAAATCCCGTCAGTTAACGGGGCTTGACCAGCGGCGCTGCTGATTCTCTCGTTGATTGCGTGAGCTACGGCAGAACGTTGATGATCTCTGCGATGTCATCGACGCGACGTCCCGTGTGGAACGGAATCTCTTCGCGGACGTGCAGACGAGCCTCGGTGTAACGCATCTTCCACATCAAGTCCACAATGCGGTCGAGCTCCGGCCCCTCGAATGCAAGGATCCACTCGTAGTCACCGAGTGCGAACGCCGGGACAGTATTGGCGCGCACATCCGGGTAGTCACGACCGGCCATACCGTGTTCAGCAAGGATGCGGCGTCGCTCGGTCGGCTCCAGCAGGTACCAGTCGTAGGAACGAACGAAGGGGTAAACCGCAATCCATCGTCCCGGCTCTTCACCCATGATGAACGACGGCAGGTGCGACTTGTTGAACTCAGCTGGACGGTGCAGCGCAGCGTTCGACCAGTGCGGAGTGGATGCCTTGCCCAGCGGAGTCTCGCGCAGGAAGGCGTTGTAGAACGCCTGCAGGTCTTCCAGCTTCTCTGCGTGGATCCAGAACATGAAGTCGGCTTCAGCACGCATGGCCGAAACATCGTAGAAACCACGGATGATCAGATCAGTGTCTTCGTAACGAGCCAGGAATTCCTTGGTCTTAGCCACTGCCTCTTCGCGGTTATCACCGAGTGCACCTGGGGTCACCTTGAAGGCAGACCACATGGTGTAGCGGATGGTGTCGTTGAGCTTCTTGAAATCGAGCTTGGTCATTAGTTGTCTCCTAGTTCGGTTGAAAGGTTTGTTTAAAAACGATGGGTCAGCGCCAGTTTCGTACTCAGCACCAATCTCGCAGCTTTATGCCAGCTCCGCAGCAATCTTGCTGGCCGCAGCCTTGGCGTTGGAGATACATTCCGGAATGCCCGGGCCACTGAGCCACGCCCCTGTTGCTGCAAGCTTAGGCACCTCGGCCAAATCCTGGCGAGCAAAATCCATCAGGCCTCCATGCCCCATATCGAAGCGTGGAATCCCCGCCCACCAACGCTGGACGAAAACCGCTGTCGGTTCGGCATCAAAGCCAGTCGCCTTAGCCAAATCTGCTTTTGCCCTGGCGATGAGGTCCTCGTCGCTACGATGCACGTGCGAGTCATCATCAAAACGGCCGAAGCTTGCCCTCACAACGGCACCGTAGCGCTCACCAATATGTGGCCACTTCCGGGACGACACTGTAAAAGCTTTCGCGGACAGGTCAGCACCAATCTCGCACAACACGCCGTTGATCTCCGGCAGTCCTTCCGACGAGTCGAAACACATACCGACCACCGCCGAGTTCGACGTGTCTACCCCACCAATGAGCTCGGCCGCCTCTGGCGCAAGATTGCTCAACAGCTCCGATGTGGTTGCAGAAGGTGCCGCCACGACAACACCGTCGACGTCGATAGTGCTAATGCTCGTGCCGCTTTCCGACGGCAGTTCCACTGTCACCTCAAAGCCGTTGTCATGCTGCCGCAGACCAGTAGCCTTCGTCGACAAGAGGAGTTCGGCTGCCGATTCGTCGACAAGCGTGTTGTAGAGAACCTCGAAGCCATCGCGGAACGTTTGGAAGACCACCGGCCGCTTCGTCTTCGTCGAGTCTGTCGCAGCCTCACTGCTCAGACGCGCCTGCTGCGCCTGCTTACGTGCTTCCAGAACGCGCTGGACAGCGCCGGTGAGGCTGACATGATCACCGGCACTGGCCATTTCATCAAGCGCTGCCGCCAGCTGTGGGATGGTCGCACGCAGGCCCAGGTCGTATGCGGTGGTTGAGTAGACGCCTCCGAGCAGCGGGGAGACGATGCGGTCAACGACTTCCTCACCGAGCCGCGCCGCGACCAGCTGGCCGACATTCATGTCGTCTCCCAGTACCCAGTGCAAGGCTGGAGTGAGCTCGGGGTTCGACTCGGCATCAATCTTGGCGAGGCTGGCCTCGCTGAGGAGGTAGCCCAACCCTTCTGAGCTTCCTGGAATACCGGTGACCGTGTTACGCGGAAGGTCCTTGAGTTCACCGCCAATGTAGAGCTTGGAAGGCAGCCCCGAAGGGGCGACTAGCTGATCTGCCAAACCGAGTTCCTTGAAAAACTCGGTGGCATCGTGACGGAACGCAAGGTACGCCTCAGCGCCCGCTTCAAGAGGGCCGTTAGCTCCTGGTCGAGTCTTCAGCTTGCCGCCAACCTGTGAACTGGACTCGATGACAATTATTCTTGCGGCGGGTCCGAGCTTTTTACGCAACTCATACGCTGCGGTCAGGCCGGAGATACCGCCACCTATGACGGCAATGGTAGAAGGTTGTGCAACCACGGTATTTCGTACGCTTTCTCTATGCCCGCGCCTCGAGCGGGCACGGTCGATAAGACTTGTAGGAAATTAGCTAGTGCGTGTTTTACACGCCTGTTGCGTCGGCTTTTACGTTGCGTGAATGATCTCAACGGCGCGCGTAATCGCGTCGGCATCGGTATTCGGTAGCACCCCGTGACCCAAGTTGAAGATATGTCCACGGGCGTCACCACGCTTAATTGCACGGTCCGCCTCAGAGCAGATGCGCTGAATCTCTTGGGTCATTGCATCTTCACCGGCAAAGAGAATCGCCGGGTCAAGGTTGCCCTGCAATGCAAGGCTGTTTTCCGCCGGGTCTGCGCCTCGGTGAACGTCGGAAAGCGTGGCACGAATGCGGTTGGCAGCAACGTCCAGTGGCACGCGCCAGTCGACGCCCATGACTTCTGGGCCGGCTTCAGCCATCGCACCGAGAAGCTCGCCGGTGCCCACACCGAAGTGGATGCGCGGAATGCCGGCGTCGGCGACAGCCTGGAAGATTTCCTTCGAGTACGGCAACACAAAGCGGCGGTAATCACGCTCGGTGAGATAGCCAGCCCAGGAGTCGAAGAGCTGAATAGCGTCCACACCAGCGCCAATCTGCGCGCGCAGGAAAGCAATCACCATCGGAGTGATTTTCTGCATCAGGTGATCCCACAATTCAGGGTCCGAGTGCATCAGCGCCTTAGTGCGCTCGTGATTGCGGGATGGACCGCCTTCAATCAGGTACGACGCCAAGGTGAACGGTGCACCGGCGAAACCAATGAGTGCCTGGGTATCAGTCAGCTCTTGCAGAATGAGGCCGATACCCTCGGCCACCGGAGCGAGTTGCTCTTCCGTGACTTCCGGTAGAGCCTTGATGTCTGCTTCCGAGCGCACCGGAGTATCCATTACTGGACCGCGGCCAGGAACAATATCCAGGTTGACACCCGCAGCCTTCAGCGGCACGACAATATCGGAAAAAAGAATCGCAGCATCAACGTCGTGCCTACGTACCGGCTGCATAGTAATCTCAGCGAGCAGTTCCGGACGGAAACAGGAGTCCAACATACCGATGTCCTTGCGCACCTCACGGTACTCAGGCAGTGAACGACCAGCTTGCCGCATAAACCACACCGGGCGGCGCGAAGGAGTTCGACCGTAAGCTGCATCAAGAATCGGGGCATCAGTCAAAGTGCGACGATTGTTCATACGGACAATCATGCCCCACTTACCTTAGAAATTGATATGTGGGGTACTAAGAACAGGAAATTCGCTCGCCCTGCTGTGCGTTTTCGACGAACCGCTTGGTCGCTTCCCACTCTTTTCGGCGCGCCTCCCACTAACGCAAGCGTCATATGGCTAAGTTCAGGTGCGTGAATGGAACCGATTCAATGCCACAGAACTTCCGCGCCGCGGTCCAGTCAATGCATTCTGCTGAACTGCGACCTGAGATTGCTCTGGGCACCGTTCGGCCACCGCAGAAGCTGGCACCGTTTAGCCACGCTGTCTCGCTTGAGGTCACGCAGCCCGAAGCTGATATCGTCCCTGAGTCCTCGGACGACGATGCCTTTGGTCGTTTAATTTTGCTCCATGACCCCCGCAGTGAGGAAACCTGGGACGGTGACATGCGCTTGGTTGCATACATCCAGGCGGATATGGATGCCTCCCTCGCGGAAGATCCGCTGCTTCCCCAGGTTGCCTGGCAATGGCTCACCGAGGCTCTGGCTGAGAACAACGCCGAACTGTCGAACTTGGGTGGCACGGTGACTACTACGAACTCTGTCCGCTACGGCGAGATTGGCGGCAAGCCACAGGCCTTTCAATTAGAAATGCGCGCATCGTGGACTGCTCGTGGCACCGACCTGCGCACTCATGTTGAATCCTTCGCTCAGGTACTAGCGAACGTCGCTGGTCTGCCACCCGTCGGCGTATCCCTGCTGGGCTGATACCGACGACCGAAGAGGCGTGCGATGAGCTCCGACGTGGAAACTAGTCCCGACGTAGAAGTAAGACTTGCCCCTGCCGAGGGAACTCCACGCGTGCTTTCCGACATCGACGACATTATTGACGCCGGAGAGCAGCTAGCCCAAGGACACGGTTGGCTCGCAGTCGATACTGAACGAGCCTCGGCATATCGCTACGACGACCGCGCCTTCCTGCTTCAATTTCGCCGCCGTGGAGCGGGCACCTTTCTCATTGATCCCGAAGACGGTCACAAGGCGATGGCCGTTTTCGGTTCCTCAGTCAACGACCTGACCTGGATCATTCACGCCGCTCATTCTGACCTTCCCTGCCTCGCAGCTCTGGGCCTCTACCCCACCAAAGTCATTGACACTGAGCTGGCCGGCCGGCTTCTCGGACTGGAGCGAGTCAATTTAGCAGCTCTGACGGAACGACTCCTCGGAGTTGGACTTGCCAAGGGGCACGGTCGAGAGGATTGGTCTACTCGTCCACTGCCAGCGGATTGGCTGGACTACGCAGCCCTGGATGTCGAGCTGCTCATCGAACTCGCCGAGGTTCTTTGTCAGGCGCTGACTGAGCTCGACCGTTTGGAATGGCTGGAACAGGAATGCGAACGCGAACTTGCTCTAAACCGTAAATACCTCGATGGTCTGCACGTCGGACACTCGTGGCAAGGACTCAAAGGCATTGGGAAGCTGCGCACTCCCGAACAACTTCACGTAGCCCGTGCACTGTGGACTGAGCGTGACGAAATCGCACAGCGCCGTGATGTCTCCCCAACACACGTCATGGGGCACAGCGTTCTGCGTGCAATCGCAGAACAACTCCCCGGTACGCAGCGTGAACTGACTGCAATCCGTGGATTTCCACGTCGCCGTCGCGGTGCTGCGGACGCTTGGTTGAAGGTCGTTAATGAAGCCCGTCAGGAACCAAGGTCGTCATGGCCGAAGCCCCAAAAGCCGCCACGGAACGAGATGCCCCACTTTCGACGTTGGGCTGAGCATGCCCCACAAGCCGCCGAAATTTTCGAAACCACGCGAGACTGCATCGACAACGTCTGTGCCCAAATACATCTGCGCAAAGACACACTCATCACTTCCGCGCAGACACGTGAACTGGTTTGGTGGATTCACAGCCGCGCAGTCGGCTCATTCGTTTTCCGCCACCACGACAACTACGCTGGCGGCCTGCCAGCCGTTACCGAAATCTCCGCTCACCTCAGCGAACAGGGTTTCCGCCCATGGCAGGCACATTTGCTTGCCGACGTGATCGGCGCCAACGTTCTTGCGCCCATGCGGCAGCCACTCTAGCTACAGCTGCTCCAGCACCGCGATGGTTTCAAAGTGATGCGTTAGACCAAATGCGTCCACGACCTCGAGGTGTTTGAACGCGTAGCCATAGTCAGCCCAGTACCGGGCATCGCGGGCAAAAGTCGCCGGATCGCAACCGAAATGTACGACCGTGCGTGGCTTGGCTTCTGCAATAGCGGCAATGGCATCCTTACCAGCACCGGAGCGCGGAGGGTCGAGAACGACGATATCCGGGTTTGGTGTTTCCGCATTAGCAACTTCGCGGCGCACTACCTTGGTGACATCCCCGGTTACGAACCGGACTGGTGCCGCAGGCGACGCATTTCCACTGTGGTCAGCTGCAGTGAAAGCCTTGCGCCCCGCCGTCGCGGCCGCGGCAAAACCCTCGACAGAGAGAATTGAACCCTCTGCGTCAACTAGCTTGCGCAGTGCCGCCGACAGAACGCCTGCGCCACCGTAAAGATCCCAACCGCAGGAGAAAGACTGACCAACCAACAGGTCGATGATGCGCGATCCATAGAACTCAGGGGCATGGCAATGGGCTTGCCAAAAACCGGTCGTCGGCACATCGAAAGTAATTCCGTGAACGGTGTGCTGTGTAGTTGGCTCGCCTTCAATCAACGTTTGCGTGCGGTTCCTGCCGCTGCCGGAAACGTATACAGCACTTCGGTTACCCTCCGTGTCCATGGCCACATGGAGTTCTCCTGGCTTCGGCTTCTTGCTCCCTCGACCGCGAGCAGGCTTAGCAACAGGGATGGTTCCGGCCGTCGAAAAGCCAGCGATGAGATTGGGAACTGTTTGGACGCACTCGGAGCCGATGACGAGCTCGTGGGAACGGGAACGACGTAATCCCGCTCGTCCCTGGGAATCCACACCCAGCCGCACGCGCGTGCGCCAACGGGAGGTCGGAGCCAGTGGAAGAACATCGATAGCTGGCAGCTCGTCGGCGGTGAAACGTCCAAGACGGCGCAGGCAATCGGTCAAGACATCAGCCTTGAGACGCGCCGCGTGCTCAGGATCAATAAAACCCCAGTCGCAACAGCCCGCGCCCTGCTGAGCTGCTTCGCAACGCTGCGAAATTCGATGCTCTGAGGCATCCAAAACCTCAACGACATTGCCGCGCCACAGCTTGGCATCAGGTTTGGCAATTTCGACAACAACGCGTTCGCCGGGGATACCGCCGGTGACGAAACCGATTCGTCCGTCGTAGCTGGCAATGAATTCTCCGCCGGCAGCGGGACGGTCAATAGTCACTTCGATGTTCACGCAGTGTGATACTACCCGCTGACAAGAGAAAAGCCGCCGTCGGGTGACGGCGGCGGGCAGTGCACAGTGGCGTCTGCAGATCCTTTTCTAACTGGTCAAGTAGCTAGCTTCTCTCTGCTGGCGGGTTGACCAAACTAATTGGTGGAGCCATCCGGGTTGATACCAGTAGCGCCTGGCACCTGCCCGGGTTCACCTTCAGCTTGGGCAGCCTGGGTCTGCTGCTGGTATGCCTGACGAATCTGCTCGGCCATCTGGGACGGCAGCGTAACCGGAAGCGGCTGACCTGCTGGCATCGGGTTTTCACCGCGAGAGACGAAGCTACGGGCAAGGAGACCGCGGGCGAGATCTGCGAGTTCCTCCGCCCGATCAGCCGGACCGGAAGCCGTCATGCGAAGCATCCAACGCGGGCCGTCGGCGCCGATGATTCGCATTTCCATATCGGAGGTGCGACCTACGACCTCAGAACCCCACGGCCCCTGCTCGACGTGGACATCGAGGCCATCGGACTCAAGACCGTCCTTGATTTCCTGAGCGGACTCCTCCCAGAGGCCGCCCGACGTCGGAGCAGCGAATGCTACAGGAGTTACGCGGCCATGCTCAGTGGCGACGTGCAGCATGGTTGGACCTGTCGGCCCCATCTCCACCTGAATATCACCAACGTGAGGAATAGGCAGCAGCATCGAACCGAGGTTCAGGCTGGCCTTCGCGAAGTCCGAAAAATCAAACTGCGTCGGGCTAGCGCTGTTGATATCGAAGGGGCCGTTTGCTGGTGCGTTCTCCGCGGCGGTTTCCGACGCGTCGTCATGCACGGTTGCGGTAGCCTCCTCAGAAGCTGGCGCCGCAGAGTCGGTGGTAACGGCCTCTGCCTCAGCAGCTGGTTCTTCTGGCTGGTTCTTCTTTCCAAATGGCCACATGGTGGTTTATTGACACCTCGCTAAAAAGAAATCTTTGTATACGCTTTTGTAAACGCTTTATTGAGCTCTTCACGCATTGAACCACACTTGGTAGGGTCCCCGCGTTGTCAGAGGCGTTTTAAAGCGTCGTGGACACTCCGGTTGACCCGTGACCGCCCGCGCCGCGTTCAGTTTCATCGAGCTCATCGACTTCCACCAGCGGGCTGAGCTCGACCTTCTGCACAACCAATTGGGCAATTCGATCGCCCTTGGCGATCTCCACCGCATTGGTCGGGTCCAAGTTGATCAGGCAGACTTTAAGCTCACCACGGTAACCGGCATCAATCGTGCCGGGAGCGTTGACGATGGACAGCCCCTTTTTGAAAGCCAATCCGGAGCGAGGATGAACCAATCCCACTGTGCCCGCCGGCAAAGCAATGGCAATACCGGTTCCCACGAGCGCCCGCTGCCCTGGTGCTAGGACGACATCCTCCACTGAGCTCAAATCCACACCGGCATCATCGGCATGCGCACGCTGGGGAATCACAGCGTCTTTAGCGAGCTTTTTCACTTGCACCGGGGCATAAGTCATTTCTTTGTATATCCTTCGCTGTCGCGTCTTTTAAGAACCGCACTTCGGCCTTGTCAGTACCGAGCATAGCCGTGCCCTAGAATGGATAACCGTGAGTGGAAAAGATAACCTGCAGCCTCGTCGCGGCGACAGCTCAGCATCCGTCTCTGAAGGTGCGGCAATAACAATGAGCTCGAGCGGAGATTCATCGATTGTCTATTCCGAAAAGCTCTGGGTTCCCTGGTGGTTCTGGGTACTCGGCGCTGCTGCCGTTTTTGTATGCACGGCCCAGATTGGCTTTAACCGTTCACCGATTTGGCTTGTCATCGGCGGCATTATTTGTCTGGCCGTGGGCGTGTGGGTGCTGTTGACTATGTCGAAGACCACGGTGTCCGTAGAAGTGGACAGCACTGGTGAACGCTGGCTTCACGCTGGCACGGCAGTTTTGCCAGCATCGGTTGTTGCCAAATCCCTGGTGGTCCCGAAGTCCGCGCAGCGCAATGCGTTGGGCCGTCAGCTCGATCCAGCAGCATTCCTGGTTACGCACACGTGGATTCCCACGATGGTACTGCTAGTCCTCGACGATCCGGACGACCCCACCCCCTATTGGCTGGTCTCCACCCGCCACCCCGAGGCACTACTTGACAGTTTCTTCGACCGCTAGGTCAAATCTCTCACCGCCGCTACACGCTTGCCGACGGTCCCAGCGCCGCCAGAACCGTGGTAGTGGCGGTTTTCCTTTTTCTAGGAAGCTATCCCGGCTGCGCGGGGATTAGGCACAGTCCTGGCAGATAGGGAATCCATCGCCGTTATCGATTGCGATCATCGAGCGGTGCATCACCATGAAGCAGGAGCCGCAGGTGAATTCATCCTCCCCCTTGGGGGCAACATCCATATCGAATTCTTCACCCGCGATGTCGGCGACCGGCAACTCGAACGGCTCGACAATTTCGCCGTCGTCAGTGTCGTCGATTTCCTTCTCAGCAGATGCAGCCTGAAGGCCCTCAAGGGAATCGGTCTCCAGCTCTTCGGTTTCACGAGTACGCGGGGCATCGTAGTTTACAGCCATGTCCCAAACCTTCTTTCTGGACCTTTGCTAGACATTGTGAACTGACTTTTTCTCGGAGAATACAACGCGTTGAGACGATTGACACCCTGTACTCTCCAGTGCCTTTCTCAGCGGATATTAAGGCAATTCACGCAATCTGTCATCTCTGCAGGTCAGAATAGGTTTCTATGCCTATTAGACGAGGAGACGATAACATGATGGCTATGAGTTCAGGCCCCGCGAGCATTACGAGCGCATCACATCGACGAAAAATTGTTCCCTACGTGGTGGTTTCCGTCGTTGCTGTAGTTATTGCCGCTACGTTGTGGGTGTTGGCATTCCGCAGCCAACCGGCAAGTTATCCGGTGTCCTGTTCCCTCCCCGCGGCTGGGGCCCCTGTTTCCTCCACCACGCTAATCGGAGAGCACGTCGTTCCACCGTCGGATGTTCATGTGCGCGTTTATAATGCCAACGGCAAAGTCGGCCAGGCTACAACCGTCGCCGAGCAATTGCGGCAGCTCGATTTTGTCCTCGATGAGCAGGTTCCCTACGGCAACGACCCTATTGTGGAAAACCAAGACCTCGGTTGCTTCGGCCAGCTGCGTTATGGCGAGGACTTCAATGGCCACGCCGCGGCGCTTCACGCTCTTTTCCCCTGCTTTGAGCTCATCCACGATGGTCGGCCGGATGCAACCGTCGATGTGTCGTTGGGTAAGGGGTTTAAGGATCTCGAAGTAGCCAGCCAGGTTGAGGAAACGATGTCCGCATTGAACCGTGGCGAACAAGCCGACCTAGAGGGTTTGAGCTCGTTAGGCTCGAGCACCTGCTCCTAGACCGACGCACTAATTCCTAGCCTTCGCGATAGCACCATCCAATGCCTCGAAGAACGCATCGGCAACTTCAGAGTTCGCCGCACCGACACCAAAGTCGAGCGGGTCTCCCTCCGGCTGGCCAGTAACGTTGGCACACTGAGTGAATTCCGGGACCCTAATCCTTGCGCCTGCTTCAGCCGCAATCAGAGCACCAGCTGCATAATCCCAAACCTTGATGTCGTGTTCGTAATACGCATCAACACGGCCGTGCGCCACCATGCACAAATCCAGCGCCGCCGATCCCATGCGCCGAATATCTCGACACTCCCCCAGCAACTGCGACGCTATCCGGCCCTGCACCTGCCGGAGACTAGCGGAATAGCTGAATCCCGTTGCCACAAGTGTCTTTTCCAGCTCGGCCGTTGGGGAACAACTAAGCGTCTGCACAGTGCCGTCCCGTCGAGAAACCTGAGCGCCCTCTCCCTTAGCTGCACTGTAAATCTCTCCCGAGGACGCATTTGCCACTGCACCCGCCACTACCTCATCGCCTACGGCGCAAGCGATACTCACAGCAAAATTGGGCATGCCGTAGAGGAAATTCACCGTACCGTCGATGGGGTCTACAATCCAGGTCACCGCTTCGCCCTCGTTGGCAGCCTGCGCTGGGGAACTCGCGCCGTCGTAAAGCCCGCCTTCTTCGCCCAAAATGCGGTCAGAGCTGCTAAACGTCTTGATAAGCGAACGAATGAGCTCCTCAGATTCACGGTCGACGACGGTGACGGGGTCTACAGCTGAAGACTTCGTTTCGGAGCTTGCTAAAACGCCATCGGAGCCGAGTTCGACCCGACGACTGGCGATGTGCGCCGCGGCTGCGCGGGCGATAAGTACCGCGCGATCGCGCAATTCCCTGACGCTGGGTCGCACGGAACCGGGGCTATTCGACGCACTAAACCCCCTATTATCTGCCCTGCTAGCGAGTTGTTCGGTGCCACGCGAGTTAATGCTCATGCCCCCATTGTGTCTGTTTCGTACAATTTGAGCTATGGGACAACGAATTGGATTTGGCATCGACGTCGGAGGCTCTGGAATCAAGGGTGGCCGCGTGGACCTTGATACTGGGCAGCTTATTGGTGACCGCATTAAGGTTTTCACGCCACAGCCGGCAACTCCGGAAGCGGTTGCGGAGACCATTGCAGAAATTGTGGACATTGCGAAGTGGGATTCCGATGTCGGCATCACGATTCCGTCCGTCGTACAGAATCAGATTGCCTTGCTGGCCGCCAATATTGACGGTTCTTGGGTTAATACGAACTGCCAAGAGCTCTTCGCTAAATACCTGCCCAACAACAAGGCACACGTGCTTAACGACGCTGACGCTGCCGGCCTCGCTGAAGTCCAGTTTGGCGATCCGGGCAATAAGACAGGCGCCGTGTTGTTGCTAACTTTTGGTACAGGCATCGGCTCGGCGCTTATTCATGACGGACTGCTCTACCCCAATTCGGAGTTAGGCCACCTCATCATTGATGGCATGGAGGCCGAACACTTTGCATCCGCGAGAGTTAAGGATGTGGAGGGGCTCGGCTTCGAAGAGTGGGCTGAGCGCGTGAGCAAGGTACTTAAGACCTACGAGGCGCTGTTTTGGCCGTCACGGATCATCGTCGGCGGCGGAATCAGTCGCGAACACGAAAAGTGGATTCCGCTGTTGACATGTAAGACTCCAGTTGTCCCCGCAAGTCTGGATAATAATGCGGGTATTGCTGGCGCTGCCTTTGCAGCTGACCAGGGACTTTACCCTTAACCACTTTCATTTCTTATATGGGGATTGGCAGCTACGTGTCGGGCGTGACACGTGCTTGAAACCATGCCCCGTGGCGGCGATTTTCAGAATTGGTTTACAATAAGAAGTTGACTCACGGCAAGGTTGAATAATCAACAGGCTCGAGGAGGATTGGGAAAATCGAATTCCAGCGCACTGCTTCGATGAGGATTTTCACCGATTACTTCTTCGCTAGGAGCCAGAAAGCAACACTGATGACCGTGGCACGAAAAGGTCAGCTCTGAATGTTTTCCATTCGGCTAGTTGGCTATAGACGAAGTAAAGGCGCACCACTGGCGCGTTGAGCTTCTCTTCGACCGAGAGAAGCTGGCGGCGGCTTTGGCGGCGCACACAACGTACATCGTGAAAGGGCGTTCGTGGCAGGCAACGAACTGGGGCAAGCTCAGGACCAATCCACCGGGAGTGGCACCGGTTCAGCTACTCCTGCAAAGAAGGCTGTAAAGAAGGCCATCAAGAAGGCAGTGAAGAAGACCGTGGCAAAGAAGACTGCCGCGAAGAAGACTGCTGCCAAAAAGACGGCTGCTACCAAAACTGCGGCGAAGAAGACGACCGCTAAGAAGGCAGCGGCCAAGAAGACCGTGAAGAAGGCGGCCAAGAAGTCCGTCGCTAAGAAAACCACGCGTAAGGCCGCCGCCAAGAAGGCAACTAAGCGGACAACGGCTGCGAAGGCCACCGCGGCCAAGGCTGCTGCAGCGAAGGCGAAGGACGCGCAGGCTCTCGACGCAACTGAGAACGAAGAGCTCGAGGACGAGGAACTCGACCACGACTTGGAGCAGGAGCAGGACTACGACCCGGATCTGGATGATGACCTCGAAGACGATGATCTTCACGACGATCTGGATGATGACGACCTCGAAGACGACGACCTCGACGATGATGAAGAAGAGGACGACGAGAACGAAGACGAAGACGAGGATGAAGAGGACGAGGGCGACGAGGTCTGGAACGAGGACGAGTCCGCTCGTCTGCGTCAGGCCCGCAAAGATGCTGCCCTCACCGCCTCCGCCGACTCTGTCCGCGCCTACCTCAAGCAGATTGGTAAGGTCGCGCTGCTGACTGCCGAGGAAGAAGTCAGTCTGGCAAAGCGCATCGAGGCCGGTCTGTACGCGCAGTACAAGATTGACGAGGCCAAGGAAGCCGGCGAGCGCATCGCTTACGCTCAGAAGCGCGACTTGCGCGAGATTTCTCGTGACGGTCAGCGCGCCAAGAATCACCTGCTCGAAGCCAACCTCCGTCTTGTGGTGTCCCTGGCAAAGCGCTACACCGGCCGTGGCATGGCTTTCCTCGACTTGATTCAGGAGGGCAACCTCGGCCTGATTCGCGCCGTCGAGAAGTTCGACTACACCAAGGGCTACAAGTTCTCCACGTACGCAACCTGGTGGATTCGCCAGGCAATTACTCGTGCAATGGCCGACCAGGCTCGAACCATTCGTATTCCGGTTCACATGGTTGAGGTCATTAATAAGCTCGGCCGTATCCAGCGCGAGTTGCTCCAGGATTTGGGCCGCGAGCCCACTCCGGAAGAGCTCGCTAAGGAGATGGACATCACCGAGGAAAAGGTTCTCGAGATTCAGCAGTACGCTCGTGAACCCATTTCGCTGGACCAGACCATCGGTGACGAGGGCGACTCCCAGCTCGGTGACTTCATTGAGGACTCAGAGGCAGTCATCGCTGTGGACGCCGTCAGCTTCACGCTCCTCCAGGACCAGCTTGGCGACGTTCTGGAGACTCTCTCCGAACGTGAAGCCGGTGTCGTCCGCCTGCGCTTCGGCCTTACCGACGGCATGCCGCGTACGCTTGACGAGATTGGCCAGGTCTACGGTGTGACACGCGAGCGCATCCGTCAGATCGAGTCCAAGACGATGTCCAAGCTGCGTCACCCATCGCGTTCGCAGGTTCTGCGCGACTACTTGGAGTAAAGCTTTAACCTGAAGTTGTTCAGGGGCTAACAGCTAGCCCCAGAGAATCGGGCTTGAATGAGGTTTCACACCTTATTCGGGCCCGGTTCTCTTTAAGGGGGGGCTAGGGTCAGGGCCAGCGGGTTACTGACTGCGTTTATGTCAAAAATGACCTGAAAAATGGCCTGAAAGTGTCATAAACTCACACAGTTTCACATTTGCAGCCAAAAGCCCCGAACCACCAAAGTGGAACGGGGCGAAGGAGCATCTGAGCAACGCTAGGCGGAGAAGCCCGGTGGCGGTTCAGAGCACTGCTCCACCATCCACTACGGGCTACTACATACCCAGCTAGTACACGACGCCGAATACCCACTGCAGCAGCGTCAGCGATGCCACAGAAATCACGATCAGTGCGACGACGTTCAGCCAGACACCGGCCTTGACCATGTTGTCCATGCTGACGTAGCCGGAGCCGTAGGCGATGGCGTTCGGCGGTGTTGCAACCGGCATCATGAAGGCCGAAGTAGCTGCCAGTGCAACTGGTACGGCGAAAATCATCTGGTCGTGGCCCAGACCGATAGCCATGGCACCTACCAACGGCAGGAAGGTCGCAGCCGTCGCTGTGTTAGAAGTGAACTCGGTCAGGAACAGAACAACGGCACCGACGACAACTACGAGTGCAGCCACTGGCATCCAGCCGAGGGTAGACAGCTGCTCGCCAATCCAGTCCGACAGCCCAGAGGCACCGAACTGCGAGGACAGTGCCAGGCCACCACCGAACAGCAGCAGCACGCCCCACGGCAGCTCTAACGCATTTTCCCAACGCATAAGCTTAACGCCATCAGGACCGCCCGGAATAATGAACAGCGCAATACCCACGGTCATTGCGATAACCGCATCGGCGATCTTGGTGTCGGGCAGCAGCACCGGAACAAAGACCCACGCCAGCGCAGCCGCGATAAACACCATGAGCACGCGACGCTCACCAGCCGACATACGACCGAGGCGCTTGAGTTCATCACGCATGAGTTCGCGGCCACCCGGAATGTGCGTAATCTCCGGCTTGAACAGCACGTTCGTCAACAGGAACCAGGCACAGAACATGAGCACAATCGCCACCGGGACACCGAGCAGCATCCACTGGCCAAACCCAATATTGACGCCTTGCTCCGCCATGTAGGCCGCCAGCATAGCGTTCGGAGGAGTACCAATAATGGTGCCCAGCGAACCAATCGATGCCGCGTAAGCGATACCCAGCATCAGCGCGATACCGAAGTTCGACTTTGGCATCGGGTCATAGCTTGACGACGACTCCTCGGCCTCCTCCAGCGCATCCCCACCGGGGGTTTCAGCGACGGATTCGCTCGCAGAGCCCGTATCCTCTGCAGCAACCTTTTCATCGTGCAGCATTCGGACAATGAGGCTCAGGACGGACACACCGATTGGCAGCATCATCACGGCCGTGGCCGTGTTGGAGACCCACATCGACAGGAAGCCAGTAGCCACCATGAAGCCGAGAATCAGCATCTTTGGTGACGACCCCATGAGCACCAGAACCCACAATGCGACGCGCTTGTGGAGGTTCCAACGCTGCATCGCCAGCGCCAACAGGAAGCCGCCCATAAAGAGGAAGATGGTCGGGTCTGTGTACTTGCCCGAGAAATCCTTAATCTCAGCGAGGTTGAGAATCGGGAATAGAGCCAGCGGCAGCAGAGCCGTAACGGCAATCGGGATAGCCTCGGACATCCACCACACGGCCATAAGCACTGCTACACCTGCGGTTGCACGCAGGTTGTGATCGAGCTCAGCCGGCATAAAGAAGTACACGAGCAGGGCCAGGATGATACCGAGTCCTAGACCGGTGCGCTTACGGAAAAGCTCCCGGCTGAGGTATCCACGGTCTTGTTGGCCCGGTGACAGTTCCGGGGAGTTGTCGCGCGTAGATGTCGCTGCCACGATTCACGCTCCTATTTAATAATCAGCAGACATCCTGTATTGCACGCGTGTTCAAACGTTTACCGCATGTAGGGGATGCCAAATGTGGGTACTTTCTGACACCAATATCATTACCAACACTCGGCCAAATATGAGATTTCACTAAGAAACCCCCGGCCGAAACTGCAGGCAGTTGGGCTTCGGGGGTGGATTACGGGGTTAGCTCATTTCCTGATTGCGTATTTGGCGTTGACCGAAAACTCCGGGCACAAAGTAAGACCGCCATTGATGTCGCTTCCGAACTCACTCCGATTGCTTCATTGGCTGATCAGTACCCATCTGCTTAGAGATGCACTCGGCATACTCTCCAGAGGTGCGCTCGAACTTCTCGCACTTCGACATCGCATCTGATGTCGACGAATACAGCATCAGCGACACCACGGCGGCCGCAATACCCGTCACAATGCCGACCACGCCCAATCCGAACGAACCGCTGATGACCGCGTCTCCCCCAGCTGCCTGCACGCGCTTCTTCGCACTCATTGCCTTCGCCATCGCGATGATGCCTAGAACAATGCCAAAGACACCGAGGATGCCACCAACAATCATCCAGGACATCAAGAGTCCGCCGACGCCAAAGATCAGCGCCAGCACGCCAATAGTCCGACCGTCATTGCCTGGTACAGCCGACAAACCACCGCCGGTCAATTCCGACGGCCTCGACTTATCACTGCTTGCCGACATTCTTCTCTCCACCATAGATTGCTCAGTTCGTTTGAAACCCTACCAATTACGCAGGTAGCTGATGCGATCACGCAACTGTTCCTCGGTACATAGCGCAGTCGGCGGGCCACCACAGGCGCGCCGAACCTCGTTATGCACTTGACCATGTGGCTTACCGGTTCGCGCCGCTGTCATCGACACCAGCGTATTGAGCTCCTTCCGTAACTTCGGCAACACCTCACTGGCCACCTTCTGCGGCCTTGGGTACGCTGATCCCTCAATCCGGTGCACCGCGCCCCCTTCGCCCCCGCTTGACGACGATTCCCTCGCCTCCTCGCGGGCTTCCTTCTCTCGGGCACTGGCGGCTTTAAGCTGTTCATCCTGCCGCTGACGCAGCAAGAGTCGCATCTGATCGGCGTCGAGAAGCCCTGGCAAACCCAGATAATCGGCCTCTTCGGCGGAACCGGCAACGGTTGCGGTGCCGTAGGAGGAGCCGTCGTAGATGAGGTAGTCAAGTTCAGCATCCGCGCCAATGGATTCGTAGGCCGGCAACAATTCGTCGGGCTCATCCTTGCGGCGATTGGCCTCAGCGACCAAGTCATCTTCCCAGCCCTCCGAAGGCCGATCCGGCTTGCCGAGCACGTGGTTGCGCTGCACCTCCATCTGCGAGGCCAAGTCGAGCAGCACCGGAATCGACGGCAAGAAGACCGAAGCGGTCTCCCCCGGCATGCGGCTTCGCACGAATCGTCCGATAGCCTGCGCGAAGAATAGTGGAGTCGAGGAACTGGTCGCGTACACGCCGACCGCCAGCCTCGGCACGTCCACGCCTTCGGAGACCATGCGCACGGCCACCATCCACTCATCGGTGGACTCGGAGAAAGTCTTGATTCGTTCCGACGAGCCCGGTTCATCCGAGAGCACTAACGCCACCGGCGTAGAGGCAATCTGCTCGAGAATGCGTTTGTACGCACGGGCAGTTGCCGCGTCGGAGGCGATAACCAGGCCACCCGCGTCCGGGATATGCTGCCTCATCTGCGAGAGCCGGGTGTGCGCTGCCCGCAGCACAGATGGCATCCACTCGCCCTTTGGGTCAAGCGCGGTGCGCCAAGCACGCGTGGTCTCCTCTGGACTCATCACGGTGCCCAGTCGCGCAGCGAACTCATCACCCGCGCTATCACGCCAGCGAGCTTCACCGGAATAAGCCAAAAAGACCACTGGGCGCACGACGCCGTCGGCAAGCGCATTGGAATAGCCGTACGTGTAATCGGCGACGGAACGCGAGTAACCATCGCCGTCCGGCGAGTAGCGAACAAACGGAATCGCCGCGTCATCGGAGCGGAACGGCGTACCAGTTAGGCACAGGCGGCGTTCGACATCGCCGTAAGCTTCGGAAATACCGTCGCCCCAGCTCTTGGCATCGCCGCCGTGGTGCACCTCGTCCAGAATCACCAATGTCGGCCGAGCGGTGGCTACGGCATGGTGCTTAAACGGATGCACTGCGACTTGGGCGTAGGTCACAACAATTCCCTGGTAGGAGGGGTTTACCACACCCTTGGCGTTGGTGAATTTGGGATCCAACGCAATCCCCGAACGAGCAGCGGAAGCAGCCCACTGCACTTTCAGGTGCTCAGTGGGAACCACGACGATGATGCGCTCGACGATCCGGCGCGACAGCAACTCACTGGCGATACGCAGGGCGAAGGTCGTCTTACCTGCGCCCGGTGTCGCCACTGCAAGGAAGTCCTTGGGGTTAGTCGCCAGGTATTTGTCGAGAGCCTCCTGCTGCCATTTACGAAGCCCGCTCACTTGCGACGCAGGGACTTGTAAATCCGCTCGCAGTCAGGGCATACCGGTGAACCCGGCTTCGCCGACTTCTTCACAGGGAAGGTTTCACCGCACAGAGCAACGACGTAGGAGCCGTTGACCGCGGAGTTCACGATCTGTTCCTTCTTGACGTAATGGAAGAACTTCGGGGTATCGTCCCTCGTCGACTCATCGACGCGGGTATCGGTGCGTTCAATCGTCTTTGTCGTCTTCAATGGAGTGCTCACAGATTCCAATTGTGCCCCATCGGTCAAATTATGCCCAGTGACCCAGGTGCTGGCCGCTGCTGACTGCTGCCTTCCACAGCCATCCACAACATCGCTACGACTACGCGAGCATGCGGCTGCAACGGACATAGCTAGTTGAGACGACCCCACGCCACAGGCGTATGCTAGACAACCATGGCGCGAATCAATGACCGTCGCGACTCCGCGCTGCCGAAACGCGGAAGTTCCCGGCGACGCAAGAAAGACGCGGCGTTGATTACCGACGCCCGCGGCTCTCGGATTCGCAACTATGACCACCGCCGCCACGTCTACGCGGCTCTGCAATGGTCTCGCATTCCGCTGCTGCTTCTTTCCGGCGCTTTTTATCTGTGGTGGGATGTGCCGTGGATTGCAGCGATTCTCATGGTCGTCTCCGTACCCATGCCGTGGATCGCGGTTGTTATCGCCAATGGCGTTGGAGAACCCGCGGACAAGCGTAAGCCGCGCGTCTACAAGCCTGGAGTTGTACGCGAGCAAAACCGCAAATGGGAGGAGCAGCAACGCCAGCGCGCCCTCAAGGAAGCGGAGATGCGCGCGCTCGGTTCTGCCGCCAGTACCGAAGACACCGACGCACGGCCGCAGTCCGGTAACGAGACCATCTCACCCCCCTTCGATGATGCAAATGTCATCGATATGCCGGAAGACGACGATCCGTCGTCAAGCTCCCCTAACTAGCCCCTCCGCCCCGCTTTACGACGAAGGTAGTGCCTACGATGACCTTTTCCCCCTCCACCTTCACCCCACCGACTGATCAGCAGCTTCGTGATTTTGTCGACTGTGCGGAGGAATTTGCCACCGCGCTCAGGCGCCTTGAGTTTTCCAGCGAGTCACTGCGTCGAGTCCTAGGCGCCGAGGGACTGGCCGCGCTGGACCGCGGTGAGCCCGGCGTTGTCGATGTTCTACTTACCGAAACTGAGGGCGTTTCTGCGGACACTGTGACCGCGTTGCGTCTTTTCATCCTGGGCGATTTCGCCGACGCACAGCAGCTATTTGGGGCTGAGCTGACAGCCAAGTTACTGGGCAGCGGCATACTTGCCGGCACCGCCACCAACGCACAGGTGTGTATCGATGTGCGCCCGGTCGAGATTGCGGGAGTCGACCGTATTGTCTTTTCCGACCGCGATGCCTCTATGAGCGATCACGTTCCTGGACCCAATCATGTCTTGGGCGTAGGGCGGGCTTCCCGCTCCCTCCTCGATATTTCGCCGACCTCGGCGGTGGAATCCGTACTCGACCTCGGTGCCGGTTGTGGCGTCCAGAGCCTTGCCCAGCCTGATGCAAAGTCGATTGTCGCGACGGACATTCACCCCCGGGCGCTGTTTTTTGCCCGCGCTACTTTCGCAGCAAATGGCTTCGCCCAGGCGCAGGCCGTCGAAGGCTCGTGGTTTGAACCGGTTGCAGGCAAGAAGTTTGACCGCATTGTGGCGAACCCGCCGTTCGTCGTAGGGCTGCCAAGTGTGGAACATGTTTACCGTGACTCAGGATTGAATCTGGACGGTGCCACCGAACTTATGATCCGCGGTCTGGCCGACCATCTCACCGACGGCGGCACGGCGCATCTGCTCGGTGCTTGGGCCCATATCGAAGGCGAAAGTTGGCAACAGCGCATCGCCTCTTGGCTCCCTGCTGAAGGCCTAGAAGTGTGGGTAACACAACGAGATGTCGCCACGCCGGCGGAATACATCGGCACCTGGCTTCGAGACGAGTCCATCGACCCCCGCAGCCCAGAAGGCTGCGAGCGCTCCCGTGCCTGGCTGGAGCACTTCCGCAACAGCGGCGTGACAGGCATCGGGTTCGGCTACATCACGGTTCAGCGCATCGACGGCCCGACTTCCGCTGTGTGTGAAGAAATGCCTCAGCCTTTGGCCGCTCCCTTCGCCGCCGAAGCCGAGGAGTATCTCGGCCGCGCCGAATGGCTTCGTACACAAACTGCTGACACCATCCTCGAAGCTGCCTTTACTGTGCGACCCGGCGTCGCCTTAGAACGCGTTTCGCTTGCCGACGTCGACAGCGGCCAGGGCTTCACTGAGTTCGATACGCGCATCTCACGCACCGACGGCCCCGCCTGGACACACTCAATCGATGAGTCCGTCGCAACCATCCTGGGTGCACTGCATCCCGAAGCTGCCCTGGGCTCCGTCATCGACATCATGGCAATGTTTGGAGCCTTTGATGAGTCCGAAGTCCCTGCAATCAAGGACGCCCTAGTTCCCATCGTCGTTGACCTGGTTCGCCATGGTCTGATTCTCCCCACCGAGATCTTGGAGGATAAACAGTAAATGAAAGCCGTTCTCACCCGAGTTAAATCCGCGTCAGTCACTGTCGACGGCTCCGTTGTTGGCCACGTTGACGGAGGCGATACCGGCGCCATTTTGGCGCTCGTAGGTGTTGGCCGCGAGGACACTGCCGATGCTTGGGAAACGATGGCCCGCAAGATCGCGGAGCTGCGCATTCTGGATGGCGAGCTCAGCGCTGTCGACGCTGGCGCCCCGGTGCTCGTTGTTAGCCAATTCACGTTGATGGGGGCGACAAAGAAGGGACGGCGGCCGTCGTGGGTAGACGCGGCTCCGGGCCCAGAGGCCGAACCCGTCATAGAAAAAATTGTCGAGAACTTGCGCAATCGTGGCTTGACGGTCGCAACGGGACAATTTGGAGCGATGATGGAGGTCACATCCGTCAATGATGGCCCCTTTACAGTTCTCGTAGAATGCTAGTCGCGGCAGTTTTTCTTAACATTATATTTGCATGGCAAAATTACCCTATTGACATTCATCAACTTTCACGGGAACATTTCCGTAACTCCGTGCGTTGTAGTTATTGAGTCCACTTAAAAATCCAGGAGGCAGATTCATGAAGAGTGCCGATATTCAAAATGACGAACTGGAAGGTCAGCCACGGGACAAGGGGCGCCGCACTGGCAATAACTCCAATCCGTCCGCCGATTTGGTTCGTGTGTATTTGAACGGCATCGGAAAGACTGCTCTTCTCAGCGCTGAAGAAGAGGTGGAACTTTCTAAGCGCATTGAAGCCGGTGTATACGCCGAGCATTTGCTGCAGACCGGCGCGAAAATGACCCGCGCAAAGAAGCGTGATGTCAAGATTTTGGCAAAGGAAGGTAAGGCTGCACGCGCCCACCTACTCGAAGCCAATCTCCGTCTTGTGGTCTCGCTGGCGAAGCGCTACACCAACCGCGGTATGCCTCTGCTGGATCTAATCCAGGAGGGCAACTTGGGCCTCATCCGCGCCATGGAAAAGTTCGACTACACCAAGGGCTTCAAGTTCTCCACTTACGCAACGTGGTGGATTCGCCAAGCTATTACCCGCGGTATGGCTGATCAGTCGCGCACCATTCGCCTCCCTGTTCATTTGGTTGAGCAGGTCAACAAGATTTCTCGTATCAAGCGTGAGCTCTACCAGCAGCTCGGCCGTGAGGCTACGAATGAGGAATTGGCAGAGGAATCCGGCATTCCAGAGGCCAAGATTGAGATGCTGCTGCGTCAGTCCCGCGACCCGGTGAGCTTGGACATGCCGGTGGGCACTGATGAGGAAGCTCCTCTGGGAGACTTCATTGAGGATTCAGAGGCAACTGATGCCGAGGAGGCAGTTGTCGCTTCCCTGCGTCACCACGATGTCCGCAAGGTTCTGTCCACTCTCGAGATTCGAGAGCAGGAAGTTATTAAGCTCCGCTACGGTCTCGACGATGGCCTGCCCCGCACGCTGGATCAGATTGGCCGCCACTTTGGCCTGTCTCGAGAGCGCGTCCGCCAGATTGAGCGGGAAGTTATGTCCAAGCTCCGCGAGGGTGACCGTGCTGACAAGCTGCGTGAGTACGCAAACTAACGCCACATGGCGGTGACATCGATAGGGTTCCTAATTTCAGCCCTGAGATAGAGCTGGACTTCAATGCCGACCCCGTGCCGGAGTTTCATCCACACTGGCGGTCGGCGTTTTCGTCTGCACGTCGAGCTTTCGACATCGCGTACGCTCCCTTCCGTCTCAGCAGCGCCCACCGAACCAAGCTTTTCGCTGCCTAATCAGCACCAAAGCCACTAGATTTGCGAGCCCTAACATCTTTCTTGCGCAAGTGTGGTTATCCTAATACTTGAGTGAAAACTTTTAAGACTGTGTTATCGGAGGAAAACCGTGAGGGATTTGGTTGACACCACGGAAATGTACTTACGTACGATTTTCGAACTCGAAGAAGAGGGCATCATTCCTTTGCGTGCTCGCATTGCCGAACGCCTTGAGCAGTCGGGGCCGACCGTTAGCCAAACCGTTGCGCGCATGGAGCGCGATGGCCTTCTCGTAGTTGCCCCAGATCGCAGCTTGCAGCTTTCCGACGAGGGCCGCAGGCTGGCCACGGCTGTCATGCGTAAGCACCGCCTAGCTGAGCGCCTACTTACGGATGTCATTGGCCTCGAATGGGACAAGGTTCACGACGAAGCCTGCCGCTGGGAGCACGTAATGAGTGACGAGGTCGAGCGCAAACTTCTCGACGTGCTTGACTCTTACACACGCTCCCCATTCGGCAATCCGATTCCCGGTTTGGGAGACCTCGGTGGGACTCAGTCACCAGAGTCGTTAGAGAACGTTCGCCGACTGTCCGATCTAAACCCCGGCGAGTACACCGTTGAGATCGTCCAGATTAACGAAATCCTGCAGGTCGAGCAGAGCTACATGAAGCGTCTCCACAAGGCTGGAATTATGCCGGGTACTGAGGCACTTGCCGAGGTTGCCGCCGGCCGCGTGACTCTCGCCCGTGGTGATCATTCTCTTGACATTCCGGATACTCTGTCTCACGCAATCATGGTGATTATCAAATGAAACTCCTCGTCACTGGTGGTGCCGGCTACGTCGGTAGCGTGTGCTCGGCAGTATTGATTTCTCTTGGCCACGACGTCACCATTCTGGACAACTTCTCTGTTGGCAACCGTGATGCGGTGCCAGAGGGCGCGACCCTAGTCGAAGGCGATGTGGCGGACAAGGCCTACGAGGTTCTGTCCTCCGACAGCTTCGACGGCGTCGTTCATTTCGCTGCGAAATCGCTTGTTGGCGAGTCTGTCGAAGTTCCTTCCGACTACTGGCACAACAATGTGGGCCAAACCCTGAAGCTACTCGACGCGATGCGTGATACCGGTACGAATAACCTGGTGTTCTCTTCGACAGCTGCAACCTACGGCGAGCCAGAGAAGACACCAATTACCGAAGACATGCCAACCGCGCCGACCAACCCTTACGGTGCCACCAAGCTGGCCATGGACTACGCCATCGCCTCTTACGCCAAGGCATACAACATCGGCGCTACCAGCTTGCGTTATTTCAATGTGGCGGGTGCCTGGGGCGGTTTTGGAGAAAACCGTGAGGTGGAAACTCACCTCATCCCACTGGTACTGCAGGTTGCGCTCGGTCACCGCGACAAGATTATGGTCTTTGGCAATGACTGGCCGACTCCGGACGGCACCGCGGTGCGTGACTACATCCACATCAAAGACCTCGCCGATGCGCATGTCTTGGCACTAGAGTCCAACACGCCGGGAACCCACCGTATCTTTAACCTCGGTTCCGGCGACGGCTTTTCAGTTCGCCAGGTCATTGAAACCTGCCGTAAGGTCACCGGTCACCCGATTCCCGCTGAGGATGCACCGCGTAGAGCCGGTGATCCGGCAACCCTTATTGCCTCTTCTCAGCGTGCCATGGACGAGCTCGGATGGAAGCCCAACCAGACGGAGCTTGAAACCATCGTCGCCGATGCATGGGAGTACACCAAGAACCTCGGCGACCGAGCCCACTCGGCGCACCGCTAGGTACTGCAGTACAGCTTGCAGGGTCGCTAATCAATACGCGGCATTTTCACCTTGTATACCCTGCGCAGTACCTCTTGTGCTGCTCCAAGAATTGTGCCGACGCACCTCGGCACAATTTGATTGGCGACCGCAATTTCCAGCAACTGAGTCAGTGAATGATTCGGTTGCTCCCCCGCTGCCTCATCGAGAGCTGTTTGCGCAAAGTTCTCCAGCCCAGCCGCGAACTTTGCGATGGCAAAACACGCTAAAGCGTTAGCACGCAGGCTGCCGCGGTGGACGATTGCGGCCTCGCGCCAGATTTCTCCCATTGATTGCGCCAACTGCGTAGTAATGAAAATCATGGACATATCGCGCAAGGTGACGTTGGTCAGTGCTGCTGCAATGGCATATCCTGCGTTTTCATCGCGCACCGCCTCATGTGCATCCATCACACCATCGGCCACGTTTTCCACGGCGGTTTTGAGCATGTCGAAGTGCTCAATGAGCGCGGGATTGTCCGAACCAATTTTGAGCTTCCTCGGCTGCTCAACGGCTGTCGCTCGTTCCCGGAGGCGTTCAATCAGAGCCCTGTCTTTACTGTCGTGGAATTGGCCACCTCGAAAATAGCTGCGGTACTCCTCATAGTTTTTGAAAATCTGCTCTCCCTGCCGGGAGATTAGATTTGCATTGTCGGTCATCAGACTGTCACCGACAATGCCGACGATCTCTCCCTGCTCGTCCGTGACAACTTCCCCCGCAGCAATAGTGGCAACGCCCGCCAAACGCACCTCATGCAGGCCGCCTTCTCGCAGCCAGCCTGTAATAGGTGTGGAGTCCTTTTCAATCCCCCAGGATTCGTCGATGATAAACACATCTGCGTGAGTGCATCCTTCATCGAGCAGGAAGTCCGCGGCTGCCCGCACCAAGTCAGGATTGTTCTCCATCGAGGCCACATCCTTAATCAGCATCGGGCCAGCATGCGCTGTCGGATCAAACTCGACCTTGCCATCGATGAGATCTTCGACCTGCTGACGATACAACGCCGCAATCACTACCTGCCCCCGCGGATAGAATCCAACGATTCCCGGCAGGTTCGTCAGAAAAACACTCGGCTCAATTTCAGGCTTTTGTCCTGCACCGAAGTTCTGTTTGTTTCCCATTAATTCCTTACCCCTTTTCCCCCATTGGAATAGCTCGACAGCGGACAATCCTCTCGCCATCTGGTGGCTCTCATTGTTATCGAATCCGCAACAGCCTTGCTTGTGCGCGACCGGAAAAATCGGCCCATCTGTGGACTACTTTCTACTTGTGGATAACTGGAATAGTTTCTGCGGTATCGTGGTTGTTTACTTCAAATGACGAAAAATGTGATGCAGGAGGTAGTCGTACGTGAGTGATCCGACCGACAAGCCTCAGGGCAATATGTACGAGGTAGTTTTTCCGGTTCCTGACGTAACGGGAAGCGAGGGCCATCTGACCCTGGTCATTGCACTTAGCGGTTATGCGGATGCCGGTAATGCCGTCTCGGAATCAGCTAGTTTCCTCTTGGATGCTCTCGAGCACCGTCCATTGGTGAACTTTTCTATCGACGAGCTGATTGATTATCGTTCTCGCCGTCCCTCTGTGACGATGAACCACGACCAGATTGTGGATGTATCCGATTTGAACCTGTCACTCAATGTGGTTCGCGACAACGTCGGTAAGCCGTTCTTGCTGCTTTCTGGCCCTGAGCCAGACATGCGGTGGGAGGCTTTCTCGACTGCCGTGGCAGATTTGGCGGAGCGCTACGATGTCGGTCGGACTGTGTCGCTGTACTCGGCTCCGATGACGGTTCCGCACACCCGACCACTGGGCATCATCGCCCATGGCACAGATAAGCAGAAACTCGGTGATATGCATACCTGGGGAAACCGCGTCACAGTTCCGGGTGCTGCGAGCCTGAACATTGAGTACGAGCTCGCAAGCCGCGGTTGTGATGCCTTTGGTTTCACCGCACAGGTGCCACACTATGTCGCGGCCTCTGAGTATCCGCTGGCGTCACTGCGGCTGTTGCAGGAGGTAGCAAAACTAGCCAAGCTCGAGCTCCCGCTTGAGGCGTTGGAGAAGGAATCCGCGCGGGTGGCGGAGCTGCTCAATACGCAGACGAATGATTCCGGCGAGGTCTCTCAGCTGGTCAATCTTCTCGAGGAACAGTACGACCAGGAAGTTCAACGTCGTCAAGAGCTGGAGACTTCTCCCCTGCTTGGACCTAACGGCGAGATGCCTTCCGCCGACGAGATTGGCGCTGAGTTCGAAAAGTTCCTCGCTTCTCAACCGCTGCGCCCAGTAGAGGATTCTTCCTCGCTTGACGACGAGGCGGAGACCCCGGCCAACTCGGATTCCTCGGCAACTACATCAGAGGACACTGACGCATACTCGGAAGAACCCGAGTCGGCCTCGGCGGATGATAGGTCTGCGGAGTTTTCTGCAGACGGCACTGCCGAACAGCCTGAGTCAGAACAGCCTCGGGAAGAGCAGGCGGAAAGCGAAGAATCCGGTGAACCGGAACAACCTCGCCGTCGGCGCGGCTGGAAGCCCTGGTTCCGCTTCTAATCCGGGGTTACCGCTAGGGTGGGAAGCGTGTCACTATCTGAAATGCTTCCCGACCTAGCTGAGGTTCCAGAGTCCCTTTTCGACGATGCGATTATGGACTCGTTCATTGCCTGGACCAGGGATCAGGGCATCACGCTCTACCCGGCCCAGGAGGAGGCCGCTATTGGTCTCGCTGGTGGCGACCACGTCATCCTTGCCACTCCGACAGGGTCGGGCAAGTCCATGGTGGCTATTGCTGCCCACTTCTGCGCCCTCGCTCGTGGCCAGCGCAGCTTTTACACAGCGCCTATTAAGGCCTTGGTCAGCGAGAAGTTCTTTGCCCTCTGCGAGGTCTTTGGCGCTGAGAACGTCGGTATGATGACCGGCGATGCCACCGTCAACGGTGGTGCACCCATCATCTGCGCAACTGCGGAAATTGTCGCCAATATCGCCCTGCGCGACGGGGCCGACGCCGATATTGACCAGGTGGTAATGGATGAATTCCACTTCTATGCGGATCCCGATCGCGGGTGGGCATGGCAAGTGCCCTTGCTCGAGCTTTCCCGTTGCCAATTCCTGTTGATGTCCGCCACTCTCGGCGATACTCAAAAGTTTGAGACGGATTTGAAGGAACGCACGGGACTCGACGTCAACCTCGTTACAGGTACGACGCGCCCGGTACCGCTGGATTTCCACTATGTCTACACACCAGTTCATGACACGCTGGCGGAGTTGCTGGAATCCGGCAAAGCCCCAATCTACATTGTCTTTTTCTCCCAGCGCCAAGCAGCTGAACAGGCGCAAGCACTGACCGGTCTGAAGCTGCTGACGAAGGAGGAAAAGGAGCGGATTCGCGAAGAGATTGGCGATTTCCGGTTTACCACGGCCTTTGGTCGAGTTCTTTCCAAGTTGGTGCGCCAGGGCATTGGCGTCCACCATGCGGGAATGCTGCCGAAGTACCGTCGTTTGGTTGAGCGTCTCTCTCAGACTGGTCTGCTGAAGGTCATCTGTGGCACGGATACCCTCGGCGTCGGTATCAACGTGCCTATTCGCACGGTGCTGATTACCGGTTTGGCCAAGTTCGATGGCCGTCGTAGCCGTATTCTCAAGTCACGCGAGTTCCACCAGATCGCTGGACGCGCCGGCCGTGCTGGCTACGACACCGAGGGCACCGTAGTTGTCGAAGCACCTGAACACGAAATCGAAAACGCCAAGCTGCGGCGCCGGGCCGGCCAGGATGAGGCCAAACTGAAAAAGTTGCGGCTGAAGTCTGTTCCCAAGGGCGAAGTGACCTGGTCAGAGAAGACCTTCGACAAAATCGTTTCTCAGCCGCCAGAGCCGCTGACCAGCCGCTTTGCAGTTACCAACGGTATGTTGCTCAACGTCATTGCTCGTGGTGGCGATACCTACGAACACATGCGTCATCTGCTGCGCACCAATCACGACACCCGCCACCAGCAAAATGAGGCTATTCTGACCGCAATTGAGCTCTACCGCGGTTTGGTCAACGCGGGAATCGTCGTCACGCATGGCGAGGGCGATGACTGCCGCTCCGAGCTGACAATGGAGCTGCAGCGTGACTTCGCGCTCAATCAGCCGCTGTCGCCTTTTGCGATCGCCGCGCTCGAACTGCTGGATAAGGACAGCCCGAACTACGCACTCGATGTCATCAGTGTGTTTGAATCAATTCTGGAAGACCCTCGCCCACTGCTCATCGCGCAGCAGAAAAAGGCACGCGGTGAAGAGATCGCCGCGCTCAAGGCCGAAGGCGTTGATTACACCGAACGTATGAACATCGTCGAAGACATCACATGGCCGATGCCGCTTGCCGACGAGCTGGAGGGTGCATTCGACACCTATGCTCAAGGCCACCCGTGGGTGCGTGAGTTTTCGCTGTCGCCCAAGTCTGTGGTGCGCGAGATGGTGGAAAAGGCCATGACTTTCTCGGACGTGGTATCTGAGTATGGAATTGCCCGCTCCGAAGGTATTTTCTTGCG
This sequence comes from Corynebacterium sp. 045007, assembly GCF_040743205.1. Lineage (NCBI taxonomy): Bacteria > Bacillati > Actinomycetota > Actinomycetes > Mycobacteriales > Corynebacteriaceae > Corynebacterium > Corynebacterium sp. 045007. Next base: position 33,031 of record NZ_JBFLKW010000003.1, read on the forward strand.
CTACCTCACCGATGCCTGGCGCACTTTGCGACATACTCTCCCACCGGAAGCCGCTAACGAGGAGCTCCGGGACATTGTGGAATGGCTCGGCGAGCTCGTTGTACAGGTGGATAACTCCTTGGTGGATGAATGGGCGCAGATGGCCGATCCGGACAAGCCATTGGACGAGGAAACTCTCAAGGAAGCGGCTTTTGGCACCGACGAGTCGCGGCCCCTTACGGGCAACGAACGTGCATTCACCCGTATGGTGCGCAATCTCATGTTCCGCCACGTGCAGCTCTTTGCCTTTGAAAAGGAGGAGGAGCTGGCCGACCTGGACAACTACCTCGACGACGCACCGGATTGGCCTGCCGCGATGGATGACTACTTCGATGAATACGATGACCTAGGCATCGATGCAAAGGCTCGCGGTGGCGATATGATTTCGATTGACCGCCAGGCTGGTGAGGGCTTGTGGCACGTGATTCAGATACTCGATGATCCCGAGGGCGACCACGGTTGGCGCTTTGAAGCGGATATTGACTTGGCTGCATCTGATGAATACGGCGAGGTCAGGTTGGCATCGCTGCGAATTATTCAGGGATAGACGCGAAAAACCGGGCTGGAACTGCCAGCCCGGTTTTTGCTTATTTCGTACGCTACTGCGGCATGCGCCAAGAGAGCTTTAGGCAACAGCGTCTATGTATGCTTGCCGTACCAGTTCGGCAATTCGATTGAACTCGCCGCCGCGTACCGATGATGCGCGGTGAACCAGCCCAATGGTGCGTCCCGGCCGTGCCGGACCTTCGAATCGCGCAACAGCCAGGCCGGGTCGGTCGGCCTCAATCTTGACAGCCGATTCCGGTACAAGCGACTGCCCCAACCCACCGGCAACACACTGCACGACGGTCGATAGAGAAGCCGCCCGTGTTTCCAAGCTGGAGGTCTCGCCGTGAACAGCATCGACCTTGCGACAAATATCCAACACCTGGTCACGCAGACAATGACCGTCGTCAAGCAGGAGCAAGTCCAAGTCCCTGATCGCCTCAAGCTTTACGTCTTCTTTACCGGCCAGCGGATGATCCTCTGGCACGACGATGTAGAACTCCTCGTCGTAGAGGTAAATCTCTTCAAAGGAAGGCACATCAGACGGCAGTGCCATGATCGCTGCATCAATGGTGCCGGAGCGAAGTGATTCGATGAGACGCTCGGTCGGCTCTTCGACGATCCTAGGCTTTAGATCTGGCAGCTCGTCACGAACCAACTGGAGGAAGTTGGGCAGCACGTATGGAGCAACCGTAGGGATAACACCAATGGATAGTGGTCCGGACAAATCATCTGTACGGCCAGAGGCGCGAGCAACAATCTCGTCAACAATTTCAGATGCTTGGCGTGCATATGGAATCAGACCGCGACCGAGTGGCGTCACCAGCACTCGGCGAGTCGAACGCTCTACAAGCTGCACCCCCAGTCCCTGCTCAAGGGTGGAAAGCGCTTGTGACAGGCTGGGCTGTGAAATGCCGAGGCGGGCAGCGGCTTGACCGAAGTGACCGGTATCGGCAATCGCGACAAAAGCACGTAACTGAGGCAAAGTGGGCCGATAATCTCTATTACGCATACCTATAAGCTTACACGAGCTTATTAACTTTTTCCTCTTGACGGTTCGGGAATCCATAGGCATAATGGTGTGTGACCCCAAAAGGAATACATTCAGGAGGATTCCATGGCAATTTTGACTGTTGGCGACAAGTTCCCCGAGTTTTCTCTGACCGCTCTCAAGGGCGGCAACCTGCGTGATGCAAACGCTTCTTCTCCGGATGACTACTTCGAGCAGGTAACCAATGAGTCTTACGAGGGTAAGTGGAAGGTCGTCTTCTTCTACCCGAAGGACTTCACCTTTGTCTGCCCGACTGAGATTGCTGCATTCGGCAAGCTGAATGAGGAATTCGAGGACCGCGACACCGTTATTCTCGGTGGCTCTGGCGACAACGAGTTCTCCCACTTCAACTGGCGTGCAACCCACGAGGAACTGCTGGACATCCCGTTCCCGATGTTCTCCGACATCCGCCATGACCTGATGCGTGCACTCGGTGTCGAGAACGCTGACGGTGTTGCAGATCGCGCAACCTTCATCATTGACCCGGACGGCATCATTCAGTTCGTCTCCGTTACCCCGGACGCTGTCGGTCGTAACGTTGACGAGGTTCTGCGTGTTCTCGACGCTCTTCAGTCTGAAGAGGTCTGCGCATGTAACTGGCAGAAGAATGACCCGACCAAGAACATCGACAAGATGGACGTTCTGAAGCAGGAGCTGAAGTAACTCATATGAGCATCGATAACCTTCGTTCCGGTCTACCGGAGTACGCCAAGGACATGAAGCTTAACCTTGGCACTCTCACCCGTTCTACGGAACTCTCCGAGCAGCAGCTGTGGGGTACCCTGCTTGCATCCGCTGCTGCCACCCGCAACGAGACTGTTTTCTCCGAGATCGCCGAGGAAGCCAAGGAGCACCTGTCTGACGAGGCTTTCGAGTCTGCGCTTGGTGCGGCCACCGTTATGGGCATGAACAACGTTGCTTACCGCACTCGCCACATGCTCGGTGATGACTACGCACAGGTCAAGTTCGGCCTGCGCATGAACATCATCTCCAATCCGGGTGTCGAGAAGGAAGACTTCGAGCTGTGGTCTCTGGCAGTTTCTGCCATCAACGGCTGTGAAGCTTGCGTGACTTCTCACGCAAAGGTCGTCCGCGATGCTGGTCTGACCAAGGAGCAGGTCTGGGAAGCTGTGAAGATTGCAGGCACCGTCTCTGGCGTTGCACAGGCTGTCTTCGCTGAGGCTACCCGCTAAATATTCGGAGCTTAGGTTCGGCTTTTGATAGCCGAACGCTCCCCCGCAGGATTACCTGCTGACGAAATAGCGCCCGAGGAACCAATTTTTATCGGTTCCTTGGGCGCTTTTTCTTGTACGTTTTTGGCTACTGCTGTGGCGGGTAATAACCCGGATTCTCCTGGGCTTCATTAACTACTCGACGGCCACCGATGAGCTGACGGTAGATATGTACTTGCACGAGGAGAGCAAGCGGGACTGTGTACAACATACCGATATAGAAGAGCATTGCACCTGCGGAAGAAACAATTGACGTCAGAATGAATGCAACGAGCATCGTCCAATACTGAGGCTTCACCAAGCGCCAAGCGACGACCGGAGCCTCAAGTGCTGTTGCTCGACCATCGAAAACAAGAAGCGGCATAGTCGCTGTGATTGGCATGATGAAGATGGACAGCACAAATACCAACAGGTAGCCGATGGGAATCATCGCAGCTGCAGCTTCACTGCCGTTGGCAGACAGGGATGCTCCAGCGATGAAGAGTGCCATCCCCGGAAGCATGGCGAGCAGCCCCACCAGGAACGTGACAATGTAGGCACCGATAAGAGATCCCCACCGGTTTACACGGAAGAAAGTACCGTAGCTCGGCACTCGCCCGTCGACAGCTTCGAATGCACCGCGCAGCATGAATGCCTGCATCGCGAACATGCCCACCGCAAATAGCAGTGCCATCGCGCCGAGAGTCGCGAACATCGACCCTAAATCCTCAAACGGAACATCGCCTGGATAGTTCGGCTCAAAGTCCGGATCGAAGTCACCAGATGCAAAGAGAATTGCCGCTGCGCCAACAATCAGGGCAACTAGTACGGCGAAGAACGTCAGCATGATGCCAAGCCAGGAAGCAAAATTGCTGTTTAGACTACGAAACGCCGCGGAAAAGGCACGTCCAATGTCGACCTTCGTCGACCCCTGTGCCACAGGCTTCACCGGCGGCTCATCGCCACCTGGCATGTTGACACCTGGAGCAAGCGCGCCGGCTGCAGGATTCCCACCTGCCGGTTGCTGCCAGTAGCTCGAGTCCGCACCATAGGGTTGCCCGGCATAACTATCGCGAGACTCGCCAGTACCGTAAGAAGGAATTTCGCCATAAGCCTGTTCACGGCCGTAAGCCTGATTCCACTCTGGCGAATCCTCTGGTCCACGCGGGCCATGTTGTGCGTCCGAATCGAACCCGTAAGGGTTGTAATCCTGCGAACCATTGTTGGGAAAACCGTGACTCTGGGAGTCATAGTTATTGGACTCATTGTCCCGGCTGCCGTCACCGTAAGGATCGTTGTTGCTATATGGATCGTTTGAGGTACTCATGAAGCAAATTGCTCCTGCCAAATTGACGGATACATACAAATAATGCGCACAACGGACTATACGTGAGACAAGCCCTTGATGAGTTTTTAAAGGCCGAAGTATAAGTCACATTATGCGCATGGACGTATTTAATTGGACGTTCTTACACGAGCTCCACCGCGGCGACTCCCTCGAATTCGTTCAGTGAATCACCGACACCCAACGCGCTACCACGCACGATGATGTCATACTTGCCCGGCGCGACTCCTGCGGTCTCCCAAGTGACCTTGGCGGTGGTATAAATACCGTCCTTGGCAAACTCAATGACAGTTGCTTGGTCCCAGTCGTCGGAAACAATCTCGCCGCGGTCATTCTTGATAAGTAGGTAGCCGTCTTCCAGTCGCAAGTCGTTATTCGGATTTGCCGCGACGAATTGGGCAACGGCCTTCTGCCCTACCGTGATGCTTGCAGTCGATTCGAGCACGTCACCAAAATTCTTGCCCATTGGTGCGGAATCGATAATCTTTCCTCCTGCTGGCGACGGCGGGATGATGCCAGTGAGATCACCTGCAGCACTACCCGGGTCGACAGCCATGCCGTCGGCAAGCGCGTGGGCGAGATCGTGATAGATGGAGATCATCGCACTGAGCGTGTACTTGCCGAAAGCCGTCGCGCCGCCCTCGTAGTCCTGCTGATCGTATTCCTCTGGGGTAACGACGTAGTGTCCATAGCTGTTGGTGTAGCCCTGGCAGATGACAGTGTCGATTGGAACGCCGAGGACTTCGGCGACGTGCTGACGCATGCGGTAACCCGACATCGTGGTGGGTTCAAGGCCGTTGGTGATCAAGGTGAAGCCACCGATGCGGGTGATGGAGAACATATGGGTCTGCTGGAGAAGACCATCGATGTAGCCCACTGGCAGCAGGCACTCTTTCTCACCCTGAATCTCCCCGATATTCTTCGGGAGTACGACGTTATTGAGCTGACGTACCCACGGTGTGCCTCCACGCTGACCCTCGTTGAAACCTAGGGCCGGTTCGCCGCCGCCGTCCTCCTGGCTACTGGCTGCGAAGGCCGCACCGAGGATTGCAGGTCCAGTGCGGTGTGGCTGGCCATCGGGCGTGAATTGGCCATCGATGTCGACATCGCCGAGGTTGACCCACTTGTGGACGGTGGAGATCCCGCCTCCTGGCAGTGCAATGGTCTGGCCTTGGGTAGCGTCAATCTGACGCTGACCGAGAATGCGGGCGGACTCTGCTTCGTCTCCGTTGCCGGGACCCGAATTTGGCACGAGCCCCATGTTCGGGCTGATGTCACCCGGGCACGACATGGTAAATGCGGCGACAAAGGGGGCATCGGCCGGCTCACGGTGGGTAACCCCGCGGTCGACCTCGACCTTCCATGCTGCGTAGCCCTTGTTGTCGCCGTCGATGATGGTGTGCTCGGGGCCGAAGGTGGTCGGATGAATTCCATACCAGTTAATGAAGCCGACTTCGCGACCACCACGACTCACGTGCAGTGTATGGCTTTCCGGATTGACACCATTGGGGAAAAGCTGCTGTTCTTCCTCGGGGTTACGCCTGAATGCCTCCAGGGAGCGGTTAACACCCGCATCCTGGGCAATCCCCTTGGTCAGGTGGATAGTCGACGGCTGGTAATCAGCGTGTGCACGTTCAATAGCCTTGACCACACCGACGACTACAGCTTCGAAAGTGACGGGACGGAATCCGAGAGTAGTCAGGTCGACCATAAGATGGCCCGATGTACCACCCGGCGCGACATGCGTATGAGATGCGCAGATAAGCACGTTGCCCTCGTGGTAGAGGTCTCCGAAGAGAGCTCGCAGTCGCCGCAGAACTTCCATCTGGATGGACTGGAACATGAGCCCCATATCTGCGGTGACGTGGACGACACGGTTGTCGTTGTCATCGCCGAAGATGAATGCACGCGCCATCTGGCGAAGACGCAGACCCGAAGTGGTCTGATCCATGACCGCATACCCATTCATGCCAGCACCGAGTGGCTCACCTGTCATGTCGGCCATTCCTCGGCCGACATTCAAATTGGTCGTCGAGTTCCCCGCGGCGGCAGAAGCCCCGTTTGCAGGAGCGGCGTTTGCCTTTGGTGCACCACTTACGGCAGGCATCATACTCGCAGCTGACACGGCAGTTGCTCCGACGAGGAAGCCTCGCCTGCCCACTTGGTACGGGGCGCGTGCGGTTGGTTCTGCCGAATTCGACGATGATGCCATCTGGGGATCAAGCATGTCACATCCTCTTCATATTTCTTTTTGAATATCAATATGTTGGACTTTAATCAGACAATCCCCTACGCGTGGCCTAATAAGCCAAAGTTTCCAAAATTCCCCCCGCGACAGCAGTAACCGATACGACATTCGTAAGGCGGTATCACTACCATGGACACAGTAGAATTTCGCAAGCTTTAGCGCGCTCCCCCGCAGACACAACTTCAGAAAGGGCACCATGGCTCAGGCTGTCGGTTTTAACCGCGAAAAGTACATCGAAATGCAATCCGTTCATATTAAGAAGCGGCGCGCAGACATCGCAGGTGAAGGCGGCAAGCTCTATCTCGAAATGGGCGGCAAGCTATTTGATGACATGCATGCCTCGCGCGTGCTCCCCGGCTTCACGCCTGACAATAAAATCGCTATGCTCGATCGCCTCAAAGACGATCTGGAAATCATGGTGTGCATCAATGCCAAGGATCTGGAGCGCCACAAGGTCCGCGCTGACCTCGACATCACTTACGAAGACGATGTGCTGCGCCTCGTCGATGTCTTTCGGGAACGCGGATTTCTAGTCGACAGCGTCGTCGTCACGCAGCTTTCCGACGACAACACCCTGGCAAAGAACTTCATTGAGCGCCTACAGCGACTCGGATTGAGCGTCATCCGCCATCGCAATATCGAGGGCTACCCGACAAACACGGAGAAAATTGTCAGTGAAGCCGGCTTCGGGCTGAATGAATGGGCGCAAACGACGCGGGACTTGGTCGTTGTTACAGCGCCGGGCCCGGGCTCTGGAAAGCTGGCGACCTGTCTATCGCAGATTTACCACGATCACAAACACGGAATTCGTTCCGGTTACGCAAAATTTGAGACCTTCCCTATCTGGAACCTGGCGCTCGAACACCCGGTAAATCTGGCCTACGAGGCGGCAACGGCTGATCTCGATGACATCAATCTCATCGACCCTTTTCATTTGGCCGCCTATGACACCAAGGTCACCAGCTATAACCGCGATGTCGAGGTCTTCCCACTGCTGCGCACTCTGTTGGAGAAGCTCGCAGGCGAGTCGCCGTACAAGTCACCGACCGACATGGGCGTCAATATGGCCGGTTACTGTATTGACGATGACGAAGTGTGCCGAGAGGCATCCAACCAGGAAATCGTTCGCCGTTACTACAAGGCTCTTGTCGACGAACACAAGAACAGCGCAGACGACGAAGTCTCACAGCGCATTGCCATGATTATGAGCAAGGCCAACGTGTCGACAGCCGCCCGCCGAGTCGTCGCACCAGCTCTTGAAGTTGAGAAATCTACCGGGGCACCGGGCAGCGCAATCGAATTGCACGATGGCACAATCATCACGGGCAAGACTTCTGAACTACTCGGATGCTCAGCAGCAATGCTCCTCAACGCTCTCAAGAAGCTCGCCAATATCGACCCGGACTTGCACTTGCTCTCCCCTGCTGCCATCGAGCCAATCCAAACGCTTAAGACGCATCACCTGGGCAGCCGCAACCCCCGCTTGCATACCGACGAGGTTCTTATCGCCCTTTCCGTGTCGGCGGCCACCAGCGACGATGCCCGCGCAGCCCTCGCCGAGCTGAAGAACCTTCGAAACTGCGATGTCCACACCACCACCATTCTGGGCAGCGTGGACGAAACAATTTTCCGCAACCTCGGCGTCCTAGTTACTTCGGAGCCTAAGTACCAGAAGAAGGCTCTCTATCAGAAGCACTAAACCAAACCAGCAGTTCACACCGAAAATAGGATAACTGGGAGAGCAGACTAGAATAGTCCCCGTGAGCATCAGCAAGATTCTTCTGTACTACCAGTTCGCCCCGCTGTCCGATCCGCGTGCCATCATGCTGTGGCAGCGTGATCTTTGCGAGTCGTTAGGGCTCAAGGGCCGCATTCTGGTGTCCGAGCACGGCATCAATGGCACCGTCGGCGGTGATCTCGATGCCTGCAAGAGGTACATCAAGAAAACCAAGCAGTACCCCGCTTTTCACTCCATGCAGTTCAAGTGGAGCGAAGGCGGCGCTGATGACTTTCCAAAACTCTCCGTCAAGGTTCGCGACGAAATCGTCGCTTTCGGGGCTCCGGGCGAGCTGAAAGTCGATGTCGATGGTGTCATTGGCGGCGGCACACATTTGAAGCCGGAAGAGGTCAATAAACTGGTCGAGGAACGCGGCGACGATGTCATCTTCTTCGATGGCCGCAACGCAATGGAAGCCGAGATTGGCAAGTTTAAAAACGCTGTCGTCCCGGACGTAAAGACCACGCACGACTTCATCGACGAACTGGAATCCGGTAAGTACGACTGGATGAAGGACAAGCCGGTTATCTCCTACTGCACCGGCGGCATCCGCTGCGAGATCCTCTCCGCACTTATGAAGAACCGCGGTTTCGAAGAGGTCTACCAAATCGACGGCGGTATTGTGCGCTACGGCGAAAAGTTTGGCAATAAGGGGCTGTGGGAAGGCTCTCTCTATGTCTTCGACAAGCGCATGCATATGGAGTTTGGCGATGGCATCGAAGACGAGGACTACGTACAGCTCGGGCACTGCGTCCACTGCGGCAAGCCCACAAACACCTTCCAGAACTGCATCAACGAAGATACCTGCCGTCGTCAGGTGCTTATTTGCGATGATTGCTGGAAGCACACCGAGACACAGCACTGTGGGCGCGAGGACTGCAAGGAAGTTGCCGAAGAGCTAGCGGCGGCAAAGTAGGACGCTCCCTGCTGCCATCGGACTATCTCGAGCACCTCTTAATCAGCACAGATGTGGGTTGTCTCCCCAGACGCGGCTAATCTAGTAGGCAACCATGAGTACTCCTAGCCGTTCTGATAAACCAGCTCCACGTGCCCAGTCGGGAAACCACCACTCCGGCCACCGCAATTCCGCCAGGCCACAGCGCTCTGGCAAACCTGCTAAGGACACGCGTAAAAAGGAGCTCTACCAGCTCGCTGATCAATTGCCGATTCGGGAGGCTCGGTCCTTCCGACGCCGGCTAAAGCGAGCATCCGCGCCGAAGGCGCTGTCTGCAATCTCTGCAGACCTCGACTTTGCGCTGGAGCGGTTAGAAGATCGTCGTAAAGCGATTCCTCGCATCACCTACCCTGCCCAGTTGCCGGTGTCCGCGCGCCGCGACGACATTGCAGAGGCAATTGAAAACAACCAGGTCGTCATTATTGCTGGTGAGACTGGCTCTGGTAAGACTACGCAGATCCCGAAGATATGCCTCGAACTGGGTCGTGGCGTGCGGGGCAAGATTGGTCACACTCAGCCACGTCGTATTGCGGCGCGTTCCGTCGCGGAGCGCATCGCCCATGAACTGGGCGAAAAGATTGGACAGCACGTCGGCTATGCAGTGCGTTTTGATGACCGCGTGGGCAAGGATACCTGCATCAAACTGATGACCGACGGTATCCTACTGGCCGAAATTGGCCGCGACCGACTGCTGCGCGAGTACGACACCATCATCATCGATGAGGCGCACGAACGCAGCCTCAACATCGACTTCCTGCTGGGATATTTAAAGCATATTCTGCCGCAGCGCCCAGATCTGAAAATCATTATCACTTCGGCGACGATCGATCCGGAACGGTTCGCTCGTCATTTCGCGCCTGACGACGAGCACCCTGCGCCCATCATCGAGGTGTCGGGGCGCACCTACCCGGTGGAAATCCGCTATCGCCCGCTGGTGCGGACCGTTGTTGCGAAAAATGGGCAAGAAAAGGAAGTCGCCATCGAGCAGATCGATGGTGTTATCGCAGCGTGTGAAGAGCTCATGCGGCTTGGCGACGGCGATATCCTGGTGTTCTTTTCGGGTGAGCGAGAGATCCGAGAAGCTGCCGAAGCCATCGAGGGCAAACACTGGAAAGGTGTAGAAGCCGTTCCACTATTCGGTCGGCTATCTAATGCAGAGCAGCATCGGATCTTCACTCCGCATTCCGGGCGTCGCATTGTGCTGGCGACCAACATTGCGGAAACGTCGCTGACGGTCCCTGGTATCGAGTATGTCGTCGATACTGGTACCGCACGCATTTCCCGCTACTCCACCCGCACGAAGGTGCAGCGCCTGCCAGTTGAGGACATCAGCCAGGCATCTGCGAATCAGCGCTCTGGACGCTGTGGTCGTGTAGCTGATGGTGTGGCGATTCGTCTCTACAGCGAAGAGGATTTTCTCTCGCGTCCCGAGTTTACGGATCCGGAGATTCTGCGCACCAATCTCGCTTCGGTTGTACTGCAAATGATTTCACTGCGGCTTGGCGCGATTGAGGACTTCCCCTTTGTCCAGCCACCAGAGCACAAAGCAATCCGCGATGGCATTAACCTGCTCACAGAGCTTCAGGCTATTACCACCACGTCGGGGTCTGATGCCCCCGAGCTGACGGACATCGGCCGACAACTTGCCCGTCTCCCAGTCGACCCGCGTCTTGCCCGCATGCTGGTCGAAGGGTACGAGAACACCACTCTCGGGGCGGTAACCGTCATTGTCGCCGCTTTGTCTCTGCAGGATGTTCGCGAACGTCCACTGGAGTTCCAAGCTCAGGCAGATCAGCTACATGCCCGTTTTAAGGACACCACCAGCGACTTCAACTCCCTGCTGAAGCTCTGGGAATACCTGGAGGAAAAGCGCCGCGAGCTTAGCGGTAACCAATTCCGCAAGATGTGCAAGCGCGAGTACCTCCACTATCTGCGCGTTCGCGAGTGGCAGGACTTGGTGCGTCAGCTCCACCAGGCAACGGCTGAGCTGGGCTGGCATCTTTCGGCCCGCAGCTCAACCAGTGGTGTCGACAATCCCGACGAGGTGGCAAAGTCGCTGTTACCGGGTCTGTTGTCGATGATTGGTACGCGCGAGGGCGAGGGCAAGGAGTTTACCGGCACACGCAACACTAAGTTCCTCATTCACCCCTCGTCCGCGTTGGCAAAGAAGCCGCCTCGCTGGGTGATGGCTGCGGAAATCGTCGAGACCTCGCGCACTTTTGCGCGCAACGTCGGCACGATTCAGCCGCAGTGGGTAGAGAAGGTAGCCCCTCATCTGCTCAAGCACCAGTACTCAGAGCCTCACTGGTCTACTAAGCGCGGTGCAGCGATGGCTTACCAGAAGTCGACGCTCTACGGCGTGCCCCTGGTGGTTGACCGTTTGGTGCCTTATCACCGAGTCGATGCCGACGCCGCCCGCTCGATCTTCATTCGCTCTGCGCTTGTCGACGGCGAATGGAACACACATCACGAGTTCTTTAAGAACAATCAAGACAAACTTGCCGAAGCCGAGAAGATCGAGGAAAAGCAGCGTTCCCGCGGCATTGTCGTCGATGACGACGTGCTCTACGCGTTCTACGACTCCAAGCTGCCCGCCTCTATCACCACGGCCACCAATTTTGACCGCTGGTGGAAGAAAACTAAGCCCAAGCAGCCAAATCTACTGGACTTTGATCCCAATAAGCTGCTCAACCCCGAAGCCGGCGACATCGACGACAACGCCTTCCCCGAAATGTGGCAGCAGGGCTCGGTCGATTTCTCTCTGTCCTATAAATTCGAACCGGGCGCCCCTGATGACGGTGTGACTCTCCGTGTCCCCGTGCCTCTTCTTGCAGGTCTGCGTGAAGATGGCTTCGACTGGCAGGTACCAGGTCTTCGCGCTGAGCTCGCGGAAGCCTACATTCGCACTCTGCCGAAGGCACTGCGGAAGTCCGTTGTCCCCGCCCCGGATTTCGCACGCCGCGCGCTGGAGACGATGACTCCGTACTCAGGCCGCTTCGTCGATGTTTTTGCCGATGCTTTACGACGACTCGGAGGCTCGGGCATCAATGGTGCAGACTTTGCCCCTTCGAAACTGCCAGCACACTTGCGCTTTAACTACGCAGTGGTTGACCGCCATGGAAAGATCGTCGATCAGAGCCGGGATCTTGCTGCGCTTCGAGACAAGCATGCCTCGACGGTCTCAACTGCTGTGTCGAAACGTTCGAAGTCTGCAGCACGCGAAGCTGTGAAAAAGTGGACTTCAGAGAACTTGGGCGCCGTCTCAGAAACGGTCAAAAGTACTGTCGATGGTCAGTCCGTCACGATGTATCCGACGCTGGTGACCACCAAGGATGGCGTGGCCATTGAGGTCAAACCAACTAAGGCTCAGGCTGAGGCGACGTTGGCGACCACAAATTTGACAATGCTATTGCGGGATTGCCCAGTAAATGGTGCACAAATGACTAAGGGGCTTCCACTCCAGCAACGTGTTGGCGTGGACGCATGGCCACATGGGGGCGCCGATGGGCTTGTCGAGGACTGCCGTGTCGCAGTGATTCGCGACCGTATGATGGCTGCCGGTGGCCCGGTCCGCGATCCGAAGGAATTCGACAAACTACTCGAACACGTTCGTTCTGGAGTCGCCTCAGAGGTGCGCCAATTGGTCGTCGGCCTTGCCCAGGCAATGCCTCGTTATGTCTCGGTGGTGAATCAGCTAAACAAATGGGAAGGCGATGCCATTGACGATATGCGTCGCCAGCTGGAGTTCATGTTCCCTAAGGGCGCTGTGGCAAGGCACGGTTGGCAGCACCTACGACATTTGCCACGTTATCTCCAAGCGATGGAGATTCGGCTTGAGGAAATGAACCGTGACCCGGACCGTGATGCCGAACGTGAAGATGAGGTGACTGAGGCCCGCGAATACTTGGCGGCAAAGCTTCAGCAGCTGCCTAAGGCACGTTCGAATTCCGCGGAGGTACGGGATATTCAGTGGCTCATTCAAGAGCTGCGCGTCAGCCTTTTCGCACAACGCTTGGGTACCGCCCAGAGCGTATCCCTGACCCGAGTAAAGAAACGTGTGGATAAGCTGCGTTAGTTCTTTTTAACCTCGTTGCCATTAGCCTGCGGCCCTTTCCCCTTCCGCATGCTGGCAATCTCCTGCGCGAAATCGTCCGCGGAGGAAAAGGACTTGTACACCGAAGCGAAGCGGAGATAGCCAACTTCGTCCAGTTCTTTGAGCGGCTCAAGGATGGCAAGGCCGATATCGTTTGAGTCCACCCGGGGCGTGCCTTTCTCGCGGAGGCTCTCCTCCACTTTTTGTGCAAGTTTCTTCAGCTGAGACTCTGATACTTCGCGCCCCTGGCACGCACGTCGAACACCCTGGATAACCTTTTCGCGGTTGAATTCCTCAGGGATTCCATCCCGTTTAACGACCATCAGCTGCGAGCGTTCAATCGTAGAAAAACGTTTGCCGCAATTCAGGCATTCCCTTCGGCGACGAATCCCCATACCGTTATCTATCAACCGTGAGTCCAAGACTCGTGTCTGATCATGATGACAAAACTGGCAATACACGGTCTCCAGTCTACGTCCCACCCAACACCGGAAACTGGAATGATTATTGCGCGGAGTAGGAAGCGTACGTAGACGTAAAGGTGCTTTCGACCGCCTCACTTTGTCCCTGTTCAAAGACCATGCTGCCGAAAACTCCGAAGAAAGCACCAAGCCCTAGAGCCCATACCGCCATCAGGCGAGTCAGGTTAGTGCCTGCGGATACATCACTACGATTGGACTGCTGCGCCCTGCTAACGGATAGAGACGGACGCCCGTAGTTGACCGAGACATGACTGGGCCGCGACCTGTCCCTCCGCATTCGCGCCGATGAAGCCCCATTTCGATTGCGCTGTGCAATACGTGCACGCTGACCGGGCCGAACGATGTGCTGTGTGCAAGACGCACTACGTTCACCCCACACCAACGGGGCTTTCCGTGTCGTCCGAGCAGGGAGCTCGGAAACTTGAGAAAAGTCAATATCAGATGTGCTGCTAACACCAAGTGCGGTTGAAACCGTAGACATCATGTTTTCTCCCTTTCCAACGTTGACTCTCCCACCGTTGCCGGCCTGGAGAGAATAAGAGTTGTACGACCGTTTCCCGACGCTGTGGAGACTATGTCCAAGGGCGGATGCGGAGAATCCGTCTAGACCCTTTCATCAAACGACTGTTCGAGTAACTTGTCATGTTCGATTTATAACACCATGTTCGAATATTGTCTACTGCTATCCGGATTTATTTTCGATTTTCGACATCATCACCGCCTCCGAGCACGGATAATGTACACGTTTTCTAAAGAATTCAAGGGCGCACAGTGTTCGATGCTCGACGATTCGAACAGTTTTGAGTTATGATTCATTCGAAAGAGTTTGAGAAGGGATGTTCCATGGCTCAAAAGAAGAAAGCGAACCCTAAAACACTCACCGATCGGCAGCGTCGGATTCTTGACGTCATTTCGGATGCCGTCGTACTTCGCGGATACCCACCGAGCATTCGAGAAATTGGGGATGCTGTGGGCTTGAATTCCACCTCGTCGGTGGCATACCAACTCAAGGAGTTGGAGAAGAAGGGCTTTCTCCGCCGCGACCCACACAAACCCCGCGCGGTAAACGTAAGGGATTCGAAGTCCTCCGCTGGCACTTTCACTCCGGTAAAGCCTGGGCCAAAGGCTACTGGCACCACCCAAACTCCCGAGATGCCAGAGGACATGCCAGAGCCAATCTTCGTTCCTATCGTTGGACAGATTGCGGCTGGCAACCCTATTTTGGCGGAGCAGCATGTGGAAAGTCACATGGCACTTCCGATGGAGATTACGGGCTCTGGTCAGCTATACCTACTCAAGGTCGTGGGTGATTCCATGGTTGACGCGGGCATTCTCGACGGAGACTGGGTGGTAGTCCGTTCCCAAGACGTGGTCGAACAGGGAGATTTCGTTGCAGCCCTGTTTGAAGATGAAGCAACAGTCAAGGAATGGCACGAAGACGCTGCTGGCAAGTGGCTCATGCCCCATAATCGCGCCTTTGACCCACTCCCCGCGGAGCACGCCAAAATCCTCGGCAAGATTGTCAGCGTCCTACGCAGCCTCTAATTTCCCACATTTTCGTTGCCCGAAACAGACATAAACGGGCATACTGGGAACAGATAGTAAAGCTGAAATTTCTTAACAGCTAAGGAGCGGGGAATGTACGCAGAGGAACGCCGCCGGAAGATTGCGTCTTTGACAGCAGTCGAAGGGCGCGTGACGGTCGCTGATCTTGCGGAAGCTTTCGATGTCACAGCAGAGACGATTCGCCGTGACCTAGCTCAGTTGGATGCAGAGGGCGCAGTTCACCGCGTACACGGTGGCGCTGTGGCTACTCGTTCTTTTCAGACTGTTGAGTTTTCAGTTGCCGCTCGAAAGAACGCGCAAAAGGACGCGAAGCTCTCTATTGCCCGCTGTGCTGCGGATTTTCTGCCTGACTCTGGTGGTGGAATTTTTCTCGATGCTGGAACTACCACCGAGGCTCTTGCAGAGCTGATGGTCCACTCCCCTGATAACCGCCGTTGGTCGGTTGTCACAAACTCTCTTCCCAACGCCATCACACTCGCAGGATCGAACCGCATTGAGCTTCAACTCCTTGGCGGCCAAGTTCGCGTCATTACTCAGGCGGTTGCTGGCGATACGGCACTCCGCACTCTCGCGGTTATGCGTGCCGATGTCGCTTTCATTGGTTCTAATGCCTTGACAATTGACCACGGTCTTTCTACTGCTGATCCGCAGGAAGCGGCGGTAAAGCGCGCGATGATTACGAATGCGCGCAAGGTCATCGTTATGGCGGACTCGACGAAACTTGGCCGCGACTTTCTCGTCAGCTTTGCAGCATTGGAAGATATCGACGTCGTGATTACAGATTCCTCTGCCCCGGAACAGTTCGTCAACGATCTCAGGGAGCAAGGTGTCGAGGTTGTGGTTGCTTCATGATCCTGACCTTGACTGTAAATCCGTCAATCGATCGACTTGCTCGACTCGATACGGAGCTCAAGCGAGGTGGCGTGTTCCGCCTACCAATGGCTGAGGACATGGCTGGTGGCAAGGGAATTAATGTGTCCAAGGCGTTGCACTACGCCGGAGAAAAGACGCTCGCGCTCTACCCGGCATCGGACTCCGGAAAATTCACGCGCCTGTTGGAAGTCTCTGGCATACCCCATGAAGCCATCAACACGACTAACGAAGCCCGCGTTAATCTCACACTCGCAGAGCCAGATGGGACGACCACCAAGCTCAATTCCCCTGGCATGACATTGACGAAAGCGCACCGTAGGCGTGTCCTGGAGAAACTTATCCACCATGCTAAACACGCCACGTGGGTAGTTTTCGCAGGTTCATTGCCCCCTGGTGTCCCCAGGGATTTTTACGTTCAATGCACCGAGGCGGTGTATTCGGTCAACCCGAATATTCGTGTTGCTATGGATACGAGCGACGGCCCACTGACTGAGGTCGTTCGCGCATTTCCAAAGGTGCGACCTTTTTTGATGAAGCCGAACGCCTACGAACTTGGTCAAATCATTGATCAGGACGGCGAAGAACTTGAGGCCGCTGCAGCCGAAGGGAACTATCTTCCCGTAGCGCAGGCTGCTCGTGCGCTGAACGAGCTTGGCGTTTCCGAAGTCCTGGCCACTCTCGGCGAAGCAGGGGCGGTGCTTTCAGTGAAGTCAGGCGGTTGTTTCGCTGCTACCTCCCCCTCGATAGTCGCTCAGTCGACGGTCGGTGCTGGAGACTGTGCTTTGGCCGGCTACGTTATGTCCCGCGAACGCGGTGATAGCTACCAAGATGCACTAACCACCGCCGTAGCTTATGGGGCGGCGGCAACCAGTCTTCCCGGTACGACCATCCCCTATCCAGAACAGGTTCACCCCGAGGCCGGCCGGTTATGGCAGCTCGACACTTAGCTTTTCGATGCCTAGATAAGGAGCATTAGAAAACCATGTCTTCTTCGGCAGATTTTTCCGCTATTGCATCAGACCTAGCCGATGAGTCGACAGTGTTCCTTGACCTAGATATCGGTCCGCAAAAGGAGAAGATCCTTAACTATCTCATCGCTAAAGCTGTAGAGACCGGCCGCGCCACCGACAGCAACGGCATCGTCGCAGCAGCCCTCGAACGCGAAGAGAAGGCCCCGACAGGTCTGTCGGGAGGGATAGCCATCCCCCACTGCCGCCATGAGGACTGGTCGAAGCCGACCCTGATGTTTGCCCGCTTAACCAGCGCTACAGAATTCACCACACCAGATGGGCCGGCGGACCTGCTCTTTTTCATTGGTGTCCCATCTAGTAACAGCGATGTCCACGTCGATATTCTGGCCGCACTCGCAAAAGCACTTCGCGATAAGGGGTTTCGCGCAGCTCTTCGCGGTGCTGAAAGCGATGAAGAGACTGCCCGGATCATTAGCGAGCACGTCACCAAAGCGCCTCGTCGGAAAGCGAAAAAACCTCCGGCGAAGACCAATATCGTCGCCATCACGGCCTGCCCCACGGGCATCGCGCACACTTATTTGGCAGCCGAAGCGCTTACTGGCGCGGCAGAAAGCATGTCTGATGTCACACTAACTGTAGAGACGCAGGGCTCGGCAGGAACCCAGGAAGCCCCCGCAGAGGCAATTGTCCGGGCCGACGTTCTAGTAATCGCAGCCGATATTGGGGTTACGGGGCTTAAGCGCTTCAGCGATAAACCACAGGTCAAAGTGCCAATTCGTAAGGCAGTCAATGAACCTACTGCGGTTATTGAACAAGCGAAGGCAAAAGCAGAACAATCACGGGTTCGCGCCTACGACCGAAAGGCGCCGCAACCTAAAGATGACCACGACAAGGAGGCCGGTTCGCAAACCGGTACTACAGGCGCGGACCCTTCATCTGAGAGGGTACAAGCAACTACGAAGGTGGGGGCACATAAATCATCGTTAGGCGGTGACAAAGCCTTCGGACACTGGGTTCGTGATGCCATTATGACCGGTGTCAGCTATATGGTGCCGTTCGTGGCCGCATCGGGGTTGTTGATTGCGCTGGGATTCCTCGTCGGCGGTCATCAGGTTGGTGTAGTAGCTGACGCCGTGACTAGGGATTTGCGGCTGCCGGAGATTATCGGACTCGATGCCCCGATTGCTGTGCCGACAAAAGATCTCGGCACCGTGCTAATCGATCGTAGTGGGCTGTGGCTGTATCTCGGCTCCGCGCTTTTTGCCATTGGCAACCACGGCATGCAGGTCATTGTGGCTGTAATGAGTGCTTATATCGCCTTTGGCATGGCTGGCAGAGCCGGCATTGCACCAGGCTTTATTGGCGGTGCCATCGCGGTCACGGTTGGCGCCGGCTTCCTTGGGGGCCTGGTGACAGGCATCCTGGCGGGACTAGTTGTAGCCCTACTGTTGAGGATGAAAGTCCCGGACTGGCTGCGACCGCTGATGCCGGTTGTCGTGATTCCTATGCTCGGAGCTATGGCCGTTGGGCTCACCATGTACCTGCTGCTCGGGATGCCGCTGGCGTGGCTGATGACGGCTCTGCAGCAGTGGCTGCAATCACTGGATACGACGGCGGCGTTCCTGTTCGGTGGTCTTCTCGGCGCAATGATGTGCGTGGATATGGGCGGAATGATCAACAAGGCTGCTTATCTTTTTGCCGTCGCAAACATCGCCTCAGCAGATCCCGCATCATGGAAGGTCATGGCCGCTGTGATGGCGGCGGGCATGGTACCTCCATTGGCTACATCTCTGGCAGTTGTACTCCGACCAAAGCTGTTCAGTTCGGCGGAGCGTCAAAACGGCAAAGCGGGCTGGGTGCTCGGTGCGGCCTTCATTTCAGAGGGAGTGATTCCCTTCGCCGCCGCAGATCCGCTACGTGTGATTCCGTCGATTGTGATTGGCGGTGCCGTCACCGGTGGCACCTCAATGGCTTTGGGTGCGGCCACACGTGTTCCGCACGGAGGTATTTTTGTGCTGTTTGCAATCGACAACCCTGTCGCATGGCTTGCTGCAATCGTCTTGGGCAGCATAGTGGCAGCAATTCTCGTTGTGGCAGCTAAAAGCCTGTGGCCGCGGCAAGTCAGCACCGATAATCAAAACCTAGAAGCAGACATTTCAGCGGAAGCGTAGTTTTTACCGCACCGGCTGGTTCATCCCAACGAGCATTTCTACGATTTTCAGCAAACATTCCCCAACCCATCCGGGCAACCTATTAAGCTCAGAAATGGCATCGAGGAAATCGAGAAGCAGAAAGGCAGGATGCCGCTCGCATGGTTACTCAACATGTCCACGTCGGCTCCAAGGTGGGTATTCATGCCCGCCCTGCAACGGTCATCGCTGAGCGTGCCTCCCGTTTTCAGGAAGAAATTCTGGTCGAGCTCCTTGACTCAGACGAGCCCGACAACGAACCGGCCGATGCTTCATCCTCGTTGATGCTCATGGCACTCGGTGCCGAATTCGGCGATGAAGTCACTGTGACCAGTAGCAACGCGGTTGCGGTAGAGAAAATCGCCGAACTCATCGCCCAAGATCTGAGCGATTAAAAGCAATCAGCTTAACGACGAAACATTGTGGCAACGGTCACGTGGTTCCGTCGTTAAGCATTCGTGCGAGATTCTGCCCTGGACGGGTGGCCTACGAGCGGTTCTCGCCGATGCGGTTGTAGAGCCAGTTCAAAATTGGATAGCCGATAATAATGCCGACCGACCCCCAAGCAATGCCCTCCAGCGTCAGCGAACCAATGTCGAGGGTGAGGTTACCGATACCCGCGATCAGCGCGGTGGCGGCAGCGGTGAGATTAACCGGGTTGTTGAAGTCGACCTTTTCGTCCATCCAGATGCGCACACCGAGCAAACCGATCAGGCCGTAGAGCACCATCGTTGCCCCACCGAGCACGCCAGTAGGAATGGTCAAGATGAGTGCGCCGAACTTTGGAATGAAAGCCAGTGCAATGGCGGTGAAAGCTGCCACCCAGTAAGCTGCGGTCGAATAGACACGGGTAGCGGCCATAACACCGATATTTTCAGCGTAGGTAGTGGTACCAGAACCACCAGCTGAACCGGCGATGGTGGTGGCTAGACCGTCTGCAATAAGAGCATCGCCAGCGATGTCATCGAGGTTTCGGCCGGTCATGGCAGCAACAGCCTTGACGTGACCGACATTCTCTGCGATGAGTACTACGATGACGGGCAGACCAATCAGCATCGCATTGAAGTGGAACTCCGGCGCGTGGAATGCGGGCAGACCAATCCAGGCGGCATTGCCGACCGTTTCTGTAGCCTCGGGCGAGAGATTTCCAGTGGCAGCGGCGAAGACCCAACCGATTAGTACGCCGATAAGGACACCCAGACGGCTGACCATACCGCGGCCAGCGACGGTTGCGAAGACAATGGATGCCATCGTGACAAATGCGACCAACGGCTGAGTGGCGAAGTTCTCCGTGGCAGCAGGCGCCAGGTTAAGTCCGATGAGAGCGACGATGGCACCGGTTACTGCAGGGGGCATCACTGCATCGAGGACACGCTTGCCGGCGAACTTTACAACGTAGCCAACGAGCATGAGCGCGATGCCGGCGCAGAGCACGACACCGAGCTGAACACCAATACCCTGCGCCTGTGTCGCGGTCAGTGGTGCGATGAAGGCAAACGACGAGCCCAGGTAAGAGGGCAAGCGATTTCGGGTGATTAGCAGGAAGACAATCGTGCCGATACCCGAGAACAGCAGTGTGGTATTGACTGGGAAACCAGTCAACAGCGGCACCAGAAGAGTTGCACCAAACATGGCAATGACGTGCTGTGCGCCAATGCCAATTGTACGAGGCCAATCGAGGCGTTCGTTGGGAGCCACCACGGCTCCCGGTGCAATCTTTCGACCGTCACCGTGAATATCCCAACCGAAAAGACGGCCACGTTCGGCGTTTTCAGCAGGCGGATTTGCGGAGGTTCCCTGTTGGGTCTCCGTGTCAGAAGTAGAATTCATGGTTGTAATGCTAGTGGATGCCCACCGCAGATCACGCCACGGATACAGCATTAAACCCAGGACTGCCGGAGCTCTTTGTCGCTCTCCCTATTCCAACTCCGCTCGCCCTATTCCGACTAGCCGTCGTTGCTACTATCCTCATTCGCGTCGGCCGAGAAGTCAGTATTCTCTGCAGGTTCGATGTGGTATGCCGACAGTTCATCCGCGAGGCTAGTGGGCAAACGCACATCCATCTGGGTGCCTTGCTCTGTCCATGTCTCCGACAGCACGGTCGCATCTTCGTGGAGCGTGGAGACAATATTGCCCTTGTCATAGGGGATCAACATGTGGACGTGAGACTCCAGCTCATTGAGTGCAAGCTCGAGTCGGGTCTCCAGTTCACCGATCCCCTCACCCGTTCGCGCAGAGACAAAGACCGCATCATCGAGCTGGTGGCGCAGTTGCGCCAGAGTGATGCCATCGGCCTTGTCCACCTTGTTGACTACCAACAGCTCGGGCGGAATCTCGGCCTTTTCTTCCTCCGCGATTTCGTTGATGACTTTGTTGACAGCCTTAATCTGCTCCAGCGGGAATGGGTCAGAGGAGTCTACGACGTGCATGATGACGTCGGCTTCGAGCACCTCTTCCAAGGTCGAGCGAAAAGCTTCAATGAGCTGCGTCGGCAAGTGGCGAACAAATCCGACCGTATCGGTCATAATCACCGTGCGACCGTCGCGAAGCTTGGTGCGACGAGTCGTCGGGTCCAGCGTCGCAAACAGCGCGTCTTCCACCAGCACACCAGCGCCTGTCAGTGCGTTGAGCAACGAAGATTTACCCGCGTTGGTGTAGCCGACAATTGCCACGCGCGGCAGGTGTCCAGCCTTACGACGTGCGCGCTTGATCTCACGCGCAGTCTTCATGCCAGCTAATTCCTTGCGGATTCGCGCCATATCTTGGCGTAGGCGCTGACGATCGGTTTCGATCTTAGTTTCACCCGGACCACGCAGACCCACGCCGCCGTTGGAGCCCGCGCGACCACCAGCCTGACGCGATAGGTTGCCGCCCCAGCCGCGCAGACGCGTGTACAGGTACTGCATTTGTGCCAGCGAGACCTGCGCCTTGCCCTCCTTGGACTTCGCGTGCTGAGCAAAGATATCCAGAATCAGCATGGTGCGGTCAATAACCTTGGCGTCAAGGCGATCCTCCAGCGCCACCAACTGGCCGGGAGACAGCTCACCGTCGCAAATAACTGTATCTGCGCCGGTAGAGGCGACAATATCGCGAAGCTCGTTGAGCTTGCCGGATCCCACGTAAGTACCAGGGTCCGGCTTATCGCGACGCTGCAGCACCATCTCTAAAACTTCCGAACCTGCAGTCTCTGCCAGTGCGGCGAGCTCCTCCATCGCCACTTCGGCTTCCTGCAGGGTCCCGGATGTCCAGACACCGAGCAGCACAACGCGTTCCAGTCGGAGCTGACGGTACTCGACCATCACTTCTTCAGACTCAGTATGTGCTACTGACCTGGTCAGCCGGCGCAGAGAGGAACGCGCCTCCAGATCCAAATCACCGACGGTAGGTTCCCTTTGCGTGCCGACGTTCGTTGCGAACGCATCCCCGGAGGCACTATCAGCGTTTTCGCCAGCATCATTAGCGTCGATGAAAAAATCGTCCATCTCGTGCGAGGTGCGAGCTTGCTGCGACGTTTCGCCGCTGACCTCATCAAAGTTGTTGGAAAAATTCGTCATACTAGCTGCTATTGTCGCATGACAAGCCAAATTCTCCGCATTGTGTGCGGAGAATACCGAGCCGAAGCTCAAGACTTAGGCTGCAGAAGGTGGCCTGCGTGTCAGAACCAGTGCGACCGGACCACTATTAGAACTACCGCCAGCACACGTACCACTGTCGGACATTCCACAGTTGGAACAACCTCCGCCTGGGCACATGCCACCGAGGGATTCTCGGCGCAGTTGGCCGGTGTGTTCCATGCGGTCAAGGATGAGGTCTACCGTTGCTCGCTGCAGGCCAGTGATTTCGCAAATCTTGCGTCGGGAGCTAATGCCCTGCGCAATTGCATCTTGAACGGCTTCTGAAGGCCGACGAGTAACCGTCGTATTCTTCCTGGCTCTAAAGAGTCCCACGGCGATAGCTCCTTTCCGTATCGCGATTCTTGTTGGATCTGATTTCTAGTTCGCAAGTGTGACTTAGTAGCTTTGCCGAAGCTACTAGGAATCGACGAGGCTTTACAGGAACAGCTTCAACCCTTGGAAAACAATCACGGCCAGTGCCCATGCAACGACCAGCTGCGCTAGCAAACCGAAGCCCGTCCACTTCAAGCCGATCTCTCGACGTTGTGCCGCGAGCGTAGCCACGCACGGTGTGTAAGCCAGCAGGAAGATCATGTAGGCCCAGACTGCTGCCAATCCGTGTCCATCGGATGCATTGTCAAAGTCACGTCGAATATTCTCCGCGAGCGGGCTGGAGGCCTGTTCGCTCGAATTGGAGTCGGTGACGTCCTCCACTGCATAGGTCTGTGCCCAGGTAGAAATGACGGCTTCCTTGGCCACAAAGCCCGTCACCAACGGACCTGTCAGAGACCATGTACCGAAACCTGCCGGGTTAAACACAGGAGCAATAGTTTCGCTGACTGCACCGTATGCGGAGTCCTGCGGTGCCAGGTCTTCATCGGCAAAGGAGTGCCCGGAGACAACCGGAATAGACATCAGTAGCCATACGACGATGACGGTGCTGACGATGATTCCACTAGCGGTCTGCAGGAAGCCCTTCAGACGCATCCACATCACAGATAGTGCCAGCCGCGCGGTCGGAAGCTGGTAGGTTGGCAGGTCAATGACCAGCGGTTCCGACGGCATGGTGCGCCACAGGGTCTTACGCAGTGCAAGGCCGGTCAGAACGATCAGCAGAATCGAGATCACGTACATAGCGAAGACGACTGTGCCCGCGTGTTCCGGGAAGAACACCGCACCCAACATGACATACACGGTTAGGCGCGCCGAGCAGGAGGTAAACGGAACCAGTAGAGCCGTCAAAATGCGGTGGCGCGGATTACTCAGCACACGTGTTGCCGAAATCGCTGGCACGTTACAACCAAAGCCAACAATGAGCGGAATAAATGCCTTACCCGGAAGACCAATTGCACGCATGACACGGTCAGCCACCACGGCTGCACGCGCCATATACCCTGAATCCTCGAGTACTGCGAGGCACAGGAACATGAGTGCCATCAGCGGAACGAAGGTCAGCACCATGCCGACACCACCGATGATGCCGTTTACAAGCAGCCCGGTGACAATCGGATGGTCCCATCCCACCGCTTCTAATCCACGGGTAACCAAATCTGCGAAATTACCGGTAATAAGGGTTTCCAAACCGTCCTGCAACGGTGCTGCTACCGTCGTCGTGATTTGGAAGACTGCCCACATAACTGCCAGGAACACAATCGGTCCGAGCACCGGGTGAAGAACCACGTTATCAATGCGGTCGGAGAAAGTCTGGCGATCTTCCACCCCGCCCGTAGATGCCGCAACCGCCGCATCAATCGCGGCAAAGCGTGCGTCGTCCAGGCGTTCAATCGATTCGCCATCGACCTGGCGAATCGGTGACGACACCGAACTACATCCGTCCAGAGCCGCTGCTACCGCGTCGGCCAACCGCGCCATTCCCGCTTTACGACGGGGATCCAGCGCTACCACCGGCATCCCCATAGCTGACTGCAATGCGTCCGGATTCACATCGATGCCCTTGGCCTTGGCAACATCTATTTTGGTCAGAGCCAGAACGATGCGCTGGGCCTGTTCCGCCAATTCCGCGGCCATGTAGAGACCACGGCCCAGTGCCGTGGCGTCGACAACGACAACGACGAGATCCGGGCGTTCTTCTTCCGGTTTCTCGATGAGCATCTCGCGAGTGAGCTCTTCGTCCGGACTCATGGCATCCAGCGAGTAGGCACCCGGGAAATCGATGACATCGTACTCAGCGGCATCGGTCTTCCACGCGCCGCGGCTGACCTCTACGGTCGTACCAGGCCAATTGCCCATCTGCGCTTTCGCACCAGTCAAACTATTGAACAGTGTTGACTTACCGGAGTTCGGTGCGCCGACTACTGCGACAACAGGTGCACCATCCTTTGCTGGTGCTCCGCCACTGCATGCATGGCAGCTGGGCGTGGATGCGAATTTTCGCGTTGAGGAATCCGTAGGTGTTGTCATTGTTTACTTTCAGGAGGGAGGTGAGAAAAGAGATGTAGGGGACCTAACCCACGACGGACATCTTGTGCAGCGTGCTGGCATCGATGGCGTAGCGCGTTGCGCCAGCATGGACGATTCGCCCACCGCCGCTGGTGCTCCGTCCCACAGTGACACTCATTCCAGGGCGAAGCCCCAGTTGCGAAAGCCTGCGGCACAGGCGCTCATCCACATGCGACGCTCCCAGAGTGACGGTTACCCCCACCGGGACGTCGGCAAGCGACTGAATGTCATCCGACTGTTTTCGAGACCGCAATCCGAGCATGAGAAACCTCGCTTATATAGATAAGAATTAAGCTAAGCAAATCGTGTTTACGGAGATGAGCTTACTCTTAGGCATGCCTAAATGGAATAAACCGGGCACACCTAAGGAAAGTTATTTATGCCACACTTAATATTTGCCTATTTAGCGTGGCAGAATTGTTAGTCCCATCCGAATAGTTGCCGCGGCGTGGAGGAATGGTTCTAGGTACCCCAGAGCACAATGTGCTCACGTGCGATTCGTTAGTTCGCAGATGAAGATATGGGAAGTATCATCGAAAAGTATGACTACTGACTTGCGAAGCATTGGCATGGACTACCCCAGCTGGCGAGACGCGATGGAAGCCGCGATTGCCAGTGACAATCTGTCGGTCATCGGCGAGGTCCGCGGTGGCCAGCTGGTCCGTTTCGAAGATTCCTCTGGTGCGCGTCTGCACATCCTGGGTGTTGAACCATTTTCTACCTACGCCGGCTTCGCGGGCAGCCCGACCGTCACTGCCCATGTATCCAGCGTGGACGATGTCTTGGCGCTCGTGGAAATCGTCGAGGATGATCCCTCCTCGGATAACTTTGACAAGGTCATCGAGGTCGCTACCTGCCTGCTGTCACAGGGGCCAATGATTGTTGATGCCGGAACTCAGACTTTTGAGCATGTCGCGCTATCAGCTCTAGCAACTGATTTCACCCTCGACGCATCCATCGAAGAGTACGAGAAGCGCACCGGGGCAATCCCGACAACATTGGACTTCGAAGGTGCTAAGGCAATTGTCGGAGATCAGGTCGGGAAGGCATCGCCTAGCGCAACCGTGAAACTGGCTGGTGTTATCAATAACTCCCGCAAGCATGTCAATGAGCTAACCGGCAAGAAGTTCTGGGTGCTCAACCTTGCTCTGCCGACTCCTATGGACGTACTTGTCCCCGGCGGCGACGAAGCTCCCCAGCCAGGCATGGTCGTTTCCGGTACTTTCTCACTGACCGGTGAGATCATTCCGCCTCAAGGTTGCGGAGGCGGCTGTGGCGATGGCGGCTGTGGTTGTGGCGACGGTGGCTGCGGCGGACACTAGTCCGCTGATTCCCCACCGCTTCCACTACCCCGCTAGTGCTCCTGCAGCACTAGCTACCAGTCACAGGGCTTCCAGCTCAATATCGCCGAGCGTGTGAATCACGCTCGGCCCGGTCAAGGTCGCCGAGAAGTCCCCATCCGCATTGCTGGCCTTGTGGACATCCACAGTCACCACACCGCCGGGCACCTTGACTGTCACAGCCCCCTCAATCCGGCCGGCATCGGCCAGCGCGGCAATAGCTGCCGCAACCGTACCGGTGCCACACGAGCGGGTCTCACCAACTCCACGTTCAATTACTCGCATGGACACCGAATCAGAGGCATCCAGCGGGGTGACAATTTCCACATTGAGGCCGTTCGGGAACATGGCTTCGTCGGCACGCACTGGCTTCGCGACACTACCCGCCGCTTCCAATTCCAGCTCCGCCAGAGCGGCGGCATTTAGGCCAGGCATGACGCAGGCCAAATGCGGATTTCCCACGTCGACACCAATCCCGGCGAATTTCTGGGCATTGTTGCCCGAACCAATGAACGCAGTAGCGAGGCCGAGGACTTCCGGCTGGCCCATATCCACCCCAACGACCGCGTGCCTGCGGCTGAGCTCATCAATCGAAACAGCGCGCAGCCCTGCTCGAGTGCCCACCCGCAAAGTTCCGTCGACGACACTGTCCGGGCTGTGAATCGCGGCAATATAGTGTGCAAAGACGCGGACACCATTCCCGCACATCTCGGCAATAGAACCGTCACTATTCCGGTAGTCCATAAACCAATCGTCGGCTTTAACGCCCTCCGGCAATGCCGCCAAAACACCGGCATCGACGAGTTTCCCCGCACGGGCAACCCGCAGGACGCCGTCAGCGCCAAGACCTCGCTGTCGATCGCACACTGCTGCGACCAGTGATTCGGTCAAATCAATCGACACCAAATCATCTGGAAAAATCAAGAAATCGTTTTGCGTACCGTGGCCTTTGGCAAATGAAACCATGCCCTTGATGCTAGCGGGAGGTCCGAATCTCTTACAGACCAAGTGCGGAAAACGCCTGTCCCGGCACGTCACCGGCAGCGTCTAGCCACATGATCCGATGATCACGGTTGAACCAGGAGCGCTGACGTCGCACATACCTGCGCGTACCAGTAATCGTGCGTTCACAAGCCGTATCCAGGTCGTAAACCCCATCGAAGTAGTCCAGCACCTGCGCATAGCCGATCGCGCGACTAGCGGTCACACCTTCGCGCAACCCTTGCGCAATCAAACTCTCAGTTTCTTCCACCAGGCCAGCGGCAAACATGCCCCGCGTACGCTGTTCAATCCGCGGATTTAGCCATTCCGCCTGCGTGCGCAACCCCAATATGCGAGTGTTCCACCGCGGTGGCTTATCAATCGACGGCTTCGACGCTGCAAAAGGTTTGCCCGTGAGCTCGATGACCTCCAGGGCGCGGACGGTGCGCCGCGGGTCATTGGTCTCAATAATTGCCGCCGCATCCGGATCAATCTCTGCCAGCCGATCATGCAACGCCGCCGGACCGATCTCGTCCTGCACTGTCTCCCACTTCGTACGTACTTCAGGGTCCGTAGGTGGGAACTGCCAGTCGTCCACCAACGCCTGCACATACATCATCGACCCGCCGACAAGGATGGGGACTTTCCCCCGCGCGCTAATGGCCTCAACATCCGCTACCGCCTCACGCTGATACGTCGCCACACTCGCCGGCTGCGTCACGTTCAGCACATCGAGTTGGTGGTGCGGAATCCCCCGCCGCTGGTCCACCGACAGCTTCGCTGTTCCGATATCCATTCCTCGATAGAGCTGCATCGAATCAACATTGACGACCTCACCGCCAAGCTGCTCCGCAAGTACCAGCCCCAAATCCGACTTTCCCGACGCCGTCGGCCCTACCACCGCAATCGGCACCGGCAAGCTCTCACTCTCGAAAGCCGTCACTACCCAGTTCACACTCCTGCACAAAAACTAAAAACGCGCGCTCTTACTTCGCAACACACCGCCAGCTGGCCACGTGGTAGCCGATTCCATAAGGCGCCCTGTCATAGTAAGAACGCTTTACGACGGTCATTCCAGACCCCTTCCAGCTTTCAGCAGCTTTACTCAGCTGCTGCCATAACTCGGCTGCGTACGCGCCGGGAGCTGGAAACACAATATTTTCCACGTTAATACTTGAGCAGTCCTGACCAGCAATCAGACTGCACAGCGCATCAACCTCCGCTGCACCTTCAATTACGCCGACCGGGGAATCGTCCGCAAGGCCGAATGCGCCGTCGGCAAGCACAAGCAGACGCGTGTGACCGGCAGCGAGTGCCTCAGCGATAGAGTCGAAGCACGTTGCCTGAATGACGCGGCCAGTGGGTCCTTCAGAATTCCGTCGCGCGTAGTCTTCGATAAGCCAGCGTCCCAGCAGCTCAGGTAATTCGGTTCCGCCTGACACCGTGACATCAACCCCATACGGAGAAAAACTGCCGGGTGCGCTGGTCTGGTGCGGGGACTTCGCCTGCATCCTGCCAGTGATAATAGCGACCGCGCCGGGCTCCCCGGGTTCGTCATCTGTCCACAGCGTCGCGACGGTTTCACGGGCATGACGGCGCAATTCCGTGGCGATAGGTGCAAAACCACCCAGCTCCTCGACGATGAGGAGCGCACGCGGAACGATAACAAGCCGAGGCAAACGCGAATTCACGTCCTCAACGCTACCGTGAGGGGCTAGTCGATGCCTTAATCCGGCGGTGTTACGCGCGCTGTGCCAAAATTTTTGGGATACTCGAGCACATACCGTAAGTGTTTGATGGCAGCCGTGTCGCGCGGCAGTTCTGCATGAAGATTGGAAGAGGTTTACCCACTATGACCGGTACCAGCAATTCCCCTAAGCCAGGTCCACGCCCGGGTCCACGTCCGGGACCTCGACCAGGCTCAATGCCGGCTCATCGTAAGGCCCCTGGAGCTACTCCAGCGCCTGCGGGGTCGGCCGCTGTGGCACATGCCGTCCACAATGATCCAAAGAAGTTTGGCCGCATTGACGAAGACGGCACTGTTTGGCTGGTCACCAGCGCCGGCGAACGCAATATTGGCTCCTGGCAGGCTGGCACCGTAGAAGAGGGTTATGCCCACTACGGCAAGCGCTACGAGGATCTGGCCACCGAGGTCGAGCTACTGGAATCTCGTGTAGTCTCCCACCCGCAGGAGGCAAAGACCATTTCTCACAACGCAGTTGAACTGCGTGAGAGCCTTGCCACCGCCACGGTCCTCGGCGATATCGATGCGCTGGATAAGCGCCTTGCAGAGGTCATTGCCACCTCCCACGTCGCAGAGGAAAAAGTCGCTCACGACAAGGCAGAGCGCCGTAAGAACGCCATCGCACGTAAGGAAGAGCTCGCCGCAGAGGCCGAAGAGCTCGCAGAGAACTCCACCGAGTGGAAGGTCGCCGGCGACCGTATCCGCGAAATTCTCACAGAGTGGAAGCAGATTCGCGGCATCGACCGCAAAACTGATGATCAGCTCTGGCGCCGTTACTCCCGCGCGCGTGATTCTTTCAACCGCCGCCGCGGTGCCCATTTTGCGGAACTGGACCGCAACCGTGCGGCTGCTCGCCGCGTTAAGGAGGACATCATTGAGCGAGCTGAGGCCCTGAAGACCTCCACTGATTGGGGTGGTACCGCTGCTGCCTTCCGTGACCTGATGGCTGAGTGGAAGGCCGCTGGTCGAGCCCCACGCGAGGTCGATGACAAGCTGTGGGCGCAGTTCAAGGCCGCCCAGGATGAGTTCTTTGGTGCTCGCAACGCGGTCAACGAAGCTCGAGACAGGGAGTTCGAGGAAAACGCTGCGGCCAAGGACGCACTGCTGGCTGAATACGAAGACCGCATTGATCCGTCCAAGGGCCTCGATCACGCTCGCAACGAACTGCGCCAGTTGCAGGAGAAATGGGAGGCCATCGGCTTTGTGCCGCGTGGTCGTGTGCGTGAGTATGAAAACCGCATTGGCGCACTGGAAAAGCGCGTCTCCGATGCTGCCGATTCGCAGTGGCGCCGTACCGACCCCGAAGCACAGGCTCGCGTCCAGCAGTTCGCCGACCGCGCAGCGGAGTTTGAGCAGAAGGCCGCCGAACTCGAGGCGAAGGGCAAGACTTCTCAGGCCGCCAAGGCTCGGGAGCAGGCCGAACAGTGGCGACAGTGGGCAGAGCAGGCCGCGGAGACTCTCAAGGAGCTCTAACAGAAGCTAGTTGTGTGTCGGGGAAGCATGTTCTCGCTCTCCGGCGTCCGCAACAGAATCCTGGCTCAGCTACGCGCTGGCAACGCGTCGATGGTTAAAAGAAAAGGGGCTCTCTTCCGGAGTGGAAGAGAGCCCCTTTACTTACTGCGCTAGTGAAAAAGTCTCACTACTCGTCGCTGACCTGTTCGTCCTGTTCGCCGGTCTGCTGAGAGACATTGTCCGTACTACTTCCCTGCTGGCCACGATTGCGTCGGCGAGCACGTTCACGGCGGTCGTCGACGACCTCAACATCCGTAGTCGTATTCGGTGTCAGGCCCGCCCGCAAGTAAACCTGCTGCGCGCGCAGTACCGGATCGGTGTCAGCGTGCTTGCGACGTTTCGTCGCGATTGCGAGCTGCTCCTTACTACGTCGGAAAGCGATGAAAGTCACGGAGATGGCCAGTAGAAAACTGCAGAAAATACCGAGCATCAGGCCGAAGGAAATACCCTCGCCGGCCAGTTCCTGTGGACGAGACTGACGCATCCAGCCAGCGAAGACTGAGTAGACCATCTGAATACAGGCAAAAAACCAGGTGACGAATGCGAGAATCGTCGTCCGCGTAATCAGCGTGGCAATAGCTAGCAAGACACCTACCACCACGAGAATGGAGTAAATTCGCTCCGGTCGAGTCGTGAAGTACTGATGCGCAACATCCGTATCCAGCAACACATCAAAGCCCAAAACGACGCCAGAGTGCGGAAGGAAGAAACTCGTAATGAGGCCGATGACGGCAACCATCATCGGAATCACTGCACGGCCGAGATCCAGCTCGCCAGCGACCTTGCGCTCCTGAACCCGCAACGCCTGCGCGGATTCCACCGACTGCTCGCTAGTGGATTCCATATCACTTTCCGGCGAAGCCTTGTCACTACTCACAGCCGCATCCCTCACTTACACTCGTTTTCTCCGGGCGCCCAATCTTTGGCAAGCCCAGACCAACTCCAATCGGAGCGGTCGTCGGAGTCTGACCGACCTCTACATTATCCCCCGCCTTAGTGCGGCGGTGTGTGAGCACTCCGGAGTCGGCAATGAGGAAGTGCGGTGCTGAGTCGGTCACGCGTACTGTCACGTAATCACCTGGGCGAATCTTGCGGTCGACGACGCCTGGTTCGCTTTCCGACGGGCTGAAGTGCACCAGGCGGCCATCCCGACTCCGACCAGACATGCGATGAGTCTCCGCATTCTTACGGCCATCGGACTGGCTGACCAGCAGCTCGACTTCCCGGCCGACTAGCTTAGCGTTTTCTTCCTCGGAAATACGCTCCTGAAGCGCTAGCAGCCGACCATAGCGTTCCTTCACAACCTCTGGTGGAACCTGATCCGACATGGTTGCCGCCGGAGTTCCCGAGCGGGGCGAGTATTGGAAGGTGAACGCCGAGCTAAAACGAGCCTTTTCCACCACGTCGAGAGTTTGCTGGAAGTCCTCTTCAGTCTCGCCTGGGAAACCGACAATAATGTCAGTGGTAATGGCGGCATCCGGCATTTTTTCCCTAACCTTCTCCAGAATTCCCAGGAATTTCTTGGTGCGGTAGGAACGGCGCATGTCTTTCAGCACTCGGTCGGAACCGGACTGTAGTGGCATGTGTAGCTGATGAACCACGTTCGGTGTCTCCGCCATGGCGTCGATGACATCATCGGTGAACTCAGCTGGGTGCGGAGACGTAAAGCGCACACGTTCCAACCCTTCAATCTGGCCGCAGGCGCGCAGCAACTTGGAAAAAGCCGAGCGGTCGCGTTCCATGTCAGGGTCGGCGAAGTTAACACCATAGGCGTTGACATTCTGACCGAGGAGAGTCACGTCAGTAACGCCCTGCTCCACGAGTGCCTGCACCTCAGCGAGAATCTCGCCCGGACGACGATCGCGTTCCTTACCACGCAAACTGGGGACGATGCAGAAGGTGCACGTGTTATTGCAGCCTACGGAAATACTCACCCAACCTGCGTAAGTGGATTCACGCTTGGCCGGCAGCACCGAGGGAAATTCTTCCAGCGCGTCCTTAATCTCGACTTCAGCCCGGTCATTATGAGCGGCGCGTTCCAACAAAGCTGGCAACGAACCCAAGTTATGCGTACCGAAGACTACGTCCACCCATGGGGCCTTCTTTACGACGACGTCCTTATCCTTCTGGGCCAAGCAGCCACCGACGGCAATCTGCATGCCTGGGTGAGCATCCTTGACCGGTTTGAGCTGTCCCAATGTGCCATAGAGGCGATTGTCCGCATTCTCTCGAACGGCACAGGTGTTGAAAACGACCAGATCAGGATTATCGCCTTCTGCAGCCGCTACATAACCGTTTTCTTCCAGCAAGCCAGACAGTCGTTCCGAGTCATGGACGTTCATCTGACAACCGAACGTACGTACCTCATATGTGCGAGGCGAAGACTGCTGCTGAGAGTTCAAAGAAGGGGTAGTCACGGCAGTTTAGGTTAGCTGTTTATGGCCCATTTCCCCAATCAGCGACCCCCTTTAAACCTGACGGGTCCGCAGCCGGCGTGCTAATCCGGCGTGCGGTGGCACCGGCGCTAATCTGTGTCCTCTTCGAGTTCCCGGTATCGCTCTTCTAACTGATCCCGAGCAATGCTCATGGACAATTCAGAGGGGAAACCGCGCCGCGCCAGCACACCGACGACTTTGCGTAAATCCTTTTGCTTGGAGTTGAAGTCAGGTGCCACTGTTTTAATAGTGGCCGCTTTCTTCGCCGCTAGCTTCCGGGCGACTTCTTCTTCCGCGTTGTGCGTAATCTGCTCCAACGCATCTGCACGAAGCGAAGCATCAATGCCTTTTTCCTGCAGCTCCCGGTTCAAAACCATCTTCGACTTGCCACGACTAGCAAAGCGCTGCCGCACCCATTCGGATGCGAAAAGCTCGTCATTAACCAATCCACTTCGGGTCAGGTCATCAACGACTTCTTCAATCATCGAGGTTGGAAACTCCTCGACTGCCTCGAGCCTTTCTACGAGTTCCTTGCGGGAACGCATTCGCTGATCGAGCAAGCGCAGTGCCTTAGCACGAATCGGGGCCTTGGATTCCTCACGACCCGCATCGTAGAGCGAACCACCGTCAGCTTCCGCAATCTGCTGAGCAAGCTTTTCGATAGTCTCCCGCACATCGCGGCCGTTACGATCCTCCACGGTCCTCTCTTTTCGTGTGTCGCGGCACTACGCCGTGAGCTAGCTAATCTTCCAAATCATCGAAGTCGATGTCCGGCACGACATCGACAGGGGCATCGATATCGGTCTCATCCTCGACCTCCGCGAATTCCCCGACACCGAGCTTCTTCTTAATCTTGACTTCGATTTCCTGGGCAATTTCTGGATTCTCGCGCAGGTGCATACGAGCCTTTTCCTTGCCCTGACCCAACTGATCGCCCTCGTAGGTAAACCACGAACCGGACTTCTTGACAATGCCGTTATCAACGCCCATGTCAATCAACGAGCCCTCACGCGAAATACCCTCGCCGTAGATGATGTCAAACTCTGCCTGCTTGAACGGCGGCGACACCTTGTTCTTGACTACCTTCAAGCGCGTGCGGTTACCCACCGCATCCTGGCCGTCCTTCAACGTCTGAATTCGGCGTACGTCACAGCGAACGGAAGCGTAGAACTTCAGTGCTTTACCACCCGTGGTGGTCTCAGGAGAGCCGAACATGACGCCAATCTTTTCACGCAGCTGGTTAATGAAGATGGCAGTGGTGCCGGTGTGGGACAGCGCACCCGTCATCTTGCGCAGCGCCTGACTCATCAACCGCGCCTGCAGACCAACGTGGGAATCGCCCATTTCACCGTCGATTTCAGCCTTCGGAGTCAACGCGGCCACCGAGTCAACCACAATGATGTCAATAGCACCGGAACGCACCAACATATCTGTGATCTCAAGTGCCTGCTCACCGGTATCTGGTTGGGATACCAGAAGGTTGTCCGTATCTACTCCAAGCTTGCGCGCATAAACCGGATCCAGCGCATGCTCCGCATCAATAAATGCGGCAATACCGCCCTGCCGCTGCGCCTCTGCAATAGCATGCAGTGCGACTGTGGTCTTACCCGAGGATTCTGGACCATAGATTTCTACGATGCGACCACGTGGGAACCCGCCCAGGCCCAAGGCCACGTCGATAGCGATATTGCCGGAGGGAATAACCTGAATCGGAGGACGATTGTCGTCCCCCAGGCGCATAACTGCACCCTTACCGAAGTCCTTCTCAATATTCGCCAGAGCTACATCGAGCGCCTTCAGGCGATCATTGCCCTGGTTCGAAGCCGTAGCCTTCTTACGAGCCATAGTTCGTTGTTCTTCCTCATTGTCATTGTCGCGGTCATTGTCGCGTACGGTATCGGGTTCTGGAGCCGTACTCAGAGAATGTGTGTCCCGATTTTCATCCAAAACAGAAACTTCGCTCACACTTAATTAGGCGCGAAACTAGCCGTTCCGGTTCCAAATTGGTCCGCGACACCTCTACTGCCGGTTACACCCGGAAGTTATACCGAATCAGACGGATTGACTTCATCAGCACTTTCGATAATATGCGAAACCCTGTTCGAATGGCAACGACACGCAAGAGCCGTCGGCAAGCATTCACCGTCGTCTACGCCGGAACCTATTCGTCAGGACCGTACCAGCGGTCTTCGGGAATATCGTGTTCCCTACACAGCGCCCACCAGATATCCCGAGGTTCGACCCCGTCCTCGAGCAATTCGGCGGGAGTTTTTCCATATTCCATCAGTACGTGGGAATGCAACAGCCACGGGCCGTGCTGAGGCCCAAATTCGTGGTTGACGAAGTTGTGAAAATCGGCCAATCGCATGAGACCAACGTACAAGATACCTGTCACTGATACCTACCTGGCCACCCTCTTTTCATAACCTAATCCCCGGTCCCCTGCCTGAACAGTGCTCAACTCAGGGGTTTAAGATGAGAGCTGTGAATAATTCCAAGGTGTATGACCTCACTATTATCGCTGCTTTCGCAGCACTAATCATCGTGCTCGGCGGCATTGCCATTCCCGTTGGCGGCCTCGGCGTGCCAATCGTGCTACAGAACATGGGCATCGCACTGGCCGGGATGATTCTCGGATTCAAACGTGGCGGCCTCGCCACTACCCTGTTCCTGGCTGTTGGTCTCGTGGGTGTCCCAAACATGGCGGGCTGGAAACCACTTCTCGCCGCACTCCCCGGCCCTACCGTGGGTTACATTGTCGGCTATTTAATTGCCGGTTTCGCAATCGGCGCGATTGCCCAGCAAGCACCACGGGCGAAGGTTTCACGAATCAGCGTCTTCATCGGCGCAGGCCTCGTCGGAGTTCTACTACAGTACTTCTTCGGATCTGTCGGATTGACTTGGCGTATGGGACTTAGCTTCACCGACGCACTGATTACCAACGTCCCGTTTATCCCAGGCGACGTGGCAAAGGTTGTCGTAGCCGCGCTTATTGCTACTGCCGTACTGCAGGCTTTCCCTGATTTGCTTCCCGACGCTGCCAACCGTAAGCAAAGTCGTTTGGTTAAGGAAGCAGCCACCTCGGGCAATTAACCCCACAGAATTAGAAAGGGTCTCGAGTCGCACTATGCCCACCATCGCTTTTGACCGCGCGTCCGCAACCTATTCGGGACGCCAGATACTGAAGCCGACCACGCTAACTCTCACAGAGAACCGCATTGGCATTATCGGCGAAAACGGTGGCGGTAAGTCCACGCTGGTGCGACTCATTAACGGCCTGGGCCCGGTCACTGGTGGCACGGTCACGTATGAGGGCATGAATGTCGCAAAGCAGGCAAAGGCAATTCGCAAGAATGTCGGCTTCATCTTTTCTGATGCGGATAACCAAATTGTGATGCCGACAGTCGCAGAGGACATTGCCTTTTCACTACGCAAGCGAAAACTGCCAAAGGATGAGCGCAACCAGCTGGTGCAGGAAGCTCTTGAGCGATTTGGGCTCGCCAATCATGCTGACGCCTCGCCACACTTGCTCTCGGGTGGACAAAAACAGCTACTGGCGCTGGCGGCAGTGTTAATTCTTAATCCCACGACCATTATTGCCGATGAGCCCACTACGCTCCTCGACTTGCGCAATCGTCTCCACATTCGGAGTATCTTCGCCCAGCTTGAGCAGCAAATTATCGTGGTCACTCATGATCTGGATTTTCTTATGGACTTCGACCGAGTTATCCGTGTAAGCGCAGGAGAAATCGTCGACGACGGTGCGCCGAAGGAAGTTATTGACCGATACGTCAGCGATATGACTCGTGCGGAAGAAGGCCGCTCATGATTCATCCAGCCGATGTCCCGTTAGGGCTTTACCTAAACCATAAGTCCCCTGTGCACAGGCTCCCGACGGCCCCCAAACTCATCATTGTCATCGCATTTTTATTGCTCACCGGGATTCTCGTGGATACCTGGCTAGGCGGGGCGATTGCCCTGGCAATTGTCACCCTCGCTTATGCGGTGGCCAAGGTGCCACCCATGGTTGCTTTCCGACAGCTCCGTGGAGCCGTAGTCATTTTGGCGCTGCTTTCGCTTCTCCTGTGGTGGCGCGCCGGAGGTGAGCAAGCGCTGACGACCTTCCTCGCACTTCTCTCCGCAATCGCAGCGGCAATATTGCTAACGCTGACGACCCGCGTCAGCGACATCATGGATACTTTGACCGCTGCGATACAGCCGTTCGCCCGTCTCGGCCTACCAGTCGACACCATCGCGCTCGCACTATCGCTGACGCTGCGTATGATTCCGCTTCAGGTTATGGCCGCTGCCGAGGTACTGGAGGCTCGAAAAGCCCGAGGGGCTACCGGCTCAATCATTGCCTTCGGCGTACCTGTGGTCATCCGAACCATTAATCGCTCGAAGGCAATGGGCGATTCGCTAATCGCACGTGGCGAAGGTGAGTAGGAGAATTAATTGCCCTCACGCAGCTGGCGCATGCGCTCAGCAACAGCAGGGTCAACGTTGGAGGCAGCGCTTCCCTCGATGGACTTCTGAGCCTCGCCACCAGAGAGCTCGTTGCCACCGTTCATTTCTGCGCGGATTTGCTCCAGGCGAGAGTGCCCAGCAAGCTGAACGCCTGCGGCCTCTACCTCAGCCATACGCCCCTGAACCGAGTTCTGAGCTAGCTCGGCCTGACCAAGAGCGTTAGCGTAACGACGCTCAATCTTGTCACGAACCTGATCCAGATTAGGTGTAGCCCCCGAAGAAATCTGATTCATCGACTGCAGGGACTCAGAGACCTTCTCCTGCATCTTTGCTTGCTCCAGCTGGCTGAGGAGCTTTGCGCGCTCCGCGACCTTCTGCTGCAGCTGCATGGAATTACGCTCGACGGCCTTCTTAGCCTGAGCTGCCTGCTGCAGCGACTGATCGTGCAGAGCCTTCAAATCTTCTACCGACTGCTCAGCAGTAACCAACTGAGCTGCGAAAGCCTCAGCTGCGTTCTCATACTCCGTAGCCTTGGCGGTATCCCCCTCAGCACGAGCCTTGTCAGCGAGCTGCAATGCCTGACGAGTGTTCCCCTGCAGCTTCTCAATCTCAGCGAGCTGACGGTTAAGGCGCATTTCCAGCTGGCGCTGATTACCAATCACCGCCGCTGCCTGCTGCGATAGTTCCTGGTGCTGCCGCTGGGCATCCTCGATAGCCTGCTGAATCTGAACCTTCGGATCAGCGTTTTCCTCAATCTTGGAATCAAAAGCGGCCATCAAGTAATTCCACAGCTTTACAAATGGATTAGCCATAGCGTCCCATACACCTTTCTTATTGCAACTACCTCAAAGCAGGTCTGTGCTTATCGCGCACCCAATCTTAACTAAAGCCGAGCGTCTTCGGGTGCTAAGTACCGGAGCAATGGAATGAAATTCCACCGCCGCAACCAATTTCTACATCGCTGCCAATTCTGGGCTCGCCGAATGCAGGGCCATCGCTGTGGCCGCTTCCATCATCAAATCCGACACCGTCACACCAAGCGCCGCGCATACCGACGCCAGCAGCTCAGATGAGACTTCTTTCCGTCCACGCTCAAGCTCAGACAAATAACCAGGGCTAATAGCCGCATTTTCAGAAAGCTCACGCAGCGTCTGTCCACTACGCGAACGGATATCACGCAGCGTCTCCCCCAGTGCCTCTCGCAGGAGTGGCTCACGGGATTCTCCCCGTTCCGCCAAATCCTGTGCCGTTAACTTTGCAACCGATCCAGGCTGCTCCGCTACAGCCACCCGCGCCGACGGTGCTGTGGCATCCATGGAAGCCTCCAAAGCAGCAGCGCTATCTACCTCTGGGTAGCGAATGGTCATAAGTGCAGTATTGTTGGTCATCACTTTCTCTAACGCTTTAGAGGGCCGACCTGTTCCCAATTTTCAAAAATTCTACTCACCGTCGAGATTCTGCAACAACAGTTCTAACGCCAATACCACTGCTTGACGACGAATCTCCGCGCGCGAACCCTCTTTATTCACCGGCAACCTAACAGCGGTTACCCCATCAAGGTACGAAACCTCCGGCGGTTTCAGACCACACCAGACTTCACCTACTGGGTGCCCATCCTGCATCGCTGGACCAGCAACGCCAGTTAGCGAAATCCCCCAGCCCGCCACTGTCTTATTCGCCACTCCAAGTGCCATATACCGGGCCGTCAACTCGGACACGGGGCCATATGCGGCCAAAACATCCTTTGGCACGTCGGCAAGCAACGCCTTTGTGTCAGTGGCGTAGGTGACCACGCCACCGCGCAGAACGGCGGAGGCTCCCGGTACGGAGGCGACGGTGGCGCAGAGAAGACCTGCGGTAAGTGATTCTGCGGCTGCAAAAGTCTCGCCGCGGGAGGCAAGCGATTGGACGAGTTTAAGCGAAACGCCGTCGACAGCGTCAGCGTTTTCGTCACTCTGGGCGAGATGGTCGACTGTGTTCACAGCTTTAACCTCCACTGAATTCCTCTACGAGACCTTACGCGCATCCACAATGTACTGGATTCCGGTACCGACGGTGACGACGATGGCGGCAATCATCACAATCCAGGACGGCCAGAACAACCAGTCCACTGGCATCAGGAATAGCCCCACTGCTACAGACTGCAGGACCGTCTTTATCTTGCCGCCCCGAGAAGCCGGAACAACACGCCCCTGACGCAGTGCGAACATACGCCAGATGGTGATGCCACCTTCGCGAATCACGATGATGACAGTCACCCACCACGGCAGAATCTCGATGATATTCATACCGATCAGCGCGGCCAGCATCAGCGCCTTATCGGCAATCGGATCGGCAATCTTGCCAAAGTCGGTAATGAGATTACGGCTGCGTGCGAGGTGCCCGTCCAACTTGTCAGTCGCCATCAGAAGCGCGAAGACGACAAACGACCACCAGCGCCAATTGGTGGCTTCGCCGCCCTCCTGAAGAAGTACCCACAGGAATACCGGCACTCCGAGGATGCGAAGCACGGTCAGGAAATTGGGCAAGTTCCAGTTGGAAACACGGCTTGTATCAGCACTTGGAGCAGTCACAGTTGTTACCTTATCTCACAATCGTGTTCGATTAATGCCCAGGCTCGTTCTTACCGATGTGCGAACCGTTAGTTTCGTTTCCGGCCGACGCTGACCTCTCACCGACAGAGGTAGAGGAAGCGTGAGAGCCAAGGCCGTCGTCGTTTCCATAATCATCGTGGTGAACACGCGGA
Organism: Corynebacterium sp. 045007; assembly: GCF_040743205.1. Lineage (NCBI taxonomy): Bacteria > Bacillati > Actinomycetota > Actinomycetes > Mycobacteriales > Corynebacteriaceae > Corynebacterium > Corynebacterium sp. 045007. The sequence continues at coordinate 73,676 of NZ_JBFLKW010000003.1, forward strand.
AAGGCAATCGCACCCATGTTTTCATCACGCTTAATCTTGAGCCACGATGCCAGGACAGTCACCACCAGTACGATGACGATGACCGCCAGCGACACCCAGGTCGATACTTCAGGCACCGACACGTTCTCACCGCCGTTAATAAACGGCAGGTTGTTTTCATGCAGTGCGTGCAACAGCAACTTCACGCCAATGAAGGCCAGGATGACACCCAGACCATAAGCCAGGTACACCAAGCGATCCAGCAGACCGTCAAGCAAGAAGTACATCTGACGCAAACCCATGAGAGCCAGGGCATTTGCAGTAAAGACGATGTATGCCTCATCCGTCAGGCCGTAGATAGCCGGGATAGAGTCAAACGCAAACATCACGTCGATAAAACCGATGGACACCAGCGCGATGGCAAGCGGCGTCAAGTAACGCTTGCCGTTTTCCTTAACGGTCAGCTTGTCCTTGTTGTAATGATCCGAAATTGGGACAATTCGACGCAGCCATTGAATCAGCTTCATATCCGACGGATCGGGTTCCGGCTTATCGACGGCTTCGTCGTACACCGTCTTGATAGCCGTGTAAATCAGGAAAATTGCAAACAGGTAGAAAACGTCGGACCACTTGGCAATAACGGCAGCACCAGCCCAAATGAACAGGCCTCGGAATACCAGCGCCATCGCAATACCTAACAGCAAAACCTTTTGCTGGTACTGGCGTGGAATCTTAAACGCACCGATGATGAGCGCAAAGACAAACAGGTTGTCTACGCTGAGCGCCTTTTCAGTGATATAGCCCGATAGAAACTCAATGCCTCGGTGGTGATCCCATAACAACCACACCATTCCGCCAAAAATTAATGCCAAGACTACGTAGAAAGCGGTCCAGCCGCCGGCTTCCTTCATAGTTGGGTTATGCGGCGTGCGAACGTGTGCATAGAAGTCAAAGGCGATAAAACCCATGACGACCACAATGGTGATAATCCATACCAATGCGGGGACATGCATATTAAAAAAAGACCTCCGGTCGTGCGAACATGAACCGGAGGTCTCTCCTGCTTCTGCCAAAGTGGCAAAAGTGACGGCACCGGGATTGAATCTGCACAAAGCAAGTCTGTGCGTCCAATCCGTGCTGACGATAACCGTCACGGGCTAGCGGAAAACATCCGCTTCTACCGGGGATACTCCCCTCCACGTGTGCCGACTATACACGCAATCAGAAACGGCGGTGAGGCTGGGTCGTCCTACGCCATAGACTGATTCGGATCAGCGTCGACTACGTTTACTTCTTCCTTAGGAGCGTCCTCCGGATTTGCGCCCTTGATCATCCACTTAATGGTTTCGAGCTCCTCTGGCTTGACCAGCACCTCACGTGCTTTAGAGCCCTCTGATGGCCCGACGACTCCGCGAGTTTCCATCAGGTCCATCAGTCGACCAGCCTTGGCAAAGCCGACTCGCATCTTGCGCTGCAACATCGAGGTCGACCCGTGCTGTGCGGTGACCACCAGCTCGACTGCCTGAAGCAAATCTTCCAGGTCATCTCCAATATCGGGGTCAATGTTGCGCTCAGCCTCAGCGCTCTTATCCTCTGTGACACCCTCGGTGTAATCCGGCTCGGCCTGTGCCTTAGCTGCATCGACTACGGCCTGAATCTCCTCGTCGGTGACGAAGGCACCCTGTAGACGTCGCGGCTTGCCTGCACCCTGTGGGATGAACAGGCCATCGCCCATACCAATGAGCTTTTCCGCACCGCCCTGGTCAAGAATGACGCGGGAGTCCGTGAGTGACGAGGTAGCGAATGCCAATCGCGATGGCACGTTCGTCTTAATCAAACCGGTGACCACATCCACAGACGGACGCTGCGTAGCCAACACCAAGTGGATACCGGCGGCACGGGCCTTCTGCGTGATGCGCACAATCGCATCTTCGATATCGCGGGGTGCGGTCATCATCAGGTCTGCCAGCTCGTCGACGACACAGACAATGTACGGGTACGGACGGTACTCGCGTTCCGAGCCAAGTGGCGTCGTAATCTCACCGGACTTGACCTTACGGTTGAAGTCCTTGATGTGACGGACGCGGGCGGCCTTCATGTCCATGTACCGCTGTTCCATCTCTTCAACCAGCCACTGCAGAGCCGCCGCGGCCTTCTTCGGCTGAGTGATGATTGGCGTAATCAGGTGAGGAATCCCCTCGTAGGGAGTCAGCTCGACCATCTTCGGGTCCACCAGAATCAGTCGGACATCCTCCGGGGTTGCACGCGTCAGCAGCGACACCAACATCGAGTTTACGAACGCGGACTTACCCGAACCGGTCGAACCGGCAACGAGAAGGTGCGGCATCTTCTGGATAGAGTGCGAGATGAACTCGCCCTCAATATCCTTACCGAGGCCAATCAGCATCGGGTCATCGTTCGCAACGGTTTTGGGCGCGTTGAGTACGTCGGCAAGCCGAACCATCTCACGGTCGTTGTTCGGTACCTCGATACCAACGGCTGACTTGCCCGGAATCGGAGTCAGCAGGCGGACATTGTCGGTCGCTACCGCATAGGCAATGTTGGACTGGAGGTTCGTGATCTTCGAGACCTTCACGCCCGGGCCAAGCTCGACCTCGTAGCGAGTCACCGTCGGACCGCGAGAGAAACCAGTCACTGCAGCGTCGACCTTGAATTCTGCGAATACCTCAGTAATCGCTTCAATCATGCGGTCGTTCGTCGCCGTACGTGTCTTGGGGCGCTCACCTGGGATCAACAAGTTAGTCGATGGCAGGTGGTAGTCAGACTCCGGCGTGCATGCCGACGAAGCGGACGTACCCTCGGCGTCCTTTTCCAATTCAGACTTCGGAGTTGTGGCCGGAATCTTAGAGGCATCGATGCCAGAACGAGCGGCAATGGCATCCATAGTGCGACGGGTAGCCTCAGAAACCGCATCCCGCGAATCGTCGACAGACGACTCGCCCTGCGGGGCACTCTCGGGCGCTACGGTCTCAGGCTGAACGGGCTGTTTCGGAGCTCGGGAAGCGGAAACACGATTGCGTTCGCTGCTGCTCGCTGCAGCAGCCTCCTGCGTCGGGTACTCGGAGTACTCGTCATACTCCTCGTCGGCAGCGTGGTAGTTCGTGCCCCCGACAGCCGGAATAGTCGATTCCGTTTCGGCGGTGTCCCGATGCACAGCATCCGACTGAGTTTCCTCCACGTACTCAGCCGCCGGAAACGCCGGCTCCACCGGGGAGACTCGGTTGCAGTGCTGTGCCCCATGCCGGACATCAAACACTGTGGTCTTTGCCGAATCGTAGTCGACATCCTCAACCTGACGGGCAGGTCGCGGAGCCTGTCGAGTCCTCTGCGGCTCTTCGTCCAAAAGATCGTAGAGGTTACCGTCAGCATCCGGTTCGTCGTAAGGCGCGGGTTCGGGTGCAGACATACGGCTATCCGCGCCACGGCGAGGAGCTCGGTAAGCAGAGCGATCGGTCGAACGCGACGAGGAATGATGCGTGCGGCCGCTGTGGCTTGGGCGACGCTCGATTAGCTGCGTCGGCTGGTCAAAGTCCTCATCGGCATATGCGGTATCCGAATCCCAGCTCGCACGACGTTCCAGCATGTCATCGACATTGCCGTAGGGATCGTCCGATTCCGGCTCGTCGCCGGCACGACGCGAAGACCACTCGGAAAAGTTGAAGTACTCCTTAGTGGCATCGATGAGTTGACGCACCGTCGCGCCAGAGAGCACCAGAGCGCCGTAAAAAACGATGCCCAGCAACAAAACCACGGCGACCCACGAGGTAAACCCGGCTGCTAGCGGCGAACCGATATAACCACCGATTGCGCCACCAGCTGCACGTCGCCCCTGCCAGTCCGCAGGACGACCAGAGCCGATATGCACAATTGCGAGCAGACCCACCACAATCAGCGAAGCTCCAGTAATGGTAGGTGTCAGACGTTCACGACGCGGCATCGCATCCAGCATCATCAATACGGAAACAACACCGAGCAGCACCGGAAGTACAAAAGCGCCGATACCAATGAGCGTGCGCACTGCCGTTTCAATGAACTCCCCCACTGGCCCTGCCAGGTGGAACCATGTCGAACCAGCGAGCACAATTGCCAACGCCAGCACGAGTAGTGCCAGGCCATCCTTCGAGCCCGGTTCACCACCCTCCTCGAAATCTGCGTCGAACTCGTCAGCTGACACGGAGGCCGGTGCCGGCGGTTCAATTACATCGTCATAGCCGCTAGCTGCTTTACGACGCTTCCTACGGGGCTTCGTCGAAAAATCGGCGTCACTTTCGCGCCGCGCCATATTCTCCTCTTCGTTTCGCTTATTTTTGCGACCGCTGACCCGCCGGGCAAGACCGGCCACGCCGCGGGCAGTTTCAGTCCAGGCGCTGGCCAAGCTATTGCCCACGAACGACATGGCGCTAGGAGTGCGCTCGAATTCCTCCGTGGCGCTGTGCACGGGGTATCGCCGCGTGGCATCTGTCTCCGCAGAGCGGGAAGATCCACGACGATTGTCAGTTCTGGTTCGGCTGGTCGCAGACATGACCATTACCTTACAGCTAACACCGGATCGTTTTCACATTAGTCACACGCGTGTCATTGTTTAACAGGCGTGCTGTCGCGACCACCCAGAACTGAGAACGTGATTTTAAAGACTGTTGCGCTTGATGCCCGATTCGTCGCCGTCGATGGTGACGCGTACTTCGTCACGGCCATAGAGCCACAGCACCAGTTCCCCGACGCTTCCGTGGACAGTCACAACTGGAGCACCTTTAGCACTGTTGTCGATTAGGGTCACCGCAACTCCGTCGTCACGCATTAGCACCACGGTCGAGGTCGAACCGCGCAACATCATACGACCGGCAGTAGTGACCAGACGCCACAGGTCCGAAACTCCGGAGGGTGGCAGCTGACGAACGGTCCAGCCTTCCTGGGCACGACGGACATCCTCGTGATGGACGAAGTTCTCCGCAGCGTTGACGTAGCGGTCTGCCCAGTTCATTGGATTCCATCGCGGAGCACCACTACCCCACTTCCCCACCACTTCGACGTAGGGCATTCGATTGACCTCAGCGGTAACAGCATCGAGGCGGTCCGAAAGCGCCTTGACGAACATCCCGCCAGCGGCATCCAGACGGTTTTCGCGAATGTACAGGTGGTTGGCAAGATCCCGGGTCGTCCACCCCTCGCACAAGGTCGGTGCGTCGGGGCCGACGCTGAGCAGTAGATTAGCTAGGTCTTCACGTTCCCGTTCAGCAAAAGTCATAGCTCCAGCCTAGACCAGGCACGGAGAAGCCCGCATCCACACGGTTGTAGGTGGATGCGGGCTCTTAGGCTAAAAGACGCTCTAGAAACTTAGATGCTTTCGCGCGACTCCTGGATTTCCTCATCGGTAACCTCTTCGGCTGCCTCAGAGGACATCGGCACGATGGTCGGAACGACCATCGGGCTGCGACGCCACTTCTGGTTAATGACACGCTCGGTGCGGCGACGAACTTCCTGAGCCATACGGTACGGGTTGTTCTCGCCACTGCCAGCCAGGTCAAAGAGAGTATCGTCAACGACCTGCTCGACGGTTTCGAGCACTTCCTTGGCGTCGTCCGAGTAACCGCGAGCCTGAGCCCGTGGTTTCTCCAACGGGCGGCCAGTGCGGTTATCAATGACGGCTGTGACGGTGATAAGACCACCTTCACGCATTTCAGCACGGTCTGCCAGCACGTCAGCGTCGACGTCACCCATGGTGACGCCATCGACGTAGAGGTTACCGACCGGAACCTGGCCAACTACACGAGCGCGGCCATCAACAAGGTCGACTACCACACCGTTCTGAGCCAGGACAACGTTCTCTGGCTTCACGCCAGTGGACACAGCCAGCTCCTTGTTGGCACGGAGGTGGCGCCACTCACCGTGAATCGGCATGACGTTCGACGGACGAGCTGCGTTGTAGAGGAACAGCAGCTCGCCGGCAAAGCCGTGACCGGAGGTGTGAACCTTCGCATCCTTGCCGGTGATAACCGTGGCACCAATTTGGGCCAGCATGTTGATAACGCCGAAGACTGCCTCTTCGTTACCGGGTACCAGCGAAGAACTGAGGATAATCAGGTCGCCATCACGGACGGTGATCTGACGGTGCTCACGGCGGGCCATGCGAGACAGCGCAGCCATTGGCTCACCCTGCGTACCGGTAGTCACCAGCACGACCTTGTGGGGCGCCATGCGAGCGGCCTCGTTCATCTCCACAATGGTATTTTCCGGAGCGGTCAGCAGCCCCAATTCCTGCGCGATGCGCATGTTGCGAATCATAGAGCGACCGTTGAAGGCAACTTTGCGGCCAGCCTTAACAGCTGCGTCGATGACCGCCTGCACGCGGTAAACATTCGATGCGAAGGCCGCGACGATAACGCGCTGCTTGGCATCCATAATCAGACGGCGCAGAGTTGGAGCCAATTCCGCCTCGGATCCCGAGAAGCCCGGAATCGTAGCGTTGGTGGACTCACACAAGAAGAGGTCGATTCCCTCATCACCGTAGCGGCTCAGCGCCGGCAGGTCAGTCGGCTTTCCGTCCGGCGGGGTCTGGTCCATCTTCACGTCACCGGTGTGGACGACCATGCCAGCTCCGGTCTTAATGACGATGCCAAGGCACTCCGGAATCGAGTGGTTGACATTGAAGAAACGCAGATCGAACGGACCACGCTGAATGTGGCTGGTGTCGTTGACCTCGATGACCTTCGGGCGCTGACGGTGCTCCTGTGTCTTGGCCTGAATCAGTGCCAGGGTAAAGCGAGAAGCAATAATCGGGATGTCCGCGCGCTGCTTGAGCAACCAAGGGATAGCACCGATGTGGTCCTCGTGACCGTGGGTGACCACGAGAGCTTCCACGCGATCCCACTTGTCTTCCATGTAGGAGAAGTCAGGCAGGATCAGGTCAACACCCGGCTCATCCGAGCTCGGGAACAGCACGCCGCAGTCGACGATGATCAGGCGGTTCTTGTACTCCAACACGGTCATATTGCGACCGATTTCGGAAATACCGCCCAGTGCAACCACGCGCAGGCCGTCCTTAGGGGCCTTCGGCGGTGCAGGAAGACGCTGCGTCAAGTCTGCACCCTGCATCGACTGGACTACGTTACGACGGTTGCCACCGCGTCCGCCACGGCCACCCCTCGAACTATTTCCGCGGTTACCTCCACGGCCGCCGCGACCACCGCGGGAACCGCGGTTGGAAGAATTCGAAGAACCTTGGGACTTCTTAGCGTTACCGGAGTTCTTACGCTCACCGGAACGCTGCGAGGACTTCGAGCCGTTGGATTTAGCTCCACCCTTGTCGGAGCCCTTGGATGCAGAGTTATTGGACTGCTCTGCTGCAGCCACGTCGGACTCGGAAGGCGGACCAGCCTTACGAGTTACCTTGCGGGCGCGATTGCGTCCTTCAGCCACTACAGAACACCTGCCTTCCGCATAGCTTCTTCAAGCACCTCAAGCTGCTGGTCATTTGCTGCAATTTGCGGCAAGCGTGGATCTCCTATCTCAATGCCCTGCAGACGCAGAGCGGATTTAGCAAAACTTACACCGCCAAGTGCAGCCTGAGCGGCAAACAGCGGAGTCATCTTCGCGTGGGCAGCCTGCGCACCAGCAAGGTCTCCCTTGTCAAAGCAAGAGCGCACCTCAGCCAGCAGCTGCGGGGCTGCATGTCCAATAACGGAAATAAACCCGGTGGCGCCAATAGACAGCCACGGAAGGTTCAGCACATCGTCACCGGAGTACCACGCCAAATCAGTATTAGCGATAATGCCGGCGGCAGCTCCCAAATCCCCCTTGGCGTCCTTAACAGCCTGGATTCTCGGGTGCTCCGCCAACCGGTAAATGGTATCAACTTCAATCGGAATAACCGAACGCGGCGGAATGTCATACAAACACACCGGCGCCTCGGTTGCGTCAGCCACTGCCGTAAAGTGACGGTACAGCCCCTCCTGGGACGGCTTGGAGTAATACGGCGTGACGACGAGCAGCGCATCCGCGCCCGCCTCCACAGAAGCCTTTGCCAGCTCGATGGACCCGGCCGTGTCATTGGTGCCGGCACCGGCCACGAGCTTAACCTCGTCACCCATCTCTGCACTGACAGCTCGGAGAAGCTCAAGCTTTTCCTCAACCGTCGTAGTAGGCGACTCGCCGGTAGTACCGGCCAGAATGAGTGCATCGCAGCCACCGTCTACAAGATGACCAGCGAGCTGCACACCCGCCTTGACATCGAGGTTTCCGTCCTTATCAAAAGGGGTCACCATAGCTACGGCGACGGTGCCGAAAATGTCAGCACCGCGAGTTGACGCAATTCCTGTGCTCATTGTTGACTACCTTTTCTTAAAAATCTCAATCGACTATATCTTCACACTGTACGTGCGATTACCCCTCGAAGGCGTAAGGACTCGATGCGACGACCGACCCATCCTTCAGAGTGTTAATCTCAAAATCCCCAAAAGCAACAGGAGCACAGCGCTGCAGCTCCCGCAGGCAAGCCACTGCCAACTCCCGAATTTCAGCATCGGCATGCTCAGTCGCACGCATCGAAATGAAGTGGCGCCAAGACCGGAAATTACCAGTAACCACGATTCGAGTTTCGGTGGCATTGGGCAAAACCGCCCGGGCTGCCTGGCGTGCCTGCTTTCGCCGCAAGATAGCGTTGGGCTCGTCGGCCCACTTCTCTTCCAGTGCGTCTAATAACTCACCATAGGCGAAACGGGACTGATCAACCGCGCTTTCGAAAACTCGCAACAGATCCGGGTCCTCCGCAATTGCGGGAGGAACCACAACATTGTTGGAACTGGCCGGCACAAACCGCTGCGACAACTGCGAAAAGGAAAAGTGGCGGTGCCGTGTGAGTTCATGTGCACACGAGCGCGACAGCCCACGAACATAGATGCTTGCACTTGCGTGTTCAAAAAGTGAGGTGTGGCCTACCTCAAGCACATGTCGCAGATATCCCCTATTCGTCGCCGTTCGTGGATTGGGCTTGTCCCACGTTTCATAACAAGCCCTGCCGGAGAACTCAATCAATGCTTCCCCACCATCGGCATCGCTATCAAAGTCGATGTCCTCCGGCGGGAAGAAGTTGGTCGCGGCGATTAGCTGCGCCTTGAGAGTGACATTTTCAGACATTTTCAGTTAACTCCCGGCCATTAAAGTCCCAGGAACGGCTCCAGTCCCACAGTCAGGCCCGGAAAATCCTCAATCTTGCGCACACCCAGCAGAACGCCTGGTACGAAGCTGGTGCGCGAGTAGGAGTCCTGCTTGATGGTGAGCGACTGCCCTTCTGCACCGAAGATAACGGTCTCGTGAGCCACCGAACCGGTCATACGGACTGCGTGCACCGGAATGCCCTCGACCTCAGCACCGCGAGCACCATCGAGAGTTTGCTCAGTGGCGTCCGGCTGCTCCCCCATGCCGGCTTCCTTGCGAGCACGAGCAATAGCCTCAGCAGTGTGGATAGCGGTGCCCGAGGGGGCATCCTTCTTAAAAGGGTGGTGCATTTCGATAACTTCAGCGGAATCGAAGTACGGAGCGGCTAGCTCCGCCATCTTCATGGTCAGTACCGCGGAGATTGCGAAGTTCGGTGCAATAAGAACATTGGCCTCACCGGCGGCGTCGTCAAGCCAGCGCTGCACCTGATCGAGGCGCTCCTTGGTAAAGCCCGTAGTACCCACGACGGCGTTGATGCCATTCTTAATGCAGAACTCAAGATTGCCCATCACAGCGTCGGGCTGAGTAAAGTCAACAATGGTCTGCACACCAGCGGTGACAAGTTCATTCAGGTCATCGCCAGAGTCGAGACCCGCTGCCAGCTCCAAATCGTCGGCGGCTTCAACTGCCTCGCAGATGGTGGACCCTACCTTGCCCTTGGCGCCAAGTACGCCGACCTTGATATTGCTCACAGCTATTGTCCTTTCCCAACGGGTTTATCTTTCTCCCTTACCTTAGAATGTGTTGGCCAACTTGTGTGCCAATGCCCCGTCCGCTTTGCCTTTTGTCGACTTACGACGGGGTTTTTGTTGCGCTAAGATTCCATGTCTTCGACAATTACCTATTTTTGTACCGATATATAGAAAGAGACTTCAATTGGTTTCTGAATCTGAAGATTCCGAACTCAGCCCAAGTTCGGAGGCACCACAGGCCGATGCGCCCAAAAGTGCTTATATGGCCATTTACGTGCTACTAGCTGCGGCATTCATGGCTATCTTGAACGAGACGGTTATGAGCGTCGCAATTCCCGTCGTCAAGGCGGACCTCGGAATCAGCGCAGCTACCGCAGGCTGGCTGACAACATCGTTCCTACTGACCATGGCAGTTGTCATTCCGGTCACTGGATTTCTCATTTCGGCAGTGCCGTTCCGCATTCTTTTCGCGGTCAGTCAAGGACTATTCGTCGTGGGCACTCTCATCGGTGCTTTCGCGCCAAACTTCGCGATCGTTCTGCTCGCACGCATTGTCCAAGCGTCCGGTACCGCAGTGCTGCTGCCGCTGCTGATGACCACGGTGCTCAACGTAGTACCGGAGCATGAGCGCGGGCGCATGATGGGACGAATGAGCGTGGTCATCGCTGTCGCGCCTGCTATCGGACCGACCATCTCCGGTCTCATTCTGGAGATCGCAAATAACAATTGGCATGCGCTTTTCGACACGATGTTGCCGCTCGGCCTAATTGTGCTGGTAGTGGGTGTCATTCTCGTTCCCAATATTGAGGAAAACTCCGCGAAGCCCATCGATATCCTCTCGGTGTTCCTCAGTGCCGGTGCATTCGGCCCGCTGGTGTACGCGCTGAGCCGCGTAGGCGCAGAGTTTTCGCTTATCGACGGAATCCTGTGCGTAGTCGGCATCGTGCTGTTGGTATTCTTCATCATGCGCCAGCGCCGTTTGGCACCGCACAACCGAGCTCTGCTGGATCTTCGAACCTTCCGCACAAAGAGCTTTAGGCTGTCCACAATCATTCTGACCATTGGTTTCATGCTGATGTTCGGTGTGATCATCATTTTGCCGCTCTACCTCAATCTGCGAGGTGTCGACGTCAAGACTATTGGTTTGATTGTGATGCCTGGTCCACTGGTTATGGGCCTTATGGGACCGGCTGTCGGTCGGCTCTTTGACAGCTATGGTCCGCGCCCACTGGCAATTCCCGGCTCCGTTGTCCTTGCCCTCGGTCTTTTCGGGCTCGGCTTCATCTCAGCATCGACTCCGCTGTGGTGGATTGTCGCCTGCCACATCGTCCTTGAGATTGGCCTGGGGCTGCTGTTTACTCCGCTGTTTACATTCGGTCTTGGTGATCTTCCGAAGCGCCTCTACCCGGATGGCTCAGCAATTATGAACACGCTGCAGCAGGTTGCCGGCGCTGTCGGTACTGCACTGTTTGTGGCACTGTCAGCTGTTATTGCCGCTGGCCTGTCCAGCACTGGTGCAGCAGCTCCTGCCGCCGACGACGTGATTCGTGGCTATAGCATTGCGATGTTTACCGCCGCGGGATTTGCCGTGGTGCTAATCTTCCTCACCACGCTGCTCAAGCCGCAGCGGAAGAAGATTGCATTACAGTAGCCCCCCCAAGACCGGGGGGAATACCGCCTAAACTAGGCGGCTTGCTCCCGGCCCGGGATTTCCATTGAGGGGGCTGTACTCTTCTGCGCTGGGAAAACTATTTTCCACCCGTTTCCGCGCGCAGCCCCATGGCAAGAGTTGTTGTCTCTCCAGCCTGAACTCGCAGCAAACCGGTACCGGAGCGTAGCGCATCCGGCGGACATGTCATTGGCTCCACCGCAATCGCATTCCCGTGCCCAGGAAATCCTTCTCGTCGTCCGGCGTCCGCAACATAGACCTGGAAGAACCTGAATTCATCATCGGCCCAGAGCACAGCACCCTTGCCATTTGGCCCAACCAAATGCGCTTCACGACGGCGCGGCGAGTCACTCCCCGCTGCCTCCGCGGCAGCAAAGAAGCAGTGATCCAGCCACAGTCCATCCAGGGATACCCCCTCTCGAAGGCTGGGAACCACTGTCTCCGCTGGCACCGCTGGGCCGGCGGGCAAGTTTCGAATTGGCTCCAGTGGCAGGTTTTTATCAACGGGCAACCGCAGTGTGCAACTGTCGAAATCAGCGCCCAAAGCGCTTAAGTAAGGATGCCAGCCCAGACCAAACGGGCACTCCCTATCGCTGCGATTATGCACTGTGAACTCCGCCGATAGGCCATCTGAGGCTGTGACTTGCCAACGCACGGTCAGACCGAGTTCCCAAGGCCAGCCCGGTTGCGGCTCAACTTCCACGCCCAAGGTGACGCTGCTGTCATCAGAATCGACCACAGACCAAACGCGATCTGCAACAAACCCGTGAATAGCATTCGCCCGGGACGGCTCCGAAATATCTAGTCGATGGACTTCCCCATCAAAGATGAATACTCCGTCAGCGACCCTGTTCGGCCACGGAGCCAGGAGCGTACCTGCGGACAACGGTGGATTGAACCCTTTGGGATAGTCAGTCAGCAGTGGCAGGCCACAGTACTCCAGTGATCTCGGACCACCACCGAACTGGGAAATACTTGCGACATAGTCACCGGCCGCAATGTCAATGAATTCATGATCGTGCGCGACAAGTTGCATGCGCAAATCACCTTCCACGTGGGTTCGAAAATTAATCCGTTCGAAACCCGAGATTAACCCAAAACAAAAGCGCGGTTAGGTCAATTTGTGACCTAACCGCGCCCTCGCTACACGCGTTGTCAGAGGCTACCTACAGCACATCCTCCGTCGCCAAGCATTAGTCGTCTTCGACCGGAACCAGCGAGATCTTGCCGCGGTTGTCGATATCAGCGATTTCGACCTGAATCTTGTCGCCGACGTTGATGACATCCTCGACCTTCTCGATGCGCTTGTCGCCACCGAGCTTGGAGATGTGGATCAGACCGTCACGGCCCGGAGTCAGGGAGACGAAAGCACCGAAAGCGACAGTCTTCACGACAGTGCCCAGGTAGCGTTCGCCGACCTTCGGCAGCTGCGGGTTAGCAATGGCATTAATCTGCTCGATTGCAGCGTCCGCGGCCTTACCGGAAGTTGCCGAGACAAATACGGTGCCGTCGTCCTCGATAGAGATATCAGCACCGGTTTCCTCGGTGATGCCGTTGATGGTCTTGCCCTTCGGACCGATGAGCTCACCGATCTTCGAAGCCGGAACCTTAACGGTGGTGATCTTCGGAGCGAGACCACTCATCTCGTCCGGAGACTCGATGACCTCAGCCATGGTGGACAGGATGGCCAGACGTGCATCACGAGCCTGGGACAGAGCATCGGCCAGAACCTTCGACGGAATACCGTCGAGCTTGGTGTCCAACTGCAGTGCGGTAATGAAGTCCGCAGTACCAGCGACCTTGAAGTCCATGTCACCGAATGCGTCTTCGGCACCGAGAATATCGGTCAGTGCGACGAAGCGGTTCTCACCGTCAACCTCGCCGGAAACCAGGCCCATGGCGATACCGGCAACCGGAGCCTTCAGCGGCACACCCGCGTTGTACAGCGACAGAGTCGAAGCACAGACCGAGCCCATGGAGGTCGAACCATTGGATCCAAGAGCCTCGGAGACCTGGCGAATGGTGTACGGGAATTCCTCGCGGGACGGCACGACCGGCAGCAGAGCGCGCTCAGCCAGTGCCCCGTGACCAATCTCGCGGCGCTTCGGAGAGCCAACGCGGCCGGTCTCGCCGGTGGAGTAAGGCGGGAAGTTGTAGTGGTGGATGTAGCGCTTGGAGGTAACAGGAGTCAACGAGTCAATCTGCTGCTCCATCTTCAGCATGTCCAAAGTGGTGACACCCAGAATCTGGGTCTCGCCGCGCTCAAACAGCGAAGAGCCGTGGGCACGCGGAATCAAGCCGACCTCAACGCCCAAGTCACGAATGTCGGTGACACCGCGACCATCGATGCGGAAGCCCTCAGCGAGAATCTTCTCACGGACAATCTGCTTCATCACTGCGTTGTATGCAGCGCGAATCTGCTTAGATGCAGCTTGCTCGTCGACATCATCGGATACGAAGCGCTCCAGCAGCTGCCCCTCGACGTCCTCCATGTACTCATTGGTGGCGTCATCTCGTTCCTGCTTACCCGGAATGGTGAGCAGCTTGGCCAGCTTCTTAGCGGACTTCTTCTCGACGGCGTCAAAAATCTCATCGCTGTATGCCGGGAACAGCGGGAACTCCTGCGTTTCCTTCGCTGCGCGCTCAGCCAGACCCTTCTGTGCCTCACACAGAACCTTGATGTGCGGCTTTGCTGCCTCGAGGCCAGCGGCGACGATGTCCTCGGTCGGCGCCGGTGCACCGTCAGCAATACGCTTGACGACGGTCTCCCCTGCTCCGGCCTCCACCATCATGATGGCGACATCTTCGACGTTCTTGCCGCGACGCTTGCGGGTGACGATACGGCCAGCGACGACCATCTCGAACAGAGCCTGCTCGTGCTGCTCCTCGGTCGGGAAAGCGACCCATGCACCCTCTGGGTGCTTGTCATCAGCAACGAGCGCGATGCGGACGCCACCGACAGCGCCGGAGACCGGCAGCCCGGAAAGCTGAGTTGCAGCTGACGCGCCGTTGATTGCGACAACGTCGTAACGGTCCTTCGGATCCCAGGACATGACGGTGACAACAACCTGTACCTCGTTGCGCAGGCCCTTGACGAAGGTCGGACGCAGCGGACGGTCGATCAGACGACATGCCAGGATGGCATCGGTAGACGGGCGGCCCTCACGGCGGAAGAACGAACCCGGAATCTTGCCCGCAGCGTACATACGCTCTTCAACGTCGACGGTCAGCGGGAAGAAATCAAAGCCCTCGCGGGGCTGGTTGGAAGCGGTGACGGTGGACAGGAGCATGGTCTCCTCGTCCAAGTAGGTGGTCACCGAACCATCGGCCTGACGAGCCAGCTGGCCCGTTTCAAAGCGAATGGTGCGGGTGCCGAAATCACCATTGTCGATGGTGGCAACGGCCTCGGTAATACCGAAATCCTCATCAAAGAAAAATTCAACAGCCTTGCTGTTGGCCATAGGTTTCTTACTCCTAGAAATAGCGGCGATCATCGATGTCGCCTGTAAAAGATCGAATGAACTTCGTTTGCGTCACGCATTCTACCAGCTAACGCGGAAAGTTCTCGTATTGGACGGATCGGAGATATCTCACTGCCATCTGGGTTCTTGCACCTACGCGGGGTTCTAGGAGTTTGCGGGGCGGGGGGCACTTATCGATGACTTTTCTTGACTCATCGATGGTTTACCGTGTCTTATCGATGGGGCCCGGCACTTGTGCGCACGCTTTCGATCAGCCCCTCCACATGTCGATGAGGGATTCACTTGTGGCCACGCTACAGCGCATCGATGAGTGAATACCACAACGACAAGTGATCAAAAAAAAGACCCGCCGTGAGCTTCCATCCAATGGAAACCCAAACGGCGGGTCTAAAAAGCTTAAAAGCCTTGAATTAACAGAGCAACTTACACCAATGAAGCTCTGTCAAACAGGACCTTAAGGAGAACCTTAGCGACGCAGCCCCAGGCGCTCGATCAGCTTACGGTAGCGCTCAACGTCGTTGTCCTGCAGGTACTGCAGCAGGCCCTTGCGGCGACCGACCAGCAGCAGCAGACCACGACGGGAGTGGTGATCGTGCTTGTGGAACTTCAGGTGCTCGGTCAGCTGACGAATACGTGCGGTCAGCAGTGCAACCTGAGCCTCCGGGGAACCGGTGTCGGTCTCGTGCAGGCCGAACTCCTTGAGAATCTCAGCCTTTTCTGCAGTGTTCAAAGCCATGTAAATCTAACTCCTTGAATCAAATTATGGTCGTTTTTTCAGTCCACATTCTCGGCTTTCCCGGAACCAAACAGCGTCTGGCAGCTGGTTCCTCGCAACTGCTTGTGGACCGCAGTCACAGCCGACGTTTTACTTTAACAGCTAATCGGTCTTAGCCAAAATGGCCTCGGTGTCTGCCACGTCCTGGTTCATCCGGTCAATGAGCTTTTCGACCGAGTCGAACTTCTCCATTCCGCGAATCCGGTCGACAAACTCAACCTGCCCGGCGGTGCCGTAGAGGTCCGCATGACGGTCAATCACGTAGGCCTCGACCGTTCGATCAGTGTCTCCAAAGGTCACATTAGTGCCCACCGACACGGCCGCTGGGTAGCGCACCCCAAACTCGATATCGCCCTTCGGGTCCGGCTCCGGGCGGGCTGCCGTCGGCTGAACCGTGAACCATGCCGCGTAGACACCATCAGCCGGGATTGCTAGGCCCTCAGCGAAGTCAATATTGGCGGTCGGAAAGCCCAGCTGCGCTCCCCCACGCCCCTGACCTGGAATAACATCACCATCGACACGGTAGAAGTACCCGAGACACGAGGCGGCTGCGGACACCGCACCGTCGGCAAGCAAACCGCGAATACGTGTCGACGAAACACGTTCGGTCGAGTCCGCGGCAGTGACGTCGAGAAGGTCGACGATGGTGACGTCGACCCCACACTTACGGCCGTGCTCCGGCATAGTCTCGGCGGTACCTGCGGCCTTCTGCCCATAGGTGAAGTTCTGGCCAACGAAGACGGCCTGTGCATTCAGTTTGTCGCGGACAACGGTGCGTACAAAATCTTCAGCGGGGATACTGGAGAAGTTCTTGTCGAAAGGCACGACGAGCATGGCATCGATTCCCTCCGCCTCTGCCAGCTCGGCACGACGGGAAACGGTGGACAGCGCCGGCGGCACCTTATCCGGGGCAAACAGCGCTACGGGATTGGGGTCGAAAGTCATCAACAGCGACTTCACGCCACGAGCGCGAGCGTCACTGACCGCAGCAGCTATCAGGCGCTTATGCCCAAGATGAATACCATCGAACACTCCGATGGTTACGACCGTGTCCCCCAGGTCTTCGGGTGCATTGTCCAAGCCATACCAAATCTCCACAAAGAGCCAGTGTAACTGGTCACCGTTTAACACACCGCATATAGCGCAACATAGGATTGCGTCTATGACCGACTTCGATCCGATTGCAGACTCCGGCATTGTTATCGTCGACAAGCCCCAAGGCTGGACAAGCCACGATGTAGTGGGCAAACTCCGTCGCATCTTCCGCACCAAGAAGGTCGGCCACTCAGGCACCCTCGACCCAATGGCCACCGGTGTGCTCGTCCTCGGCATCGGCCGCGGCACCCGTTTCCTGCCACATGTCCACGCCGACACGAAGTCCTACCAAGCCACCATTCGACTCGGCGCTGCCACGCTTACCGACGACGCCGAGGGCGAGTTGCTCTCCGAATCCTCGGCGGCATCGGTGACCGATGAAATGGTTCGAGCGGAAATTGCGAAGTTCACCGGCACAATCATGCAAAAACCCGCGGCGGTATCAGCGGTGAAGATTGACGGTATCCGCGCCTACGAGCGCATCCGCCGTGGTGAGAAGGTCGATATCCCTGCGCGCCCAGTGACAATCACCCGCTATGAGGTTCTGGACATCCGCCACGACTCCGATCCTTCGCGCCCCGGGGAGTGCATCGATATCGACGTGGAGGTCGACTGCTCTGCCGGCACTTTCATCCGCGCCCTAGCTCGTGACTTGGGGGATGCACTGAGAGTCGGTGGTCATCTCACTGCTCTGCGGCGTACTGCCGCCGGCGTTTTCACTATTGATGAGGCATTGACTATCGACGAGCTCACGGCGAAAGCCGAGCAGTTCGACACCGCCCATCCAGAAATTGCGGAGATGCGACGCCCAGTCCCGGAGCGCGCCGCTTCCTTGCTGCCGATGAGTCTGGACGAGGCCTGCCTGCGTTGCTTTGATACCCGCGAAATTACTGAACAGCAGGCGACTGATTTGGCTCAGGGCAAGTGGCTGGAGCCGATCGGAAAACCTGGAGTCTATGCGGCGGTGTCACCAACGGGAAAGGTTCCGGCGCTACTCACAGAATCTGGCAAACGGGCTAAGACGGTCTTCGTGGTGCGCCCGGCCACGCTATGACTACCTCTCAAGGATATTAAGACTGCTCGAGCCACACCGCGGTTGCAACGATTCCTGCACCGCGAGCCCAGAAGCCTTTTACTCCGCAGAAGGCGTCGGGAATCTCACGGTGAAACGTTAGCTGTAAAGGTCCGCCTGTGAGTCCTCGGGAAAAACCTCGCGCTGCTATCCGTTTCTTTCGCAGTTGGACGGAGACTTCGTCGAAGTCTAGCCACTGCCCGACTATCGGCTCCCAGAGTTTGTACATTGATTCCTTGGCGCTAAATTGCACCAGCGGGTCAAGGCGTGCTTCGTCAGTGCGCAAGACTGCCTCGATGATTCCTAACTCTAGAGTCTGCTCGACCTCGACATCGATGCCAATCCCCTGCAGCTGTTCAGCGCTCGCGGACACGGCTGCCACGGCCCCGTCGCAATGGCTAATTGACCCCACGACTCCTCGCGGCCACAGCGGCGCTCCGGTGGTCGACATGCCAATCCCATGTGGGGCAGGCTCTCCTAGCCGTTGCACCGCCTCATGCGCAGCGAGGCGCCCTCGGGTGAAATCACGGATTCGAACAGGTGCTGCACTATCAGACAGCCTCAACTCAGCGCTACGGAGCTGCTGCAATTCCGCATCACTAAACGGACGCTCGGCATTGGAGTCAATAACCAGCCGGCTACCGGCGGGCAAATGCCTGGCCAGATACTCCTGGACGTCGGCAAGCACACTCATGCGCTGATGCCGTACCATTTCTCTCCACGGAAACGGGTAGCGACAAAGATGAGTCGCAGAATCATGAAGGCCAAGAGACCGCACCACACGCCGGTCAGCCCCCAGCCAAATGCCTGCGCCAGCCAGACCGGTGGGAGGAATCCGCACAGGACCGCGCTAACGGTGGCGTTACGGAGGAAGGCTGCGTCGCCGGCGCCGAGCAACACGCCATCGAGCGCGAAGACGACACCGCCAATAGGAATCATTGCGACGAGAATCCACCATGGTCCAGCGGTGACTGCGTCAATCACGCCTGTGGCGTCGGTAAAAATGCGGACGATACTGGCATTCCCTACTGCGAAAACAGCCGCTAGGCCGAGGGCAATGACGCTTGACCAGACAGTCACGCGCTTGCCAGTCCAGCGGGCAACGGCCGTGGAGCTACCGCCCAACGCTGCACCGACGAGCGTCTGTGCAGCAATCGCTAGCGAGTCGAGCACCAACGAAATCAGGTTCCACAGTTGCAGCATGACCTGGTGCCCACCGAGCGTGGTCGGCCCAACGCGGCCAGCAACCGCTGCGGCGGAGAGGAACGCTACCTGGAAGGACAAGGAGCGAACGATGAGATCGCGGCCGAGGACCAGCTGGCTTTTGATAATGGCGCCATTCGGGCGCATGGAGAGCTTGCGGCTAGAGCACTCTTTGAAAAGACGGCGGAGGAACAGCCCGCCGGTAATCAATTCGCCGAAAAGAACGGCCATCGCAGAGCCCTCGAGACCGAAGGCGCGGACCAGCGGCACAATCACAATGGCGGCCGGAACAAGGCCTGAGAGCACATATAGCAGCGGCGCGCGGGTGTTTTGGATACCGCGCAGCCAACCATTTCCGGCCTGTGCAATCAACGTCAGCGGAATGGCGAAAGCAGCAACTCGCAACCACTGCCCGGCATCATGAGCGACCTCCGGATGAGGAGCTAACCAACCGGTAAATACTGGTGCTAGCCCCACGATGATGGCAAAGAGGCTAAGGCCCACAAAGATGGCGACCCACGTCGCTTGCAGTCCCTCTTCAACCGCCTCGTCCACGTTGCCCCTGCCAAAGGCTCGCGCTGATCGGGCGGTCGTGCCGTAAGCCAAGAAAGTGAGCTGCGTAGTTACCACGGAAAATACCGTCGAACCAGCGGCAAGCGCCGCAAGCTGGACAGCTCCAAGCCGACCAATGACAGCCGTATCCAGCAGCACATAAAGTGCGGGCGCGGCAAGAACACCCAACGCTGGCAGCGCCAGCGAAACGATTGCGCGAAGGCTGACATCTGACTTCGCACTGTGCCCGGTTCGCTCTATGCCAGTTTGCTCAATCTCAGTGCGCTCCTGAGTTTCTCGCGAGTCCGACAATCCCCTAGGCCTCGCTCGTGCCTCGGCGTGCCTGGGCTGCGACATCGCTGGTGTCCAGGATGGCCTGCAGCAGCTCATCCTTGCTGCACTCCCGAGTCAGACCGGCGGCACGCTCGTGGCCACCGCCGCCAATTTCCAGGGCGACCTGGGAGACATCGACAAGCTCGCGAGAACGCAGCGAGACGGCCCACTGGTTTGGCTCATACTCCTTAAGCACGGCACAGACGTCGGCCGCATTAGTCGTACGCACAATGTCCACGACCGATTCAATCTCATCGTGGCCAACTTCGGCGGTCTGGTCGTGCTCAATGACGACGTGGATTAGGCCAGCGCCGTCGCCCCACTCGGGCACCAATGTCGCGGTGGAAAGCACCTTGCCCAGGAATGGAAGGTAGGCAAACGGATGTTCTTCCAGCAGCTGTGCACCAATCGTGCGCGGATTGAGCCCCTTATCCAGCAGGCGCGCCGCTGCAGTGTGCATGCGGGAATGGCCGAACTGGAACGATGCGGTGTCCGTCAACAGCCCTGCATAGAGAGCATGAGCCATCGGCGTGGTCAGCTTGATACCCCAGACACCAAAGAAGTCCAGGAGCACCATGGTCGAGGACTCTGCGCGTTCGTCAACCATGTTGACGGACCCAAAGCGAGTGTTGGTCGCGTGATGGTCAACATTGATAACGCGGTCGGAGGCCATCACGCGATCTTCCAGCGCACCGAGGCGCCCCGGGCTTGCGCAGTCGACAGTCACCCACGTGTCAATGTCTTCATCCAAGTCCGTGTACTCGACAAATCGCTCCCATCCGGGGATGGTCAGCAGCGACTTGGCTGGCAAATCGCTCTCGCCGTAGCTGGCGACAGCAGAAATGCCACGTTGTACAAGAGCCATGACCATCGCAGATGCGGCACCAATCGCATCCGCGTCGGGGTGAACATGGGCAATGACGCCGACCTTCTTGGCGTCGGCAAGCATATCCTGCATCTGCTGAATCGGCTTGGACATGCGGCGATTAATCGCCTGGGAAAGCTGGTGAGCTGCCTGCTCCTGAGCCTGCGGAGAAGTGGTCACGTGGGTGCCCCTTTCATCGATAGATGTGGCCGGTGGAGAGTTTTACTCCTCGTCGCGGTATGGGTTGGCATCGCCTGCGGGCTTTGCGTTTCTAGCCTGCTCAGCCAATTCCGCGTCGCGCGCGCGAGTCTTATCGAGCAGCTCCTCAAGGTGCGCGGAAATCTCCGGCACGGTGTCAACCTCAAAAGCCAGCGTCGGTGTGTAGCGCACACCGGTGCCACGACCGACCAGGGAACGCAGCTGCCCCTTCGCCTTTTCCAGCGCTGCTGCTGCCGACTCGTAGTCCGGTTCCTCGTCGAGCGTACGTCCGCGCACAGTGTAGAAAACTGTGGCGTCGTGCAAATCGCCGGTGACGCGGCAGTCGGTGATAGTCACAAACTCCAGCCGCCGGTCCTTAATCTCACGCTCAATTGCGCTGGCGACAATCTCCTGAATACGCTTGGACAGCCTGCGCGCGCGTGCTGGATCTGCCATTTTTGGCTACTCCCTATCTATCTCTACCTGTGCGTAACGATTCGTAGCTAGACCCCATTTAGCGTGGGGCCTGAAGCGCCCCTTCACTGACAAAGACCCATTTGGGATCCGGCAAAACGGTTCAATACAAAGGACTGCTAATACTAACACGCAAAACACTACTCAACTTCGAACCGCATGTTTCGCGACTTCGCCCGCACCCGTTTACCGAGTGCAGTCAATTGCTTCGCCGCACGCTCGCCCTTTGTTTTAACCCATTAATCATCACGACAACACTGTCACCACCATCGATGTCATCGACGGCATGGGGAGTCGCTACTACGGAATTGCGCAGCTGAAACGCAGCCTACCCGTACGCTCTTAACGGCGCTCCACGAAGTTGTACATCGGTAACCCATTAACATGAGAGCAGTCAGGCAGTGAATCCATCACACTGTCCTGCAATGGTGTTTCTCCCTCGATGCCGAAAATCCATTTAACCGCAGCATTACCTAAATCCAGCGGATGGAAAAGGTAACTTACCTCACCATTTTTATCCTTGGGCGCCACGCTGCCATGGGTTTGTTCCCATTCAGCCACATCCGTCGGATGTAGTACCTCGACGTGTTCACCGTTAGCGAACGGTACCTCGAAATCCAACAGTCTTCCAGAGCTGAAAAACCGCTGCATGTCAAAGTCATAGTCTTCGCAACTTGCTGCTAATTCCCTGGTAGGAGTCTTGTAGTGGCAGAAATCGACAACACTATTGATGCACAGTGACCAACTCTCGCGAGGATCGTTCGCCAACGCTGGGTCCTCAATAAGGTCGTATACGTCGTCGGTCCCGAAAAGCAGCGTTGACCCAAACGCTACCGCGTGGAAGTACCAATTATGACCATCCTCAATGGTTTCTTCGGAATCAAAGGCGAATTTCCCTGGCCAAATCTTGTCCAATTGCGCAAGAGTCTCCTCTGCGCTCACAGGAGGATAATTCAAAATATTCGTTCGCGGCAGTTCATCTGAGAGTGCAAAGAGATTAGTTTTGAAGCCCATAACGAACACGATACGCAAAAAGGCGCTCCCCGAAGGGAGCGCCTTATCAAAGTTCACGCAGTGTTTAGCTTACGTCGCTACGTGCGCGGAACCTCGACCATCTCGTAGACCTCGATAACGTCGTCCACCTGGATGTCCGGGTAGGAAAGCACCATACCGCACTCGTAACCGGCTGCGACCTCGGTGGCATCGTCCTTCTCTCGCTTCAGCGACTCGATAGTCGCCGAATCCGTAATGACGTTGCCGTCACGAACCAGGCGAGCCTTCGCGTTGCGGCGGACCTTTCCGGACTCGACCATACAGCCGGCGATGAGGCCAACTGCGGAGGACTTGAAGATGGCGCGAATCTCTGCACGACCAATCTCCTTCTCCTCGTAGACCGGCTTGAGCATGCCCTTCAGAGCAGCCTCGACATCCTCGATAGCACGGTAGATCACCGTGTAGTAGCGGATGTCAACGCCCTCAGCATTGGCAACCTCGGTGGCCTTGCCCTCGGAGCGAACGTTGAAGCCGATGATGACGGCGTCAGACGCAGCAGCCAGCGTGACGTTAGTCTGCGTGACAGCACCGACACCACGGTCGATGATGTTCAGAGCGACCTCGTCGTCGACCTCGATCTTGAGCAGGGCTTCTTCCAGTGCCTCGACGGTACCGGCGTTGTCGCCCTTCAGGATCAGGTTGAGGGTGTTGGTCTCCTTCAGAATCTCGTCCAGGTTCTCCAGGGAGACGCGCTTGCGACGACGTGCTTGCAGCGCATTACGACGACGTGCGTCGCGGCGGTCTGCAATCTGGCGGGCCGTACGATCCTCGTCAACAACCAGGAGGTTGTCACCAGCACCCGGTACGGAGGTCAGGCCGAGCACCTGAACCGGACGGGAAGGACCGGCCTCATCGACGTCGTTGCCGTACTCATCGACCATGCGGCGAACACGACCATATGCGTCACCGACAACGATGGAATCACCGACGCGCAACGTACCGCGCTGAACGATAACGGTTGCCACCGGACCACGGCCACGGTCAAGGTGAGCCTCAATGGCGACACCCTGAGCGTCCATATCCGGATTGGCGCGCAGATCCAGCGAAGCATCGGCAGTCAACAGCACTGCTTCGAGAAGCTGATCGATGTTGAGACCTTGCTTAGCGGAGATATCGACGAACATAGTGTCGCCGCCCCACTCTTCGTCAGTGAGACCGTATTCAGTCAGCTGACCACGAATCTTCTGCGGATCTGCAGTTTCCTTATCAATCTTGTTGACTGCAACGACAATCGGCACATCAGCGGCCTTGGCGTGGTTAATAGCCTCAACCGTCTGCGGCATGACGCCGTCATCAGCTGCAACAACCAGAATCGCGATATCGGTCGACTTGGCACCACGAGCACGCATGGCGGTAAACGCCTCGTGACCCGGGGTATCCAAGAAGGTAACCTTGCGCTTCTCACCGTCGAGCTCCACCGGCACCTGGTAGGCACCGATGTGCTGGGTAATACCACCGGACTCGTGGCCACCGACGTTGGCCTTACGAATCGTGTCCAACAGGCGCGTCTTACCGTGGTCGACGTGCCCCATCACAGTTACCACTGGCGGGCGCTGCTCCAGGTCCTCATCGTCGCCCTCGTCCTCACCGAACTGGAGGTCAAAGGACTCGAGGAGCTCGCGGTCCTCATCCTCAGGCGAGACGACCTGGACCTTGTAATCCATCTCGTCGCCGAGCAGCTGCAGGGTCTCGTCGGAGACCGATGCAGTTGCCGTCACCATTTCGCCGAGGTTGAACAACGCCTGGACCAGCGATGCTGCATCGGCGTTAATCTTCTCAGCGAAGTCAGACAGGGATGCACCACGTGCGAGGCGAATGGTCGTGCCCTTACCGTTAGGCAGCTTAACGCCGCCCACCACGGATGGTGCCTGCATTGCCTCGTACTCGTTGCGCTTCTGACGCTTCGACTTACGTCCGCGACGCGGGGCGCCTCCTGGTCGCCCGAATGCACCTGCAGTTCCACCGCGACGTCCGCCGCGACCACCGCGCTGTCCGCCACCCGGGCCACCCGGGCCGCGACCACGGCCGCCGAAGCCACCGCCACCGCCACCGCGGCTTGCCTTTGCAGGCATCTGCCCCGGGTTCGGGTGCGAAGGCATCATTGCCGGAGTCGGACGATTGCCGCTCGGCTTATTACCGCGCCCCTGTCCACCCTGCGGGCGAGGGCCACCCTGGCGTGCTCCCGGCTTCGGGCCCGGACGGCCGTTTCCACCCTGCGGGCGAGGGCCGCCCTGGCGTCCACCCGGCTTCGGACCCGGACGGCCAGGACCGCCCTGCGGACGCGGCATGTTCGACGGCCGCGGTGCCGGACGGGAGGATCCGCCGGTCGAGAATGGGTTGTTCGCCACACGCGGTGCGCGTGCGCCTGGCTTCGGCCCCGGCTTCGGGCCAGCAGGCTTCGGCTGGCGTGGCATTTCCTGTCCCGGCTTCGGCGAACGGGACGGTGCAGCTGGCTTGGCACCCGGCTTTGCCGCCGCTGGTGCAGCAGGCTTAGCGCCTGGCTTAGCTGCTGGCTTGGCACCCGGCTTTGCCGCCGCTGGTGCAGCAGGCTTAGCGCCTGGTTTTGCAGCTGGCTTGGCACCCGGCTTTGCCGCCGCTGGTGCAGCAGGCTTAGCGCCTGGTTTTGCAGCTGGCTTGGCACCCGACTTAGGAGCAGACTTAGCTGCAGCCTTGGTCGCTGGGGCCTGGGCAGACGCGTCAGCACCTGCGCCAGCATTCTTCTCTTCGTAGACCTTCTTCATCTTCCTGACGACGGGTGGTTCCACCGTCGAAGAAGCGGTCTTAACAAACTCGCCCTGAGCCTTCAGCTCGGCGAGTAGTTCTTTGCTGGTGACCCCGAGCTGCTTAGCGAGCTCATGGACACGTAGCTTTCCGGACACTGCTCTCCTCACTAGTGGGGGCCGAGCAGCGCCCGATGGCGGATTCGTCCGCGCACCGAGAGCGCCTGCAGGGCTCCCTCTTATCTATTGCCGTTCATCGCTGATGCTTCATCGTGTGCTCATCAGTGTTCAGGTCTTTCTGTTGTCATTTTTCCTGCCTCCCTGCTTAGCGACACGCACATCGTCAGCGGGGGCGAAACCCTCCGCCGCTTCGTAGTGCGTGGCGATAAACTGTTTAACCGGAAACGCATCTACCTGCGTAGATACCTTCAGTGCGCGGCCAAATGCACGGCGCTTGTCGGCGATCTCCCAAGCCTTTAGTGTTGGGGTGATCCAGGCACCTCGCCCCTGCATCCGACGATGCGGATCAGCAACGACGGCTACTGAGCCATCTGAACGGGTGGTGGCGACAATGCGTAGCAGCTCCGAGCAATTGTGGCGCTGCTTAGTTGCAATACAGGTACGTGTGGGTGCAGGCGTATGAGTTGTCGAATTCGGGTTTAGCACCCGCGAAGTCGTCATACTCCTGACGCACCCACCTTCCTGCTAAGAAATTCAGCGCGAAAATTCGCATAGGAAAATCACGCCTTGTCGTTTGGCCACCTCCCAGCATAACCCGAAAAGGCGGAAAAGTGCCAACCCCCTAGGCACTTTCCCGCCACTTTCGCAACCGCTGGGACGCTGACGTTGTGTCTACTCCGCGTCGGAGTGGATATCGATTCGCCAGCCGGTCAGACGAGCCGCCAGACGGGCATTCTGTCCCTCCTTGCCGATAGCAAGAGAGAGCTGGTAGTCGGGCACCACAACGTGTGCACGGCGCTCGTCCATGTCCAGAATCTTGACACTAACTACCTTGGCGGGCGCCAGCGAGTTACCAACGAACTTCGCCGGATCCTCGTCGTAGTCGATGATGTCAATCTTCTCGCCCTTGAGCTCATTCATAATCGAGTTCACACGCTGACCGCGGGGCCCAATGCAGGCGCCCTTAGCGTTGAGGCCCTTGACCGTGGGGCGTACAGCAACCTTGGTGCGGTGACCGGCCTCGCGCGCAATGGAAATCAATTCCACTGCCCCATCGGCAACTTCCGGAACTTCAAGTTCGAAGAGCTTACGAATGAGCTCCGGATGCGTGCGTGACAGGTGAATCGCAACACCGCGCGGTGTCTTGTTCACACCGACGACGTAGCACTTGATGCGGTCACCGTGCTTGAGTTCCTCACCTGGCAGCTGCTCAGCCGGCATCAGAATACCGTCTCGGCCGTTGGCCTCCGAACCGATGTGGACGACGACAATGCCCTTTTCATTGGCATAGACATCGCGCTGGACCACGCCGGAAATGACCTGATTAGACAGGTCTGCGTATTCGTCGAGAACCTTATCGCTCTCCGCATCCCGCAGACGCGAAAGGATGGTCTGACGAACAGCGAATGCAGCGGTACGCTCGAAGTCCTCCGGAGTGTCGTCCCATTCGGAGATGAGATTGCCCTCGTCGTCTCGCTCCTGGGCAAAGACTATGACGTCACCGGTCTCACGGTCGATTTCGACGCGCGCATACTGTGCCGGTGCGGTGGTGTTACGGTAGCTTTCACGCAGTGCTCGGGCGACCAGTCCCAGCATTTCGTCGACAGGAATACCCTTTTCCTTTTCCAACGTTCGCAGGGCAGCTAGTTCAATCTTCACTTGTTATCCTCCAGCCTGGTCAAGGCATCGTCATAGTCTAGTCCCGCAAAATCCTTCTCGGCTGCGGGCGGATTAGAGAATTCAACTTGTACCACTGCACGGGCCACATTGGTTAATTGGACACGCTGGCCAACAGCCTTCAAACGTCCCTTTGGCCCCTTAGAGGTAACGAGAATGATGGATTCTTCATCCGGCGACAGCGCACCAATGCGGGCTGCAATCGCGGAACCGTCGGCAAGCGAAATCTCCGCAATACGACCACGGTTACGACGCCAGTGCCGAGGCTGAGTCAGCGGTGCGTCAATACCAGGAGTGGAAACTTCCAAGGTGTAGCCCTGAGCGCCGAAGTCGGCTTCACCACGTGCCTCCGCGGCATCCAGAGCCGAAGATACTTCATGCGTGGCTTGTTCCAGAACATCGAGGTCAGGACGCTCATCTGCGTCAACTAACACAATGACCTGTGACTTTGCGCCGGCGCGAACGACCTTGACATCTTCCACATCCAGGCCGATTTGTGCGAGCGCCGGGCTCACAAACTGTTCAATTTTCTCGGGTGCGGGTATCGCCATAGTCGTAGAGTCTACAGGTCAAGTACTAGGAATTGCGCACCTGGGCGGTTTCCACACACCGCGTTGACACAAAGTGCCGCCCGCCGTGGCACCATAGTGAGGTGATTGTTGAACCTCCCTCCCCCAGTTTTGCTTCCGCATCGCATCGCACTCGTACTCTCTCGCGCCGTGGCTTCCTCGCTGCTGCCCTCGCCGTGGGATCACTTCCTGCGCTTTCCGCGTGCTCGCATCTGGTGGCACCGCGCCCCGATTACGCCATTGAGGTTCTCCATGCGCTGGCGGCGCGCGATGCACAGTCGCTTAGCGACGCCAATCCTGACCTCGCAGCGGTGCGCTCCGCGCAGGTTACCGAACTGGATAAGGAAATCACACGCGCCTGCGGCACCCACAAGGACGGTAAACCTGTCGATGAATGTGGCTCGGACGTAGCAGTCCCAGGATCCCTGGTTACCGGTTCCGACGCGAAGCTACTGCTCACGGACTCGCGAAACAATCCCGTACTGACGAATGCCCTGGATTCACGCACTGCATTGCGGGAGGAGCACACTGCGCGCCTCGCCACGGCTGTCGATGGCGGTATCGTCCTCGCTCTGCGTGTTGCGGGCGCTGAGTGGGAGGAGCTTGTCCCATTGATTCCCAGTGACAGGGATGAAATCTCGGGTGCCGAAGAACAGATGACTAAGGCACTGCAAGCCGAATACATGATGATTTACGGTGTCGGCGTAGCCGCACCACGTGTCGGAGGCGATACCACTACTGCACTTTTGGCCCGTGGCGAGCGCCACCGAATTTTGCGCGATCGTGCCCGACTAATTTTGGAGGATTCCGACGTTGAGGTGCCGGAGAGCGCACCTGGCTATATGCCGGAAGGCGCTCCTTCGCCAGATACGGCACCCGTCGATTACATGATTGCATTGGAGCGCTATTGTGCCCAGGCGTGGGAAGACGTATTGCTCGCTGCTAATAACCCTCGGATGCGTATGTTCGCGCTGCAGGCAGCTGGCGTGGCTGCCGCCGGAGCGGCAGCGCTAGGTGGCAACAACTTGGAGCCGTTGCCCGGGCTCTAAGCCTTTGCCGCCTTAAGCCTTGCGAACCAGCTCCGCGACGTGAGCTGCAATGCCGTCAGCGGCGACCTCGTCGGTCTCGTTGGTCAGGCGGTTACGCAGCTCCACCTTGCCGTCCGCGTAGCCACGGCCAAAGATGACCACAAACGGCATACCCAGCAGCTCGGCGTCCTTGAACTTCACACCGGGGCTGACCTTCGGACGGTCGTCGAAAAGCACCTCAATGCCCTGCTGGCTGAGGTCTTCCGCCAGCTGTTCAGCGGCCTCAGCTGCTTCGGCGTTCTTGCCGGCCACAGCGATGTGAACCTTGTACGGTGCCGCGGCAACTGGCCACTTGAGGCCCTTTTCATCCAACTGCTGTTCCGCGAGGACAGCGACCAGGCGGGACACGCCAATGCCGTAGGACCCCATCGTCGGACGAGCACGCTTACCGTTGACATCGAGGATGTCGATTTCAAAGGCGTTGGTGTACTTGCGGCCCAACTGGAAAATGTGACCGATCTCGATTCCGCGCTCGATCTTTAGCGTGCCATGCCCCTCCGGAGCCGGGTCGCCGTCACGCACCTCTGCGACATCGCAAATACCGTCAATCTGGAAGTCGCGACCAGCGACCACATCGACGATGTGCTTGCCTTCCTCGTTGGCTCCTGTAATCCAATTTGTGCCCTCCGCCACGCGGGGGTCAGCAAGGACCTTCACACCGCGATCGGCGAGCCCCTGCGGGCCGACGTAGCCCTTGATCAGGAAGTCATTGGCTGCGAAGTCCTTGTCCTCCAGCAAGCGCGCCTCACCCGGTTCAAATGCGACTTCAAGACGCTTTTCATCGACCTCACGGTCACCGGGAACCAGGATTGCGGTGAGCTGTTCCGGCAGGGCGTTGCCCTCCTTATCGACCTTCTTCGGGTCGACGGCGACGAGAACGCACTTCAAAGTATCGGCAGCAGTGACCTCGCGTCCGAGGTCCGCGCCATTGGCCCAATCAACAAGTGCTGCGATTGTGGTGCAGTTCGGAGACTCGTAAACCTTCGCCTCCGGCTGTCCCTCAATCGGCTGCGGTTCGACTGCCGGAATCTTCACGGCTTCCACATTGGCGGCGTACTCACCGTCGGTGGAGACTACGAAGGAGTCTTCGCCACTTTCACTAACAGCCAGGAACTCCTCGGAGGCCGAACCGCCCATAGCGCCGGAGGTGGCGTGGCAGATTTCGTACTTAATGCCCAGCCGGTCAAAAATTCGCTGGTAGGCACCGCGGTGCTGCTGATAAGAATTCTCCAGCCCCTCGTCGTCCATGTCGAAGGAATAAGAGTCCTTCATCACGAACTCGCGGCCACGCAGAATACCTGCACGCGGGCGAGCCTCGTCGCGGTACTTGGTCTGAATCTGAAACAGCGTCGTCGGGAAATCCTTGTAGGAGCTGAAAAGATCCTTGACAGCCAGCGCGAACATCTCTTCGTGCGTCGGCCCCAGCAGGTAGTCCGCGCCCTTGCGATCCTTCAGACGGAACAGCTCGGGGCCGTATTCGGTCCACCGATTCGTCGCCTCGTACGGTTCACGCGGGAGCAGTGCAGGGAATGCCAGCTCCTGTGCGCCAATGCCTTCCATCTCCTCGCGCACAACCTTCTCTACGTTGCGCAGAACCTTCAAGCCCAGTGGCAGCCAGGAGTACACACCAGGGGCAGTTCGCCGGATGTAGCCGGCACGGACGAGCAGCTTGTGGCTAGGGACCTCGGCGTCAGCTGGATCCTCGCGCAGTGTGCGCAGGAACAGCTGGGACATTCGCGTAATCATGAATGCTGATTTTACCCGTCGATCATTCTTCGCAACATGCGGGGCATTACTATGGTGCCCATGCTCGTAGTCCTACCCCCATCTGAAACCAAAGCCACTGGTGGCAGCCATCCCGCAGTGGACTTTTCCTCGCTGAGCTTCGGCTCCCTCAACCCCATCCGCGAGCGCATTGCAGCCGATCTCGTGGAGTTAAGTGCGAACAGGGAGGCCGCGATGAAAACACTGAAGCTGGGGCCACGGCTTGCTGACGAAGTCACAGCTAATGCCGCGCTCCTAGAGTCGCCGACCATGCCGGCTCTCGAGCGTTATACCGGGGTGCTCTACGACGCACTCTCCCCCAGCGATTTGCCGGAAACCGGCCGTGCTCGACTCGCCATCGGGTCAGCGCTCTTCGGTGCCATTGGCGGAGACGACCTCATCCCCCACTACCGTCTCTCTGGCACGGTCAAGCTCCCCTTCGCGGATCAGCCTGCCGACGCAGCTCCGACGATGAAGCGCCGTTGGGGCACCGCCATCACCGAGGCTCTCAATGATGTCGACTTCCTCATCGACCTTCGTTCCGGCACCTACGCCAATTTGGGCAAAGTCAAGAGCGCGACAACGATGACCGTGCTCACCGCCGAGGGCAAAATCGTCAGCCACTTCAACAAGCACTACAAGGGCCTATTTGCCCGCGCCATCGCCCTTTCCGACACGGCACCGACCTCCCCCACAGAGGCCGTCGACATCGCACGCGCCGCAGGATACGACGTCTCGCTTGACGACGACACCCTCATCTTCCGCGTCCCGGAAAACTAAATGTCGTCGTTGTAGCGCTTCCGGCCTGCCACAATGGCGGCAATGAGCGCAATGACAGCGATGAAAATGCTGTCGTATCGCGAGCCTTCTCCGCCGAGGAGAAGGAGGCGGAAAATAATCATGGCTCCGAGGTAAAACACCAGGAAGGTCGCAGCGCCCATCCAGATAGCGCTACGCAGCTGATCGTCGGCAAGCAGCCGAGTAACAAGCCCTGCCTTTTGCTGCTCTGGCTCTGGTTTCTTCGACTTGTTGTTGCTCGACTTGTTGTTCTTACTCATCGCCCTCATCCAGGCCCGCGACTTCACCGATGACGATAACGGCGGGCGGCTTGATTGCCTCTTCGACCATTTTCTCGCCAAGCTCGCCGAGTGTGCAGCGTAGCGACCTCTGATTCGGCAGCGTGCCGTCCTGGATGACCGCAGCCGGAGTCTTCGGGCTGCGGCCGGCCTTCATCAGAGCCTCGGCAATCTTTGGCCCGTTCTTAACTCCCATAATGATGGCAATAGTGCCGTGCATCCGGCCCAGCGCATCCCAATTGACCAGCGATTTCCTGTGCCCCGGTGGGACGTGACCGGACACAACAGTGAATTCATGGTTGACGCCACGCATAGTAACTGGGATGCCAATCGTCCCCGGTACCGCCAGTGCTGAAGTAATACCCGGCACAACGCGAACCGGTACCCCAGCCTTCTGTAGCTCCTGAAGCTCTTCAAAACCGCGGCCGAAGATGTACGGATCGCCACCCTTGAGCCGGACCACAAAGTAGCCCTCACGGGCACGATGAACTAGCAGTTCATTGATGCGCTCCTGAGCCATGGCGCGGCCGTAAGGAAGCTTGCCGGCATCAATAATCTCGACATCCGGCTCCAAGTCACCGAGCAGCGACAGTGGACCGAGGTGGTCTGCAACGACAACGTCGGCAAGCCGGAGCAAGCGACGCCCCTCAACGGTAATCAGACCGGGGTCGCCCGGGCCACCGCCTACGAGTGCGACCTGACCAGCGAGGTCCCCAGCGCGCGACGCGCGACGGCCGGTCAGCGCCACAGGAGTAAGCGGGCTGGAAGCCCCGGTTTCATCATCGACGAGAATACCTCGGCGGTGTCCCTCTAGAGTCACCTCACGCAGCAACGCCTCGTCACAGCAGACCATGAGAGCCTTGCCCCAGCTCATCGCCTCGGTAAAACCGGTGCGGGTCAAAGTAATACGGCCGTCTGCAGCCCAGGCCTCAATCGCAGTTGTTACTTCCCCACCTTCACACACAGTGACATCAGCGCCAGAGTCCAACAGCCGAGGAATCACGCGCTCTGCAGCCGTGGAACCGCCAATCACCAACACACCGTAGTCTTTGAGAAGCAAACTCATAGCTAACACTTTACCCGGCGCACGAAGCGACAAAGCGACTGACGTTCCCCGGCGCACCCGCCGGATGAACATGCAGGTAACCGGCATGAATCCGCCCAGACTCGGAAACGAAGCCGTCGCGAACTGTTTCGCCTTGATATCCACGCCAACCCCAGGCTGGTTGCCACCCGGCCGCAGCAGCGACACTTGCGGTGTCATCGGTGAGGGCTGTCTTGTGGAACTCGTGACCGCGCACGCGCGTTCCTACCGGGCACACCACAGAATCAGTCAGCGCCACAGCCTCCCGGTACCCCAGCTTCAACCGTGCCATGTGCGCTCGCCCCGGGATGATGCCACACATACGGCGCCCACCGAGATCTTCAAGCAGCCAGAGCAGCCCCGCGCATTCGCCGTGAATCAGCGCACCATCGTCGGCAGCCTGACGTAGATCGCGGCGAATGTCATCACGAATAGATAGCGCGTCGGCATGCTCTTCCGGGAATCCACCGGGCACGATGTAGCCTTCGGCTTCCGGCAGTTCGTCAACCAATGGGTCGAAATCCACGACCTCGGCTCCAGCGGCCTGCAATAGCTCACGGTGCTCTGCATAGGTAAACGAGAACGCAGGACCCGCCGCGACCGCCACGCGCACGTGGCGATTAAGAGCCAGCGGTACAACGAACTGTGCGGGGTTCCATGGCTCAGCTGGATAGGGCTGCCGGGCAAGCTGGATAATCCGGTCTATGTCGATGTAGGTCTCCACCAAGTTGGCCATCGATTCAATGACCGCTTCTAGCTGCTCACCCTGCTCGACTGCAGTGACCAGCCCCAAATGCCTGCTGGGCACCTCAATATCAGTCACTCGCGGAATAGCGCCGAGCACCTCGACCCCCATGGCCTCCACAGAACGGGTAATGATGTCCGCATGCCGCGGGCTGCCCACCTGATTAATAATCACGCCACTGACACGGACGTCAGTGCGAAGCGTGGAGAAACCGTGGACAACAGCCGCCGCCGACTGCGACATATGCCGGGCATCAATCACCAACACCA
Source organism: Corynebacterium sp. 045007 (assembly GCF_040743205.1). NCBI lineage: Bacteria > Bacillati > Actinomycetota > Actinomycetes > Mycobacteriales > Corynebacteriaceae > Corynebacterium > Corynebacterium sp. 045007. Next base: position 107,524 of record NZ_JBFLKW010000003.1, read on the forward strand.
CCGGAAGGCCCAACAGTGAGGCAATCTCAGCCGTCGAGCCCTCCACCGATAGCGGGTCGTCACCAATGCGGCCGTCGAAAAGCCCCATAACCCCTTCGACCACCGCAATATCGCTGTCGGCAGCTCCATGTGCGTAGAGCGGCCCAATCATCTCAGGCGCGCACATAAAGGAATCCAGATTGCGCCCGGGACGACCAGCGGCTACCCCGTGATAGCCAGGATCAATATAATCGGGTCCGACTTTGAAAGGTGCCACCGCGTGACGACGCGACAGTGCACGCATCAGCCCCGTGGAGATTGTCGTCTTTCCCGTGCCTGAAGCTGTCGCCGCGATGACAATTCCAGGCGCTACCACTCGATGCCCTTTTGTCCCTTACGTCCGACATCCATCGGGTGCTTAATCTTGGTCATCTCCGTCACCAGATCCGCGACCTCCACGAGCTTCGGATCCGCATCGCGGCCAGTCATCACCACATGCTGGCGGCCGGGACGGTTCCTCAATGTCTCCACCACATCGTCGACATCAATCCAACCCCACTTGATTGGGTAGGTGAACTCGTCGAGGACGTAGAAGTCGTGCACCTCATTTTCCAGGCGCCGTTTAATCTCCTGCCATCCCTCGGCAGCAGCTGCCGCATGGTCCTCCTCAGTGCCCTGCTTACGCGACCAAGACCAACCTTCGCCCATCTTGTGCCATTCGACCGGGCCGCCTTCCCCCGTGTCGTCGTGAAGCCCGCCCAACCGGCGCATGACAGCTTCCTCGCCAACCTTCCACTTTGCCGACTTTACAAACTGGAAGACACCGATATTCATCCCCTGATTCCACGCGCGCATCGCCATACCGAATGCCGCGGTGGACTTGCCCTTACCTGGGCCCGTATGCACCGCAGTAATCGGAATCATGCGACGCTGCCTGGTGGTCAGTCCATCGTTGGGAATTGATTTGGGGTCAAGCTTTCCTTGTGCCATGGTCTCGATGATAGGCATGGACCACGCCCGCCACGGCTTCGGCATTGAGTTCGGAGAGATTTATGCAGGTCGCACCCAATTCCACGCTGAGTTCCTGTGCCAGCCCCAGCCGCACGCGAGAGCGCTCACAGTCGATAACCACCGTCGCCGCCAACGCTTGACGACGGATCTTTGCGGCCACAGCCCTCGCCTGCTGCAGGCCATTTTTACCCGTTGCTCGGCCGTCGGAGAGCAAGACCATGATTGCGCGCCGTGTGGGCTCCCTATGGGCTTCCCGAACTACCACTTCGTGTGCCTTCAGCAATCCTTCGGCCAATGGAGTTCGGCCACCAGTGCGGACATCTGCGAGGCGACGTACTGCGGTGTCGATAGACTTCGTCGGCGGTAAAACTAATTCGGCGTTATTTCCGCGGAAAGTAACGACAGCGACTTTATCGCGGCTTTGGTAGGCATCACGCAGCAGCGATGTGACCGCGCCGGTGACGGCTGCCAGACGGTCGCGTGCTGCCATGGAACCCGAGGTGTCCACGACAAAGACGACCAGATTGGACTCAGTTCCCTGTCGAATAGCGCCGTGAACGTCCTCCGGTTCCAGAGGGATCATCGAGTCGCCCATCCGGGCGCCACGATTGGCCGCCGCCAACACTGTCGCCGGCACGTGGAGACCATGGCCTCCCCGCTCGGCACCAATGGTGCTGCCCCGCGGGCCAATGGCCTTGGAACGCCGGCCGGAATCCCCTTGGCCGACACCGTCAACGCTGATTTTACGAACGGCGAAAGGGGGCGCCTTCAGCGGCGCGACCTCCCTTCGATCCCGCGGAATTCGACTGTTGCGGCTCCTGAGGCTCGGAGTTGGAGTCGAACTGGGAGGGCTTCTCAGGTTTGACTTCGGGCTGGTCTGAGGTCTCCGAATCCGACTCTGGCTGATTCTGGTCATCTCGGAACTGCTCCTCTGCATCCTGCAGAGCATCGTCGAGCTGTTCCTGGTCCAGTCCTGGTTCATCAAAGGGGTCACGGCGACGACGGTGCGGCAGTGCCATTTCCGCAGCTACCTTAATGTCTTCAGCAGTGATCTCAATTGGATTGCCGGGTGCCGGCTGCGCCGACTCGTCCCCGGCTACTCGCCAGGCAGCGTGAGCGCGGGCGGTACGTGCAATGACGATGTCGGCACGCATCCCGTCCACATCAAAAGCAGCGCACACTGTGGCAATTTGACCAAGAATGTTGGGGGTCAATTCGACGTCGTCAAGCAGTGCGCGCGCGCGATCGATGCGGGCGTGCAGTGCCTCGTCGTCGGCGGCGAACCGCGTGACAAAGCTCTCCGGGTCGGCGTCAAAGTCGAGGCGGCGGGCGACGATTTCCGCGCGGACAGCCGGATCCTTGGATGCGGTGACGTCGATGGCGAGACCAAAGCGGTCGAGAAGCTGGGGACGCAATTCGCCCTCTTCCGGGTTCATCGTGCCGACCAACACGAACCTGGAGGTTGCGGAGTGCGAGATGCCATCGCGTTCAACAACCACGCGACCGGTGGCTGCGGCATCGAGAACGGAGTCAACGAGATGATCCGGCAGCAGGTTGATCTCGTCGACATAGAGAATGCCACCGTCAGCCGCGCTGAGTAGTCCCGGGTTGAACTGTGCGTGTCCGGTAGTCAGGACGGTCTCCACATCGATGGAGCCTACGACTCGATCTTCCGTAGCGCCGAGTGGCAGGTTTACCAACGATCCGCTGAGAAATGGCGCCAACGCGCGGACCGTAGTGGTCTTCGCTGTGCCCTTCTCACCGCGGATGACGACACCACCAATCTCCGGGGATAGCGCGGTCAGAATCAACGCAAGCTGTAGTCGCTGCTGCCCGACGATCGCAGTAAAAGGAAAAGTGGGCTCTGTTTGTGCAGTGGTCGCTGACGTGATTTTTTCCATAAGCACAGTTCTACCCCACTGCGAACGGATGGCTCACAGCGGGGTAGAACAATGTTGGCTTAATTGAACTCTTTGAAGCTCTTCAGCGAGTTACTAGCGCTCCAGCTTCAGGGCCTTCTGGGAAGCCTCCCAGACCTCCTTGAACAGAGCCGGGTCATCAGCCAGGTGCGTACCGTAGGACGGGACGAGCTCCTTCAGCTTCGGAGCCCACTTGCCCATGTGGCGACCGAAGCAGCGCTCAATCAGGCTGATCATCACGGCCGGAGCGATGGAAGCGCCCGGGGATGCACCCATCAGGCCGGCAATGGTGCCGTCCCACGAGTTGATGACCGCGGTACCGAACTCGAGGGTACCGAAGACCGGAGCCTTCATCGGCTTAATGACCTGGACGCGCTGACCAGCGACGATCAGCTCCCAGTCCTCTGGGCGAGCGTTCGGGACGTACTCACGCAGGGACTCAATACGTGCGTCGAAGTCCTTCAGAACCTCAGTAATCAGGTACTTGGTCAGCCCCATCTCCTGGACACCAACACCCATCATGGACGGCAGGTTGGCCGGACGCAGGGACTTAATCAGGTCCAGGTTGTTACCGTTCTTGAGGAACTTCATGTTCCAACCGGCGTACGGGCCAAAGAGCAGGCCGCGCTTGCCGTCGATAACACGGGTGTCCAGGTGCGGAACGGACATCGGCGGCGTGCCGACGGAAGCCTTACCGTAGACCTTGGCGTCATGCTTAGCAATGACTTCCTCGTTGGTGCAGCGCAGCCACTGACCGGAGACCGGGAAGCCACCGAAACCGCGAATCTCGTTAATACGAGCCTTCTGCAGCAGCGGCAGTGCGTCACCGCCGGCACCGACGAATACGAAGTTGGCAACCAGGGTGCGAACGTCCTTGGTGTGCAGGTTCTTCACGGTGACGATCCACTTGGAACCGTCGCGCTTCAGACCGGTGACCTCGTGTCCGTAGCGAATCTCAGTACCCATATCGGACAGTGCGGCCAGGTACTGCTTGGTCAGTGCACCGAAGTTAACGTCCGTACCATTCGGGTTACGAATAGCGGAGACCGGCTTGGAGAAGTCACGACCCTCGGACATCAGCGGAAGGTACTCAGCGAAACGGTCCGGATCCTCAATGAGCTCCTGACCGTGGAACAGTGGCTCCTTCTCAAGTGCCTCATAGCGACGACGCATGAACGCCATCTGCTCCGGACCCTGAGCGAAGGTGGTGTGATCAACTGGGTTGATGAATTCCTTCGGGTCAGTCAGGGTGCCGTTTTCAATCAGCGAGGTCCACAGCTGGCGGGAAACCTGGAACTGCTCATTAATGAGCTTAGCCTTGGTGACATCGACCTTGCCGTTCTTCTCCGGCGTGTAGTTCAGCTCACACAGAGCAGAGTGGCCGGTGCCAGCGTTGTTCCACGGGGAGGAAGACTCCTTGGCGGGCTGATCGAGACGCTCGAACAGAACCTGTGACCAGGATGGCTCGAGCTCCTTGAGCAGCACACCCAGCGTCGCACTCATTACACCTGCACCAATGAGGACGACGTCTACCTCGTCGCCACTGGAAGCAGGAAGCTTGTTATCAGCCATTTTGCTGTCAACATCCTTACTAACTTGATTAGTGATTCAAACTAGCGCTCGCTCACATGCGCGCACACAACTAAAGACGCAAAAAGAGAGCTACCGTCTCAGTCCATAATCTATTGTGGCACACATTCCCACTACCCCCGGTAATCGGCGCTAGGCTTGACCCTGTGACTACCGATATTCCCGATTTCGTTACCCCCACCTTTAACCCCGATAACCTAGGCGAAGACTACAGCCAACATGTCATCGAACTCGGCCAGGACCCCGACGGTGAGGGATCCGTACACGCGGTATTGGTCCGCTACTGCCCCGACTCGTCGGCAAGCGACTTCCAAAAACGTCCGGCGGTTCTATGGATTCACGGGATGTCGGACTATTTCTTCCAGAAGCACGTAGCGGAACGGTACCACGCCGAAGGCTACGCCTTTTACGCTATTGACCTGCGTAAGTGCGGGCGCGCGCACCAACCTGGGCAGACTTGGCATGGCTGCAGCGATCTGACGAATTACTTCGAGGATCTCAACAGGGCACTCGCAGTGTTAGACCACGCCGGTCATACAACTGTCACTGTTAATGCGCACTCCACTGGTGGTCTCATTGCCGTGCTCTGGCTCGATTGGTTACGAAGCACAGGCGGCCATTGCCCGCAAGCACCCAATATTTCCGTCACGGCTGCCGTCTTGAACTCACCGTGGCTGGCTCTGCACGTTTCCCGGGCAAAGGCTCCCGTGTACTCGCTGGTGACTCGTGTTATGTCGCGGATTCGCCCCAACAGTCTTATTCCAGTGCAGTCTGCGGGCGGCTATGGAAAATCCATTAGCGCCGACCACCAGGGGCGTTGGGAGTACAACCGCACTTTCAAGCCGCTGGCTGGCCATGACAAGAACTGGCGTTGGCTCAATGCCATCATCGTCGGCCAGCAACGTGTCAGCCGCGGTATCGATACCGGCGTGCCGACGCTCGTCCTCCACTCGGACAACTACCTTCTCGGCTCCGACTACACACCGGAGCTCAGCCGCGTTGACTCTGTCCTCAACACTGAGCAAATTGCCGATGCCACTGCCCACTTGGGACCGCAGGCTCGCAACGTCGCGATTCCGGGTGCTCTCCATGACGTCTACCTTTCCGCACCCGAAGCACTTGACCGCGCTTTTAATGAGACCTTTCAGTTCCTTGCCACAGTCAATCCAGGAGACAGCTCAAAATAGGAGCACAGAATAGGAACTCGGAATAAATCAGCATTCAGTACGGTTGAACCAAACTAGTTTGACCAGAATGCTAGGAGTGCTTGTGACCACTGAGAATTCGCCTGAGACTACCCCACGCCACTACGACGTCATCATTATCGGAACCGGGTCCGGCAATTCCATTCCAGCCCCAGCCTACGACAATGTCCGTATCGCTCTGGTGGAGGAAGGACGTTTCGGCGGTACTTGCCTCAACGTTGGGTGTATTCCCACCAAGATGTTCGTTCTGGCCGCTGATGCCGCCCGCAACATCCGCGAGGCCAGCCGCCTGGGTGTGCACGGCACCTTCGACTCCGTTGATCTCAAGCAAATCCAGGATCGCGTTTTTGCCCAGCGCGTCGACCAGATTGCCGACGGCGGCGAGGCATACCGCCGCGGGGACGAGACTCCCAATATCGATGTCTACGACCGGCACGCAACGTTCGTCGGCCGCCGCACTATTCGCACTGGCATCGGCGAGGAAACCGTCGACATCACAGCCGACAACATCATCATCGCTGCAGGCTCCCGCCCTCACGTTCCGGGCCTCATCGCAGACTCCGGGGTCGATTACTACACCAACGAGAACATCATGCGCGTCGACAAGCTCCCGCGCGAAATGATCGTCGTCGGCGGCGGCTACATCGCTAGCGAGTTCGCGCACGTCTTCGCCTCCTTCGGTACGAAGGTGCACATGCTGGTGCGCTCCGATGTCATGCTGCGTGGCTCAGACGCCGCTATCTCCGAGCGCTTCCACGAGGTTGCCGCCCGCGACATTGACATCCGCATGAACACCTCCATCACTGAACTCTCCCAGGAGGGCGAGATCGTCACGGCCACGCTTGACGACGGCACGGAGATCGCAGCCGATGCCCTGCTCGTGGCAACCGGACGCATTCCCAACGGTGACCGTATGGACCTTGCAGCCGGTGGTGTGGAGATGCACGACGATGGTCGCATCAAGGTTGACCAGAACGGCCGCACCTCTGCCGAAGGTGTGTGGGCGCTGGGCGATGTCTCTAGCCCGTACCAGCTGAAGCATATTGCCAACCATGAGGCCAAGGTTGTCTTCCACAACGTGCTGAACCCGTCGGACCTGCGCGAATTTGACCACCGCTACATTCCGTCGGCAGTCTTCTCACATCCGCAGATTGGTCAGGTCGGTATGACCGAGGATGAAGCTCGCGCCTGGGCTGCGGAAAATGGCACGGAGATTACCGTGAAGGTACAGAACTACGGCGATGTCGCCTACGGCTGGGCGCTGGAGGATCGCGACGGCTTCGCTAAACTGATTGCGGACCGCTCCACCGGCCGCCTGCTGGGTGCGCATTTCATCGGCGAGCAGGCTGCCACCCTAGTGCAGCAGTGCATCCAGATGATGAGCTTCGAAATGGATGTGCGCGAAGTTGTCAAGGGCCAGCACTGGATCCACCCAGCACTGCCAGAGCTGATTGAAAACGCAATCCTGGGCCTGGAGTTCGATAACTAGCCCAGCTGTTCAATACCTGTGGCCTGGGCCAATGCGGGCCCAGCCAGGTACTTCTCGACTGCATTGGCCAACAGGTCGACCTGCAGCAGCCGTTCTCCGGCAAACGAAGTATTAGGACTGACTTCAAAGCCGTCCCGACCGACGGCAACTGCAACTTCCATCAGCAACTCACGGCGCGCCTGATCATTTTCCAGGTAGCCGTGGCGGTGCGTGCCCATCACCATGCCACGCCGCGCCCCTTCTTCAGGCTCAGTGATAAAAGGCGCCTCGCTGCTTCGCACAACCTGTCCATTGTGGACTTCGTAAGAGCCATCCGGGTGGCTCACCAGCGTCTTCGTCCCCGCGAATTCAATGTCGGTATCGAACACGCCAAGCCCGTTCACTGTCCCGGCTACCGACTCCACCGAGTCAGTGATGGTGGTGCAGAGCATTTGGAACCCACCGCAGATGCCAATCAGCGGCAGCCCTCGGGCGGCTCGGTTCTCCAGTACGTCGTCAAGCCCACGCTCGCGCAACCACTTGAGATCGGCGACCGTCGACTTCGTCCCGGGCAACACGACCAGGTCGGCGCGAGCAACGACCGACGGATCGACCGTCCACTGCACGTGTACCCCTGGTTCACAGGCAAGCGCCTCGATATCGGTGGCGTTGGACACGCGCGGCAGGCGAATGGCGGCCACGGACAACGTTTCCGTACCCAGCGGTGCGTTCGCCGGCCCTACCGACGCACCAGCGACTGTGCCGAGCGAATCCTCCGCATCGATCCACAGCCCCGGAATAAAAGGCACCACGCCGAGTACGGGCACGCCGGTGTGCTCGCGCACCACGTCCAATCCCGGTGTCAACAGCGAAACATCGCCCCGGAACTTGTTGACGATAAAACCGGTAATCCGCGCGCGGTCTTCGCGGCTCAAAATTGCATGCGTGCCGACGAAATGTGCAAGCACCCCACCGCGGTCGATGTCGCCGGCGACCACAACCGGCAAATCAGCGAGCTCTGCCAAGCCCATGTTGGCGATGTCTGACTCTCGCAGATTGACCTCGGCAGGACTACCAGCGCCTTCGCACAAGACGACATCGAACTGCCCCCGCAGCTCTTCCAATGTCTCCGCGACTACCCCGCGCAACGCTTTTCGACGCGACCGGTACGTCAGAGCGCTCACATGCCCATCGGCTTTGCCCTTCACCACCACCTGACTAGTGTGGTCCGAGCCCGGCTTGAGAAGCACCGGGTTAAAGGAGACATCCGGCTCCAGCCCACAGGCGAGCGCCTGCAGAGCCTGCGCGCGCCCAATCTCGCCGCCGTCAAGCGTGACAGCGCAGTTGTTGGACATGTTCTGTGCTTTGAAGGGTGCGACCTTCACGCCGCGGCGCGCGAGCAGCCGACACATGCCGGCGACCAGAACCGACTTACCGGCATCTGAGGTGCAGCCGGCAATCAGAGCTGCAGGGGCCTGCACGGGTTAGGCCTCGGGCTTCCAACCAGTTTGGAACTGACCTGGCACGTTCTGCTCATCCGGCAGAGTGAGGATTTCATAGCCGTCGGAGGTCACCAGCACCGTGTGCTCGAACTGGGCGGTGAACTTGAAGTCATCATTCTGCACAGTCCAGCCATTATCCCAGATGTGGTACGGCAGCTCACCAAGGTTAATCATCGGCTCAACAGTCAAGGTCATGCCCGGCTCGAAAATGGTGTCCTGGCTCGGCTCATCGTAGTGGAGAACGATTAAACCATTGTGGAACGTGGTACCGACACCGTGACCGGTGAAGTCCCGAACGGTGTTGTATCCAAAACGCTTAGCGTAAGACTCGATTACGCGGCCGATGACATTAATCTCACGGCCCGGCTTGATGACCTTAATGCCGCGCATGGTGGCGTTGTAAGTGCGCTCCACTAGCTGGAGGTGCTCCTCCGAGACATTGCCCGCGAGGAAAGTCGCGTTGGTGTCACCGTGGACGCCGTTCTTGTATCCGGTGACGTCGACATTGACGATATCGCCGTCTTCAATAACCTGAGTGTCCGGAATACCGTGGCAGACAATCTCATTGAGAGACACACAGCACGACTTCTCGAAACCGCGGTACCCCAGCGTGGACGGGTAGGTGTCGTGATCCAACAGGTACTCGTGCACCACCCGGTCAATCTCATCCGTGGTCACGCCCGGAGTTACGGCCTTGCCGGCCTCCACCAACGCGTTGGCAGCAATGCGAGAGACCTCTCGCATATTTTCAATATCTTCCGGAGTCTGTACCAGCGGCTCGCCGACGCCTTCCTGAACCTCGTCCTTCCAGGCGTACTCCGGCCGTTCAATATGTGCCGGAACAGTGCGAATTGGCGTGGACTTTTGCTGAGTAAGTGGAGAACGCTGAGTCATGGAACATACTCTACCCCTACCCCCGGATTAGCCTTTCGGCCTGTGCCGGTTTCGAAGCCAGAAATGCTCTAGCCCTCGTCTCCTGAACCTTCATCCATATTGGCGAAGAAGGCATCGGTAATCGCCACCGCATGTTCGGATCCACCACCACCGACGATGAGCGTGGCGAAGGCCAAGTCATCTCGATAGCCAGTGAACCAAGCGTGCGAGCCGCCTCCATACTCGGCCTCACCGGTCTTGGCGTAGACCTCACCGCGTCCGGCAATGGCCGAACCGGTACCGGAGGTCACCACCGCCCGCATGAGTGAGCGAATCTCATTCAAAACCTCAGGTGGAAGTGGCTTCGATGTCTGCGACTGCCACGTTCCCGCGCTTGGCACGAGTGACGGCGTCGGAGTGCGCCCGGCCGCCACCGTCGCGGAAACCAGTGCCATGCCAAACGGGCTGGCCAAGTCATTGCCCTGTCCATAGCCCGCATCGATACGCTCGACTTCATCACTGCCGTCAGAAACGCTGCCGGTAATAGTGTCGAGGCCCGCGATGTGATAGTTGATGCCGATGCCGAAGTTCTTGGACTCCTCCTTGAACTGCCCTGGTTCCAATTTGTGAGAGATGTTGCCGAACGTGGTGTTGCAAGACCGCGCGAACGCATCGCTCAGCGAGGTATCCCCGACGCCACTTCCGTTGTAGTTGGTAACAATTCGCGGCCCGATCTCCATCGAACCTGGGCACGGCACAGTCGATCCCGCATTTAGCCCCTCGTGCTGCACACCTGCAGCAGCAGTGACAATCTTGTACGTCGATCCCGGCGGGAACTGTCCCATCAGCGCAAGGTCGCCGTCCTTGTCTGCTTCCGCCGTCTGGGCTACCGCCAGAATCTTGCCCGTAGACGGCTGCACAGCCACCAGCATTGCCTTCGCATCTTGCCGCGTATCGACTGCCTTCTGCGCTGCGTCCTGCACCTTTTTACTAATCGATGCCTGCACCGCCGGGGCTACATCCGGAGACACCTCATAGAGCGTGCCGACGACTGCTCCGCCCTCGTTGGCCGCCACGATATTCCAGCCATCGGCACCGTGGTCACCAGTGTCCACTAGCCTTTCCACACGGCTCATCAAATCAGGCGCAAACCCCGGGTCGGGTCGCACCATCGCTGCTTCATCGTTAACAGAAATTCCGTCAATGTCCGCGAGCTCATCCTTGACTCGCTGCGGCGTGGATGCCGGCAGCACAATCAGTGAAAAGTTACCCTTCCCACCAGCTGCCTGCTCCCCTATAGCGCGCGCGTCAAGCTTCGGACCATCTTCCGGCATTTCATTATTGATGACCGTCGCCGCCCGATTAATCGACGACTGCACATTCTCCGCCCCATCACGATTGAGAATTACCCGGTGCACAGTCCCCGGCTCAAGCAAGGCCGCACCGTCCGAACCAACCACGGACGGACGTGGAGCTGCGATAGTGCGCAATTCTGGGTGCTGATTACGCCCCAGCTGTGGATGCAGGGATGCTGGCGACCAGCGCAACGCCCAATCCCGTTGCCCAGCCTCAGTCTTAGTCAGCGTAAAAGTCGTGTCATATCCCCAGCGTCGCTGGTGCGGTAACTGCCAATTCATGGCAACTTCGGCAGAGGACTGATTCGAACTGGAATCGATACCCGCAATTTCATACTCAAGCCCCTCCGGCTGGAGGCCGTCGGTGGCCGCTTTCAAATCTCCTTCAGCGGAATCCGGATGATCGGTCAGCGCCGCCGCCTTAGCGACATCCCCTCCCGCCAGCGCCCCCAGGAATTCCTCAAGCACCTCGCGCCCGGTGTCAGGCCGCGGCGTACACGCGGCGGATGACAACACCAGACCCGTGATTGCCACAGCCGAGATACTGCGAAGCAGGGGCTTGCGGCGCGAAGTTTGTTCCATGTGGGCTGACGTTAGCACCGCTTTGCTTTACGACGACGCTGGCGCGCCGCAACCTGCTATCAGCGGTTCAGTACAATTGGATTGACCACGTCAGCAGCCATAACCAGAACGCCGAAGACCAGCAAGACTGCGGTAAAGGCCATAGTAATTGGCATGAGTTTGGTGTAATCGGCAGGCCCAAGCGCAGGCTTACCGAACGCCTTGCGAATCAGGTCGCGGATGCGCTCATAAATAACCACGGCGATGTGGCCACCGTCGAGTGGCGGCAACGGCACGAGGTTGAACACGGCCAGGAAATAATTGAGGTTGGCCAGCAACAGGAAGAATGAAGGCCACTGGTTCATCTCCACCAATTCACCACCGGCACGCGACGCGCCGACCACACTCATTGGGCTGGCCGGGTCACGCTGAGCACCAAAGATAGAGGCGACCACGCCGGGAACCTTCTCCGGGATGGAGAGCAGCCCGTTCCAAACCGCCCCGAAAAGGCTGCCTGTGAAGCTGGCCGCACCGCCGATGGCAGTCACTGCGTTGTACTCGTGAAGGATGGTCTCTGGTCGCTGGAAGGCGATACCAATTGCTGGCTGGTCGATGTCCTGCCCGTCGTTAGTCTTGCGCTTGACGACTTCCGGGGTGACCGTGACCGTCTGGGTGCTGCCATTGCGGTCGATGGTCATTTTGATGTCGCCACCTGCAGAGCTACCGATGAGAGACACAGCCTCGGGGTAGGACGTGATCTTGGTGCCATTGATCTTCTCAATCACATCTCCGGCACGTAGCCCTGCGCGCTCTGCAGGACCGGAACCAGTGCAGGGCTCCAGCGTGCCGTCGGCACGCTGTGCCGGCGAGACGCACTGCACCGCCTGAATGCGTGGCGCCATTTCCTTACCCATGTTGGGCAAACCCCACGTCACGGCAATGAAGTAAAGAATGATGAATCCAACGATGAGGTTCATTGCCACCCCACCGAGCATCACGATAATGCGCTGCCACCACGGCTTCTTGTACATGGCGTAGGGCTCTTCGGCAGGATCGATTGGATCCATTGCGGTCATGCCTGCGATGTCGCAGAATCCGCCAAAGGGAATTGCCTTTACTCCATACTCGGTGTCATGCCCACCTGCCGCAGCGTGATGCCGCTTGAAGGAAAACAGCGTTGGGCCGAAGCCAATGAAGTATCGACGCACTCGCATTCCACACAGGCGAGCTGCGGTGAGATGGCCCCATTCGTGAAGAGCGATTGTCACCGCGATGCCGATTGCGAAGAGTAAAACTCCAAGAAGAAATGTCACGAGTGCTCACCCTACCCCCACTTTGGGCAAACGAGCACACCGGCGAACAGTTTCCGGCCGGGCTGAGTCCCAATTTCAGCAAGTTCTAAGGTATCCTTACACCCGATACTCAAGATTGTCTGAAAATGCGCTCAGTCGCTTTCAGCAAAATCGCAGATAGACTGAAGTGCATATAGAGTGCAATTCGCCGAAAGTGTTTACAGGAGGACTTTCAAGTGAGCAACCACGAGCCAAAGGAAGAGATTTACCGCGGCGTCAGCACCCTCGACGAGCCGTCGGCGAAGTGGGGCTGGCACGGCATTAGCAAGAGCGCTATGCAGAAGGCCGGCTGGATTTCCGTGATCTTCCTGCTGGGCATGACCATTGGTAACCACAAGGGCAACGTCGAGAACTGGTGGCTGGTCGTCATCGCCGCCCTGATCGCTATTGGCCTGCTGCTGCAGTTGTTCGCCCCGCAGGGTTCTCAGGTCCGCACCGTTACCGGTCACAACAAGCCGGAAGGCCACATTGAGCCGGAGTGGGCACGCGACCAGGTTAACGGCACTGGCGTCTACGCTAACCTGACCGACTCTCAGCTGCGCTCCTGGAACCGTCTGCCGGAAGGCCAGAACCAGTAGAGTTAGCCACTTTTGCTGAAAGTCTGGCCTAACAGCTCTATAGCAACAGCTCTATAGCGCTACAGCGCACAAAAAGATCCGCACCGAATTCGGTGCGGATTTTTTGCTATTTGTCGGCTAAACCTCTTCGGCCGCCAGCTGACCACACGCTGCCGCAATCTCGTTGCCACGGGTATCGCGGACCGTGCACGGTACCCCCTGCGCCTGTACGCGGCGGACGAACTCCTCCTGCTGCTTCTTCGGAGAGGCATCCCACTTCGAACCCGGAGTTGGGTTGAGCGGAATGAGGTTGACGTGGACACGTGAGCCCAGAGCATTATGGAGCTTCTTACCCAACAGGTCTGCACGCCAATCCTGGTCGTTAATATCGCGAATCAAAGCGTACTCAATAGATACGCGACGGCCTGTCTTGTCTGCGTAGTAGCGAGCTGCATCAAGTACCTCGGCCACTGTAAAGCGATTGTTGATTGGTACCAGCTCGTCGCGAAGCTCGTCATCTGGAGTGTGCAGAGACACCGCGAGGGTGACTGACAGGTCCTCGTCGGCAAGCCGTCGGATGTTCGGCGCGAAACCGACCGTAGAGACGGTGACATTGCGCATCGAGATGCCGAATCCCTCCGGCGAAGGCCGCGTGATGCGATGGACGGCGGCGAGAACGCGATTGTAGTTCGCGAGCGGCTCACCCATGCCCATGAATACGATGTTAGTCAGACGACCGCCCTCAGCTGCCATCGTGGCAGCGGCCTCACGAACCTGGTCGACAATCTCCGCGGTGGAGAGATTACGCTGCAGACCGCCTTGACCCGTCGCACAGAATGGGCATGCCATACCGCAGCCCGCCTGCGAGGAAATACAGAGGGTCGCACGCCCCGGGTACTTCATCAGCACGGATTCCAGCAGCGTACCGTCACCTGCACGCCACAGAGTCTTACGCGTTTCGCCGTCGTCACAGGTGATGTGCCGCACGGGGGTCAACAGAGGTGGGAAGAGACTGTCTTTGACCTTTTGACGGTCTGCTTCCGGCAGATCAGTCATCGTCATAGGGTCAGCCTCAAGCCGACCGTAATAGTGCCGGGCAATCTGATCGGCGCGGAAGGCCGGCAGGCCCAGTTCCTTGACCGCAGCCTTCCGTTCCTCAACATCGAGGTCCGCAAAATGGGTCGCGGGCATGCCGCGACGTGGAGCTTTAAGAACGATTGGAAGTGAAGATGCCATGATGGCACCCATTTTCGCATGTAATGACGGTTTTGGCCTAATGAGCGACTAGGCAGCCGCAACTAAGTGGACCTTTACAAGTGGTACATACCTGCCAAAACGTGTTGAATGATAGGTATGACTAACGCTAATCAGCCGAATAACGACAGTCCGCTTTTCGACGATACTCCGTCGTACTCTCCAAATGATTCCGTGGCTCCTGCACCAGAGCAGGACAACCTTCCAGAGCCAGTCGTTGACGCGCCCGCAGAGAAGGACTCCACACCGGAGCCAGCGCCCGCTCCTGGCCGGCGCAAGGTGAAAAAGACTACCGCGGGCTCGATGTGGGTTGGCCTGGTCATCAGTGCAGTTTTGCTGATCGTATTGCTTGTATTCATTCTGCAGAATCAGCAGGAGACCACACTAAACCTGTTCGGCTGGGCCTGGAACTTCCCGGTCGGTGTCGGAATGCTGTTCGCTGCTATCCTCGGCGCCCTCATCACTGCGCTAATCGGTGGCTGGCGAATGTTTGATCTGCGCCGCCAGATTCGTAAGGGCGACAACTAAAGCCCGACTGAACCAGCCAAATTAAACCAGGCTGAAAAGCTGCAATATCAGCCACGTCATCGCGGCTGATGGCAGCATGCCATCCAGGCGGTCCATCAGACCGCCGTGGCCCGGCAATATCGAGGACATATCCTTAATCCCCAGATCGCGTTTGAACTGGGACTCCATCAGGTCACCAAGCGTGGCGGAGATAACCAAGGCAATGCCCAGCACGATGCCCTGCCACCACGGCGCGTGCAACATAAAGATTGCACAGAGCGCTCCAGTAATAGTGGCGAGTACGAGAGAGCCGCCGAACCCTTCCCAGGATTTTTTAGGGCTTACCTTCGGGGCCATCGGATGCTTTCCGAACATGACACCGGCGGCATAGCCTCCGACGTCATTGGAAATTACCCCGATCATGAAGGTCACAATGACCAGACGGGGGTCGACTCCCCAGGGATTGTCCATGTGCACCAGCTGCACAGCTAGCGCCGCAAAGAACGGAATCCACATCACCACGAAAACTCCAACTGCGACATCCCGCAGCCAGTTCCGTGGTGCTTCAGCCATCCCGTGCAAAAACAGACGGATGACTAGTAAAAGCATCAGGGTCACAGTCAGGCCCATGACCAGACCGTCAATCCCCCAGTAGGCGGACAGCCACACCATCAGCTGTCCGCCGAGAATCAGAACCGGGCGAGGGACCTGCCAATCGGACTCGCGGAGCCGCTCGCAGACCTCCCAGGTTGCAAGGCCAACCGCCGCGGCGACCAGAACGGTCCAGGCGAGCGCCCCCAGCAGCAAGCCGATGATGACGACTGCACCAAGTGCTACGCCCACCGTAATTGCAACCGGCAGGTTCCGACCTGCCGAGTTACGCGGCTTAATAAGCCGTAGCTCGTCTAGAACCCGTTCCTTATTGGACGCTGGCTTCGACGTTGGCATTGGCGCCTCAAATCCCCTCTCCCGGTTGAATATGAAGGCCTAAACCTCCATCAGTTCCGCTTCCTTGCGCTCAACCAAGGAGTCCACCTGCTCGACGTAGTTCTTGGTGACCTGGTCCAGCTCCTTTTCGCCTGCCTGCACCTCGTCCTCGCCAGCGTCGCCGTCCTTCTGAATCTTCTTCAGAGTTTCCATGCCCTTACGACGGACATTGCGAATCGCAATCTTGGCGTCTTCACCCTTCGAACGTGCGACCTTGACCATCTCACGACGGCGCTCCTCGGTCAGCTGCGGGATAGTTACGCGCAGAACCTGGCCATCATTAGTCGGGTTCACGCCCAGGTCGGAGTTGCGAATCGCGTTCTCGATGTCGCCCATAACGCTCAGCTCATACGGCTTAATCAGCAGCATGCGCGGCTCCGGAACCGAAATGGTAGCCATCTGGGTAATCGGAGTCGGAACACCGTAGTACTCCGCAATAACGCCATTGAACATCGCCGGGTTCGCACGACCAGTGCGAATGTGCGTCAGCTCCTCGCGGCAGTGCTCTACGGAGCTACCGTACTTTTCTTCACAGTCAAGCAGGACTTCATCAATCATTGTGTTTTTAACCTCGGGTTTCTACTCGGGTTCTAGATAGTTCTAGAGCGCTCTGTGGAAAGAACGTATTACGAACAAATTTATCAGCTGTGGACGAGAGTACCGATTTGCTCACCGGCTACCGCGCGCGCAATGTTTCCGTCGGTAAGCAGATTAAACACGAGAATCGGCATGTTGTTGTCCATGCACAGGGAGAAGGCGGTGGCATCAGCAACGCGCAGGTCCCGTTCCAGAACCTCACGGTGGGTGATGTCATCGAACAGCTCTGCGTCCGGCACCTCACGTGGGTCGGCCGAGTAGACACCGTCAACGGCCTTTGCCATCAGCAGCACCTCGCAGCCGATCTCCAGGGCGCGCTGGGCGGCGGTGGTGTCGGTGGAGAAGTACGGCATCCCCATACCTGCACCAAAGATGACCACGCGGCCCTTCTCCAGGTGGCGCTTAGCACGCAACGGCAGGTACGGCTCCGAGACCTGTGCCATGTTGATTGCAGTTTGAACGCGGCAGTCCACGCCCTCCTGCTCGAGGAAGTCCTGCAGAGCCAGGCAGTTCATGACCGTGCCCAGCATGCCCATGTAGTCAGAGCGTGCGCGGTCCATGCCGCGCTGCTGAAGCTGTGCGCCACGGAAGAAGTTACCTCCGCCGATGACGACACAGACCTCGACGCCCTTTCGGGAAACTTCCGCAATCTGTCGGGCAACGTTTTGCACCACGTCCGGGTCAACGCCAACCTTGCCGCCACCGAACATCTCACCACCGAGCTTGAGCATCACACGTTTGAAGCCATTGCGCTCGACAGATTCTGCCATGACCATGCACCTTTCTCACACCGTTTAAAAAGTCGCAGACGAGTCTACCCGGTCACGACAGCAAGGCACACTTGACGCTCCGCATTATCGGCTACAGGACAGCAAAATACCCCGCCCGGGTTCCCGAGCGGGGCATTTAAACTAGCTCACAGCTAGAGGCTTATGCACAAATTACAGCGAATTAGTGCTGGCCAACCTCGAAGCGAACGAAACCGGTCAGGGTAACGCCAGCCTCTTCCATGAGCTGCTTAACGGTCTTCTTGCTGTCGGCGACAGACGGCTGCTCCAGCAGAACAACGTCCTTGTAGAAGCCGTTCAGACGACCCTCGACGATCTTGGCGATAGCCTGCTCCGGCTTGCCCTCTTCGCGGGTGATCTTCTCGTAGACAGCGCGCTCTGCCTCGACGCGGTCGGCCGGGACATCCTCGCGGGACAGGTACTGAGCCTTCAGAGCGGCAACCTGCATAGCTGCTGCGTGAGCAGTCTCTGCAGCACCCTCGCCCTCACCGGTGTAAGCAACCAGAACTCCGACAGCTGCCGGCAGGTCTGCTGCACGGCGGTGCAGGTAGACAGCGATGTTGTCGCCCTCGAGAGTAGCGGCGCGACGCAGCTCCAGCTTCTCACCGATCTTTGCGGAGAGCTCCTGGGTAGCGTCAGCTGCGGTCTGACCGTCGAGGTCAGCTGCTGCGAGCTCTTCCGGGGAGTTTGCCTTGACTGCTGCGGCAGCGTCGGCGACCTTGTTGGCGAAGTCGATGAACTCCTGGTTCTTGGCAACGAAGTCGGTCTCGGAGTTGACCTCGACCATGGTGTTACCAGAAACAGCGATCAGGCCCTCGGCGGCGGTGCGCTCTGCACGCTTGCCGACGTCCTTTGCGCCCTTAATACGCAGGATCTCGACAGCCTTGTCGAAATCGCCGTCGGTCTCGACGAGTGCGTCCTTACAAGCCTTCATGCCGGAGCCGGTCAGCTCACGGAGCTTCTTGACGTCAGCAGCAGTGAAATTCGCCATGCTGGGCGTTCCTCCTTGTGGTGGTTAGAACTTGTGGTGGTTAGAAAGTTCAGCTTTACTCAGCGGATGCCGTCTCAGTTGCAGTGGAGCCCTCGGCGTCCATCTCTGCAGCCTGGTCGGTGTTCTCAGCGGCGGACTCGATCGGAGCGTCGCCTGCTGCCTCGCGAGCAGCGTTGGCCTCGCGCTCAGCGCGAGCCTTGCGGCCCTCTTCAACAGCGGTGGAGATGATGCGGGTCAGCACGGAAGCAGCGCGGATTGCGTCGTCGTTGCCCGGGATCGGGAAGTCAACGTCATCCGGGTCGCAGTTGGTGTCCAGGATGGCAACAACCGGAATGCCCAGCTTCTTAGCCTCGGCGACAGCGATGTGCTCCTTGTTGGTGTCAACAATCCACAGTGCGGACGGAACCTTGGACATGTCGCGAATGCCGCCCAGGGTGCGCTCCAGCTTGGTGCGCTCACGGGTCAGCATCAGGATTTCCTTCTTGCCGCGACCCTCGTAGCCGTTCTCAGCAGCGTCCATTGCCTGAAGCTCCTTCAGGCGAGCCAGGCGCTTGGAAACGGTGGCGAAGTTGGTCAGCATACCGCCGAGCCAGCGGTGGTTGACGTATGGCATGTCAACGCGCTCTGCCTCGTTCTGAACGGCTTCCTGAGCCTGCTTCTTGGTACCGACGAACAGGATGTTGCCACCGTGAGCGACAGTCTCCTTGACGAACTCGAAAGCCTCGTCGATGTAGGTCAGGGTCTGCTGCAGGTCGATGATGTAGATGCCATTGCGCTCGGTGAAGATGAAACGCTTCATCTTCGGGTTCCAACGACGGGTCTGGTGACCGAAGTGGACACCTGCATCGAGCAGTTCTCGCATGGATACAACAGCCATGTCATATTCAGGGAAGATCCTCACGTCCAGCCTGACTAGGGCTGCGGCTGCTTCCCTTCCTTTCTTATCCGATATAGGTGGTTACAGTTCACGCACAGGCTTTCCCTGTGCCCTAGCGCTCCCCCGCTGCCTCACACCCGACAGATATTCTTGCCGAGCACCCGTGAACCAGCCGGAATGGGTCGCGCGCGTAGTCTTTGTGCTAATGACCGCCCGATTAAGGCAGACACCGCGAGCGTCATCTTATCTGATACATCGCGCAGGTCGCAATATCTGACACGCCCTGCTATCCACAGGACAAAAAGTCATCCACAGCTAGAACCGCTTGCAATGCACTGCCGCTTGTCGACGGGTGTAGCGTCCGCCACACTATCGCGCATGACAACCAAGCAGAGTTTCAGGCGCTCGCTAATGCGCACATTAGCGCTATTCGTGCTCGCTGTCGCGCTAACAACACCCCCAAGCCCACCTGCAGCTACCGGCGAGCCAATATCCGCCATTGCGCATACCTTCCCTGTGCACGGCAAAATACTACGCGACTACGCCCCACCGGAAAAACGCTGGCAGCCTGGACATCGCGGAGTAGACCTGAACGCCTCCCCGGGCCAGCCAATCCGCGCCTCAGCTCCCGGTGTGGTGCATTTCGCCGGTTCGATCGCCGGAATGACTTCCGTGTCAATCATGCACGCCGATGGCATCCGCACAACCTATCAGCCCATAGATACCGCGTTAGAAAAGGGAGACCACGTGGCCGCTGGCCAGGTGATTGGCCATCTTGTGGTTAACGCCAAACATCCCGAACCGGGCCTGCATTGGGGCGCACTGCGCGGCAAGGACTATCTCAATCCACTTGATTTGATACAGCGGAGGCCAATCGTGCTCAAACCCTTGAACAATTAAACAACCCTGCGCGATTAAGCGCGCGGATGTGCCCGCTTGTGTACTTCACGGAGACGGTCCGCTGAGACGTGGGTATAAATCTGCGTGGTCGCCAGACTCGAATGACCGAGCATCTCCTGCACCACACGCAAGTCAGCGCCACCTTCCACCATGGCTGTGGCCGCAGAGTGCCGGAGCGAATGCGGTGAAACATCAGCCCATTTATGAATCACTCGGCGCGCCTGACGAGGATTCAATCTACCTCCACGCACACCGAGAAAAAGCGCATGTTCGGCCTGTGCGGAAGCATGAAAGCTTCCACGCACCTGGAGCCAGCCTTTGAGTGCCGCCTCCGCTGGTGCACCGAAGGGCACGATGCGCTGCTTGTTCCCCTTACCCACTACCGAGATGATATGGCGGGAAAAGTCCACATCAGAGACATCGGCCTTGCACAGCTCTTCTACACGCATCCCGGTGGCATACAACAGTTCCACAATGGCCAAGTCGCGAGCTGCTACTGCGCTGTCCTCGGCGGAGACTTTCTCGATTGCCTCCTCGACCCTCTCCGGCGAGAGCACTTCCGGAAGATGCTGATGCTTCTTCGGCGTTGACAGCCGCAGCGACGGATCAGCATCGAGAATTTGCCGAGCTACGAGCCAACTACAGAACTGGCGAATGGACGTCGTTAAGCGAGCCAGCGATGACCGCGCAGCACCCTCCGCATGCTTCGCGCCGAGGTGCGCACGGATGACAGGGGTGGAGAGTTCACTGATGTGGTCCAGGCCGGCGAGGAGGGGGATGAGATCGGCTCGATAGGCACGGACGGTTGCGTCAGAGAGTCTGCGGGAATAAGTCAGCTCATCGAGAAAATCCATGAGCACGGCCTCAATATTGGCGGATAACCCGAGATCCGGCTCAGTCCTGTCGTCGTTATTGGTTGCGCGCTTCACGGTTCTGACCTTAGTAGACGCACACCGCGAGACCTCACCAGACAGCGGAAAAAGGCAGTGACTCCGACTTTCGCCAGAGCCACTGCCCTATTGCCTCACCCATGTCACAAGCCCGTTTCCGTAACAGTTACTTAGGCTTGCCTTGCCTATATTACTGAGCGTACAGAGAATTGCAATACCTAATTCAAGATTTTTTCGAGATTCTCTGCAGAAGGCTTTATTAGCGCCTCACTAACGCTTCTGTTCCTGGCGCAACCACCCACCCTCCACCCGACTGGTCAGCCCCTGTCCCTGCAGCTCCAGCAACAAATGTGTCGTAAGCGCCACGGCCAATCCCGCCTGCGCTGCGACTTCTCCCACCGGCGTTGGCTCCGCAGAATTCAGAGAGTCGTAGACAGCGAGCTCGTTTCGAGAAAGCTTCTGCACCGCCGACTTTTCCCACAACAATTCAAGCTGAGCATCCTCATTCACTGTGCCAACTGACCGATACAGCGACCGCACATTATCGGCACTACACACCAGGACAGCCTCGCCACTGCGGATTAGGTCATGACAACCAGAGGTAGTTTGCAGCGTCACCGGTCCCGGCACTGCTCCCAAGGGCTTGTTTAGCCTCACTGCCCAGTGCGCTGTGTTGCGCGCCCCTGAACGCCAGCCCGCCTCGACGATTGTGGTTGCTCGCGATAGAGCCGCTACCAGCCGATTCCTAGTCAAAAACCGATGCCGTGCTGGTCGCACCCCCGGTGGATACTCCGTAATCAGCGCACCCCGCTCTGCAATCCGGTCGAAGAGCTCTGCATGCGCCCGCGGATAGTCAACCCCTACACCACCGGCTCCGACCACAACCGTAGTGCCGCCAGCGTCGAGCGCAGCTCGATGCGCCGCGGCATCAATACCCAACGCACCACCACTGATGACACTAACCCCCGCATTCGCGAACTGCCCCGCGAATTGGGCCGCCACCTGTGTCCCGTAGCTGCTGGCCATCCGCGTTCCGACAATCGCCACCGCTTCACTGACCACGTCCCGCAAGTCACGGCCACGCACCCACAGCGCAAGTGGTGGTGCATCGGCGCGGTCACGGACTTCGAGCGTCGTAAAGCAGGACAGCAGCTCCCCCGGCCACTCTGGGTGCCCCGGATAAATAAGACGCCACCCCATCGCTGCCGCCAGCTCCAAATCGTGGCCGCTCTGGTCAACGTCGGCCCGTGCCTGCGTCGTATTGAGCAGGCCTTCCGGCAGCCCGGCGCGAGCCTTGATCCTCTCTGCTACCTCTACCGGGCCAAACTCCGTCACGAGCCGCACAATCTGCGGATGCGTCGCCTCTACCACACGATTCAGGTAAGCCCACGCGTGAATTTCGTCCATTTCTCCCCCTTGATAATGGTTCGGTTGTATTAGCCGCCCTCGCGGTCATGCAGCTGGCAGGCACGTTGCACGTGCTCGAAGGTAAACGCGTCTACTCCCCCGAGATCTGCGAGCGTCCACGCCACTGCGATTACTTTGTCCACTCCCCGCTGGGTAATCTCTCCGTTCCTCAACTGGAAGTCCAATAACGCCATCGCTTCTTCGTCTAAGCCCGCGTGACGACGGAGAAGCGAGCGTGGCACACTCGCGTTGGTGACGGCTGCTTCGTCGGCAAGCCCCAGAGCCTGCCACCTATGGCGGGCACGGTCACGTGCGGCCTGTACCCGATCGCGAACGGCCGCGGAGGGCTCATTGTGTACTTTGTTTTTAATTCCCAGCTTGGCCCCGGCAGGACTGAGCGTGACGTTGAGATCCATGCGATCGCGAAGCGGGCCCGATAATGCGCGACCATGCTTGGCTCGCTCGGCACTAGAACAGGTGCATTCGCTGGCATACGCCGCCCCACACCGACAGGGATTGGTCGCCATGACTAGTTGTGTTCTCGCCGGAAAGGTCACTCGATGGTGCGTACGCAGGTGGACGACCACCCCGTTTTCCATCGGCATCCGCAACGCATCCAATACCGCCGGGCGCATGAGGGTGATTTCGTCCAAGAACAGCACCCCATGGTGGGCAAGGCTAATCGCGCCGGGCTTGGGCACAGCACCGCCGCCGACTAACGCTGCCACAGTCGCGCTGTGATGTGGAGCCACAAACGGCGGATGTTGGACAAGAGTGTCCGCAGTATCGAGCGCTCCGGCCACCGAATGCAGCGCGGTGACCTCCAGCTGCTGCCACTTCTGCAATGGCGGCAGAATTGTGGGCAAGCGCTCAGCGAGCATGGACTTCCCAGTTCCCGGAGAACCCTGCATGAACAGATTGTGCCCACCTGCTGCGGCTACCTCGAGGGCGAAGCGCGCCTCAGGTTGGCCATCGACATCGGCCAGGTCTACCGAGAAGGCTTGTTCGCTGGGGTCGTCGTTAAGCGCGGTCGTCAAACCTGAGCCGGTGAGTACCCAGCCCCATAGCTGTGCGAGGTCGGCTGCGGTGCAGACTGCGATGCCGTCGACGAGCGCGGCCTCGGCGGCGTTGGCGGCGGGGACGACAACCCAACGGGCACCTGCCTCGCGGGCGGCAAGGACTTGCGGCAGCACTCCACGCACCGGGCGAATGGAACCGTCGAGCCCAAGTTCGCCAATGAGAACCGTGTGGCGGAGACGACCTCGGGCCTCCATGTCATCGCTGGTTGCGATAAGGATGGCGCAGACGATGGCGAGGTCAAAGCTAGTGCCGTGCTTGCGGATATGCGCCGGAGACAGACTCACCACGACCTTTGTCTTCGGCCAGGGCAACTGCGAGTTAGCAACCGCCGTGCGCACGCGATGTTTGGCTTCTCCGACGGCGGCATCGCCGAGCCCACCGATATACATTCCTGGCAAGCCACGCCCAACATCGGCTTCCACCTGCACAATAGTTCCTTCAATGCCGCTGAGGCTGACTGCAAGAGCTGTACCGACAGTCATCTAGCAGTCCCACATGATCGCGTCGCTGATTGCGGGAATGTACGTAACTGCAACGACTGGAGGGCCGGACGAAGGGCTGGACACTGTGACTTCTGCGCAGTCGATAACTACGGACTCTAACCAGTTGGTAGAACTCTCTGACAGCCACTGTGCCGCCGCCTTGCGCAAATGACGAAGCTTGGCTGCTGTGATGGACTCTCTGCCGTCCCCAAACTGACTACTTCGCGAGCTGCGCCGCGTTTTTACCTCCACAAAATGCAGCCTGCCGTCAACATCTTCAGCAATAAGATCGAGCTCATAGCGCCCCACCCGCTCATTCCGAGCAATAACTTCCCACCCCTGATCCTCCAACATCTCGGCGACGAAATCCTCCCCAAACGCGCCGAGCTGTCTCGTGGTTAGTTCTTCAAAGCTCTGTGTCATAGCCCCGGTCCCCCTGGTTCCCCGTTGAATTGTGCCTTGGCGGTTTACTGCCTTGGCGGTTTACTGCCTTGGCGGTTCGGAAACACTCTTGCACAGCGGGCATGACAAAGGCCCTCCGATAAATGCTCAGAGGGCCCTAACTGTGGATAATTTTTCGACTGTGGATAACTGTTAGCAGCTAGCCATAACATGCGATGACAGGCGACGATAACCTACGGCAGTCGCAAGTCCGGCTTATCCAGTTCCTCGATATTGACATCCTTGAAAGTGATAACGCGCACGTAGCGGACAAACCGAGCCGGGCGATGGACATCCCACACCCACGCATCCGACATCCGCAGCTCGAAATAGACCTCGTTTTCGCTGTTGTGCGGAATCAGCTCCACAGCATTAGCAAGGTAGAACCTGCGCTCCGTCTCAACAACGTACGAAAACTGACTAACGACATCGCGGAACTCCTTGTACAGGGATAGTTCAACGTCGGCCTCGTAGTTTTCTAGATCTTCTGCGCTCACGACCGCGACGGCTCCTTCGAGTGTTTACATGTTGCTCTTTTTGTACATGTTGGTCTATTCGGGGTGCTCAAGATACTCCGCGTGTGCCAAGCGCACATTGCGGTATGACCACCGATGCACCGGGGTTGCGCCATGGCGTGAAATCGCTTCCATATGCGATGACGTGCCGTAGCCCTTATGCCCCGCCAGACCATAGTCCGGATACTTCTCCGATAGGTCAACCATAATGCGGTCGCGGGTGACTTTGGCTAAGACACTCGCAGCAGCAATACATCGGCAAGCGGAATCACCACCAATCACGGGCAAATAGGGTGCCGTGAAGCCAGACACTTTGAGTGCGTCGGTAAGCACATAGCCAGGACGCTGTCCCAACCCGGCTACCGCGCGGCGCATTCCAGTGACATTCGCGTCCTGAATGCCGAATTGGTCGATGTAGGACGCGGGAATCGTCGTCACGCAAAAAGAGGTGGCGAAGCGTTGGATGAGCGGAAAGAGCCGTTCACGTGCGGCCGGCGTGAGCTTTTTAGAATCGGTGAGCTTATCCAGCTCTGCGATAGGGCGTTCTGGAAGGCAGCAGGCGGCGATAACTATCGGGCCTGCACAGGCGCCGCGACCAGCCTCGTCGACCCCGGCTACAGGTCCAAAGCCGCGCTTTGCCAGAGCGACCTCTATCGTGCGCGACTGCTTCAGCCTCCGCAGTTTCGGCGCCGGCGGCGTGAGCAGACTGTGCTGACTAGTTGTGCTGGATGTCCGGATCATCGACGCCACCGATGCGGTTAAACGGCAGGATGATTGCCTGCACCTTGCCGACGACGTTATCCAGCGGCACAGTACCCTGCAGCTCGTCGCCCATGTGATAGCGAGAGTCCGCAGAGTTGGTGCGGTTATCACCCATGACCCACAGATGCCCCTCCGGCACTGTTACCGGCCCGAAGTACGGGCCACCACACTGCTCTGAGCCAAGATTATCCACCACCGGCTTGTCTGCCGGAGTTTTAATGAAATCCTGGTCTGTCATCTTGCCGTCAACCATGATGCCGGGATCTCCTGGGCGACACTGCACAGTCTGCCCACCCGTGGCAATCACACGCTTGACCAACGCATTTTCATCCGGGGCGACAAGGCCAATCCAGGAACCAACCGTCTGCAGCGAGTTCGCCACCGGGTTAGTAGAACGCTGTGACACGTAGTTACTATTCCAGGACTCCGGGCCATTAAAGACGACAACATCGCCGGGCTTGGGATCTGAGAACTGGTAGGAAACCTTATCCACCCAAATGCGGTCACCGGTGCACCCGACACATCCATTGAGCGTCGGCTGCATCGACTCGGATGGAATCACGTAGACACGGCCGATAAAGGACTGCACACCAGCACTGATGAGCAGGGCAATCACGATAATGATTGGAATCTCGATGTACCACGGAGTGTGCTTTTCAGGCTCCTCGTCAAGTTTCCGGAAGCCTTTCAAGCCTTCAGTACGGTCTTCTTTTTGGCCGTCAGTCTGTTCGCGAGAATCGTCGTCGGTCATGGGAAGAGACTATACGCGATAGAAAAATCCCCACCGAGCTCAACACTCGATGGGGATTATTTTGCGCCAAAAAACTAGCGGCGCTCCTTGATGCGTGCAGCCTTACCGCGCAGGTTGCGCAGGTAGTACAGCTTCGCACGGCGAACGTCGCCCTTGAAGACAACGCGAATCTCGTCGATGTTCGGGGAGTGCACCGGGAAGGTACGCTCAACAGCGATACCGAAGGATACCTTGCGGACGGTGAAGGTCTCGCGGACGCCGCCGCCCTGACGACGGATAACGACGCCCTTGAAGACCTGAATACGCTCGGTCTTACCCTCGACAATCTTTACGTCGACCTCGACGGTGTCACCAGCGCGGAACTCCGGAATGTCGTCGCGCAGGTATGCTGCATCAACCTTGTCAAGAATGTTCATGGAAACTTATTCCTTTACTTTTTGCATAGACAGAGGACCCTGGCGGCGCTTTCCCACAGAGGGACGCTCGGCCGGTTCATGCCCGAAACAGGTAAAGCTGCCTATAAAGACAACCTGGAAATTATTACACACCCCCTGGTCAGAAACCAAACTCTTCCATGTTCGGCGGGTCTTGCGGGTCTTGGGGAGCTTCCGAGTCTTGGGGGTCTTGCGGGTTGGGAGTATCGGTGTCTTCTCCCCTGCGCGCTTCCTCGACCAGCTTCCGTGATTGCTCTATCAGCTCCTGGCGATACTCGTTATATTCTGCCAGCGCCTGCGTCATCCGCAGTCCCCGTTTGTCGAAAGTGTAGCGCCCGTGCCCGGCAAGCGGCCCGTCTTCCAGGCTCACCGCCTTTTTGCCCGTGCTTGACGACGTCCACAGTTCCACCCCATCCCGATCACGTGCAACATTCCACAGACCAGCTGTTTTCATGTTGTGGTGCCGGCGGCAGAGGCAGTGGAGGTTCGGCGTTTCTGTTGCCCCGCCCTCCTCTGGGTGCTCTTTGTCGTACGGCTCAATATGGTCAATGTCGCAGAGCTCCGCGGGTACATCACACCCCGGAAAGCGACACGTTCCGTCCCGACCTTTAACGAAGGCCCTCTGACTTTCGGTTGGGGCGTAGCCCTCCGCGGTTTCGTCGGCAAGCATACGAATATGCGTGACCTTATCAATCCACGCCTGCGTAGCTAACTGCGAGATCCAGCCAACGCCGCCAAGCCAGGCGGTGCGGGGACGCTCCTCTGTGGCAGGACAGTATAGGTTGAGTACGATTTTTGCCTCGGCGGTGCCGCGGATGAGGTGTGTCAAAGCTTCGACTCGAGTGCAGCCAGCTGAGCTGGAGATGGACTCGAGGGTGGTTTTGAATTCGAGAGCGCGGGTCTTTTCCAGCTCCATAAAAACTTCCGCGAAGTTGTCGCTCTCTTCAAAACCGATACTCTCTCCTACTATTTCGCGTTCTCCTGCAGGAAGCAGCGGATCGACATCACCCGGAAGGTTTTTGGGGCGAAGCTGAGGTTCAATTTCTTCGATAACCCGTTGCAGGAATTTATGTAGGCTGCGAACTCCCCGGAGTGCCTCGCCATGCTTTCGGGGAATGACAAAGCGGGCAATTTCTTCTTCAACAGCTGCACGCACCTCTGGATCGTGGAGCGGCGCTGTCGCGCGAGCAATGGTGATCAGATGCGCAAAGGGCAAATGAGCTCGAGCTTTAATAAAGGCACCCAGCCGGGGCATACGCGCTAACTGAATGCCGACCTCTACATACTCGAGCGCCTTACCGCGGGAAATACCCAACTCGGGTGCGATTTCAGCAATGTATGCATCCACATCAATCTCAAGCGACTTCGGCGTGCAACCGCAAGCTATACCCAGTTCCAGGCGATTGCGTTGGATACCCGCCACCGCCAACTGGTTCGTGGATGACTCGTGGAAAAACTGCGGCGCTTCAGGCAGCAGAGCCGCTTGGTAAACATCAGACGGTTGTTTGGCCGGACTATCTTTTTCAGACATTGTTCCCCCAAAGCCCCAACCCCGCTCAGTGTCGATAACCAGTGAATACCACTAGCCCAACGCCAAGAAGAGAAGCTCAAGTACTTTGTTCTTGATGCCTCCATTTTAGCACACCCATTCGATTGCGCAACCCCTTTAATAAAACTTTTTCGCTTGTACATTCGAGTGAATTGTTGAGCGTGTTATCAAATGTCACGAGGTGCATCTTCTGGCGAAACTCCGCGCACACTAAGACGGCACGCTACAACCGCTCGCTACAACGTCACGCTGATACAGCACTCCAATAACGACCGCTGCCGACCGTTGCTACAAAGCCCCCCCCAACTGCTAGATTGTCTCCATGCAGCAGATTCCACGCTTTGACCCCTGGATTGTTCGAGGAACAATCATCGCCCCGTGCGTTCTGGCGATTGCACAGCTTCTGTGGGTAATTGCCATTTCCGACCGACTACCGGAGCAGTTAGCAACGCATTGGAGCGGTAGCGGCACTCCCAACGGTTTCATGCCGCCAATTCAAAGCACATTGATTATGGCCATCATCGTCATCGCATGTGCACAGATCGGTTGGCTCGGCGCCAAGACCAGTACGCCGCTTGTTGTACGGAAGCCAATTGCAATAACCAACCTCGCCCTCTGCGGCTTCTTAATCGGCATTGAATTCGCGATTATCATCCCGCAGATCGGCACGACGGACCCTACGACCGCCCGAATCGGCTGGATCTATGCAATAGCCGGCGTCATCATCGGCCTAGTAGCGGCCCTGCTCGTGACGCGCCGCCTCAAGGACTACTCCTCGCTTACCGACGCCACGGTCACCGAGCCGACATCGCCACAGTTGCCCCATCGAGAAGGAGCCCCGACTCCCATCGATGTCAGTGTGACCATCTCTAAGGGGGTCAAGGTCACCCTCGCAGTCTGGTGCGTGGTGTCTGTAGCGCTCGCAGTGTTCCTGCCAAGCCTCGGCATTGTTTTTCTGCTGTGCACGCCGCTATTCCTCATCGCATATGAAACCGGCATGACACTAGACACGGACCCGAAGACAGATTCCATTACCGTTTTTAACGGCTGTGGACCGCTGAAGATGAAACACCCCATTGAGCTTCGAACCATCAAATATGCGAAGCCGGCCACTTATAACTGGGCCGACGGTGGCGGTATTGGGCTTCGACTTGGCAATGATGGCCGCATCACCGTGGCGGCACGGTCAGGCGAGGCAGTCAAGATTGAGACCTCGGGGTCCGATTACACCATCGTCGTACCGGATGGAATGGCTGCGGCTGTCGCGGGTGAGATCAACAGCCGCATCGACGCTATGCGCCAATAGGCTATGCGCTAACAGATCAAGCGCTAAAAGATCAAGCGCTAAAAGCCTGCCCTGCGCAGCGCGTCAGCCATGGAACCGCCGCCTCCACCACGGTTGGCTCCACCGCGCTTCTTATTCTGGGAACCACGCTTTCGGCCGCCTCCACGGCCTTCTCCGCGACCGCCGTCACACTTTGGCTTGGCATCCGAGGCGTCGTCGTCAAGCCTGAGCGATAGACCGATGCGGTTGCGTTCGACGTCAACGTCGAGAACCTTCACCTTGACCACCTCGCCCGAGCGGACGACCTCGTGCGGGTCGGAGACGAAACCGCGGGCCATGTTGGAGACGTGGACGAGGCCGTCCTGGTGGACTCCGACATCGACGAAGGCACCGAAGGCCGCGACGTTGGTGACGGTGCCCTCGAGAATCATGCCGGGCTGAAGATCGGAGACCTTCTCCACGCCTTCCTTGAAGGTGGCGGTGACGAACTCGGGACGCGGATCGCGGCCGGGCTTGTCCAGCTCGGTTAAGATGTCCTGGACGGTGGGCAGGCCGATGCCGGCGGACTCGTCGACGAAGTCTGCAGCACGCACCTTGGACAAGACGCGGGAGTTGCCGATGAGCTCCTGGACACTAACGCCGGTCGACGCGGCGATGGCATCGACGACGCGGTAGGACTCCGGGTGCACGGCGGAGGCATCCAGCGGGTTGTTAGCGCCGTGGATGCGCAGGAAGCCGGCGCACTGCTCGAAGGCCTTCGGGCCAAGACGCGGAACCTTCAGCAGCTCCTTGCGGGAGGTGAAAGCGCCGTTTTCGTCTCGGTAAGCGACGATGTTGTCCGCAACAGTCGAGGACACGCCAGCAACGCGACCGAGCAGCGGCGCGGAGGCGGTGTTGACCTCGACGCCGACAGCGTTGACGGCATCCTCAACCACGGCATCGAGAGAGTGCTCGAGCTTGGTCTGGGAAACGTCGTGCTGGTACTGGCCGACACCGATGGACTTCGGATCGATTTTGACGAGTTCAGCAAGCGGGTCCTGCAGGCGGCGGGCAATCGATACGGCACCGCGGAGAGATACATCCATGTCCGGGAACTCAGCTGCTGCCAGGGACGATGCGGAGTAGACGGAAGCACCGGCCTCAGAAACCACCACAGGGGTCGGCTTCTTGCCACCGGCCTGAGCTATCAGGTCAGCGATTTCGCGGACCAGGGTTTCGGTCTCGCGGGAAGCGGTGCCGTTGCCGATGGCCATGAGCTCCACGCGGTGCGTGGCGCAGAGAGTGGCCAGTTGCTCCTTGGCGCCGGACCAGTCATTGCGCGGCTGGTGCGGGTAGACGATGGCAGTGTCGAGCACCTTGCCAGTGGAGTCGACAACGGCGCACTTAACACCATTGCGGTATCCCGGGTCCAGGCCGAGAGTGGCGCGCTGGCCAGCCGGTGCGGCCAGCAGCAGGTCACGCAGGTTACGGGCGAAGACATCCACGGCTTCGGCCTCGGCACGCTCCTTCAGTCGAGTGCGGGCATCGAGGGCAGCGGACACCTCCAACTTGGTGCGCCAACCGAAACGAACGGCCTGGTCAATCCACTTGGAGGCACCGCCGTCGGGAAGCTCAAAGGCCTCACGAATCATGTGTTCGTAGGTCTCATCCTCACCCGCATCGATGTTAAGAGTCAGGATGCCCTCGGCCTCACCGCGAAGCACGGCCAGTACACGGTGGCTAGGCATGGTGTCCAGAGGTTCGTTGTGCTCGAAGTAGTCACGGTACTTCGCACCCGCAGTCTCCTTGCCCTCCACCACGGCAGCGGCGGCGGAACCGGAGGACCACACCTGCTCACGGACAGAGCCAACCAAATCAGCATCGGTAGCGAAGCGATCGACCAAAATGGCACGGGCACCGGTCAGAGCGTCCTTCGCATCCTTGCCAGCTGCCTCGCCGTACTTAGTGGCTAGAGTCTCGGGGTCCGCGGCGGGGTCGGCCAGTAGCTCCTCCACCAGCGGTTCGTACCCGGCCTCACGCGCAATATCGGCCTTGGTCTTGCGCTTCTTCTTGTACGGCAGGTAGAGATCCTCCAGCCGTGCCTTGGTATCGCAGGCGAGGATGGCGGCCTTGAGATCGTCGTTAAGCTTTCCCTGCTCTTCGATAGCGGCGAGAATCGTTTGCTTGCGCTCTTCTAGTTCGCGCAGGTAGACGACGCGTTCCTCGATGAAACGCAGCTGTGTGTCATCGAGTCCGCCGGTTACTTCCTTGCGATAGCGGGCGATGAAAGGCACGGTGTTGCCTTCGTCGAGAAGCTTGATAGCGGCGGCGACGGCACTTTCGGCAACGTCCGCACCAGTGGCGGCGAGTTCTCGGGCAATTACTGATGAAATCACCCGGGCAACTTTACTATCGTGGAAGTACCAATTGGCGAACGCCCCACAGAAGGCTCGCAGTAAACACCGGAAAAGGAGCCCCATGAAGCAGAAACTCTGTGCCGAATACCTGCGCATCTCCGACGAGGAGGCAGCGCGGTTAGTTGAGGTCGCAGCACCTGCGGCAACCAGCGACGGCGGCACGGCGGGGCTTGTTAACGACGGCGCGGAGAAGATTATCCTGCAGCACTTCGTCGACGTTCCGGACGAAGACGCCCTGGACATCGACACGGACTGGGAGTCCCTGCTGCGCACGTTGACCGGCAATCCCATCGACGGCCAAGCACTCGGCGACCCGCTGGCGGAGGCCATCCTCGGCGCCGACCGCGTCTGCCGCAAGCCGCTGTCTGCAGTCATCCGCGCCGATCGCGTCGGCGACGTGCACCAGACGCTGGCAAGCATCGATCTTGCCGCCCGCATCACGGACAATGGTTCGCTTATCGACGAAGCCACTGCGACACAGCGGTACCGCGAACTCGTGGCCTTCTACGAGGAGACTAAGGCAGCGCGTAGCGCCGTGCTCGTGGCCATCTCCTAAGAACTAGCAGCGCAACTGCTAAGCCGATAACTCCGGCGATGAGGCCGCCGATAACATCGGTAAGCCAGTGCGCCCCGACCCACACGCGCGACAGTGCCACAGCGCCGATAAGCGCGATGATGGCCAGGTCGAGCAGCTTGCGGGCTGTGCGGCGCAATACGGGGATGGCAAGCTGCATCGCGGCCATACCGCTGGAAGTAACCGCTGCCACATGTGCAGAAGGAAACGCCGCGTCATGTAGGTTGACCAGCGAGAACTCCTCACCCGGTCGGTCGCGGTCCAAAAACCACTTCATGGCATAAGTCACCGCAATCGACGAACCGAATGACGCCGGCAGTAGCAACGCCCACGCACGGAAGCGGAACCACAGGAGTGCCGCAGCAACAAGCGTGACCGGCGCGATGTAAATCGGCCGGATAATCTCGCTCAAAGCCAGCATCAAACTATCGACGCGGCCATCCCGCGCCCCATGCAGGTCACTGACCCAGCCCGCAAACGACTGATCCACGCTCCCCGCCAGCTGCGTCTGAGTGAACCACGCCAGTGCACCTAGGACAGCTAACCAACCAATGACATGCCGGGGTCGCGCAATTCGAACACGTGCCACTAGCAGTTCTCCTCGGTTACTTCCCCAATGACTCCTTGGATTATTTCCCGGTCACGGGCGCTGAGGTCGACGTCGGCAAGCAAATCGGGACGACGTTCGGCCGTGCGGATGAGTGACTGGTCGCGCCGCCAACGGTCCACCAGCGCGTGATTGCCGCTGAGGAGAACGTCCGGCACTGCCAGTCCACGCCACTCGCGCGGCTTGGTGTAGGACGGCCCTTCGAGCAGACCGTCAGAGAAAGAGTCCTCCTCGTGGCTTTTGCGATTGCCCAACACACCCGGGATCAACCGCACGACGGACTCCGCAATCACCAGCACCGCCACTTCCCCGCCGATCAGCACATAGTCCCCAATAGATACCTCACGCACGCGGTAACGATTAGCGGCATCATCAATAACTCGCTGGTCAATGCCCTCGTAGCGCCCGCACGCGAACACAATGTGCTCCTCGTGTGAGAACTCCTGCGCCATCTGCTGCGTAAACGGCTCGCCCGCCGGGGTCGGGACGATCAGCAGGGGCTTCGCTGAATCTTCTTCGCTTAACGACGGCACTTCCGCTGCAGCATAGGAAGATTCCTCGGCCAAACCCAATTTCTGATCATGGCGGACATTGTCCAAATGTGGCACCGCGGACGTGAGCGACTGCTCCGCTTTCAGCGCCGCTACCTCGTCGAGGGCGGGACCCCAGACATCCGGCTTCATAACCATGCCGGGGCCACCGCCGTAGGGCGAGTCATCCACAGCCTGGTGTACACCTGGCGCCCAGTCGCGCAGGTTGTGTACGCCGACACTCAAAATGCCCTGCTCAATTGCCTTGCCCAGCAGCGCATGACGCAGTGGCTCGAGGTACTCCGGGAAGATTGTGACTACATCGAGACGTAAGCTCACAGCTCCAACAGTCCTTCCGGCGGGGTGATGGTGACAGTAGAATTCTCAAGGTCAACTTCCGGAACGATGTCCTCTACCAGAGGGATGAGTACCTCCCGGGCCCCGTCGTCAAGCGTGACTTCAAGGAGACGATGAGCGGGCGCGCGGACGATAGAAGTGACCTCGCCTATATCGGTGCCGTTATGGACTACGCGCAGGCCTTCAAGTTCAAAGTCATAAAAGTCCTCGTCTTCGAAGACGGGCTCGGCATAAAACTTCATGCCCCGATGGCGCTCGGCCTCATTGCGGCCCGGAATCTCCTCGAAGCGAACCAGCAA
This sequence comes from Corynebacterium sp. 045007, assembly GCF_040743205.1. Taxonomy (NCBI): domain Bacteria; kingdom Bacillati; phylum Actinomycetota; class Actinomycetes; order Mycobacteriales; family Corynebacteriaceae; genus Corynebacterium; species Corynebacterium sp. 045007. Next base: position 142,156 of record NZ_JBFLKW010000003.1, read on the forward strand.
ACGCCCCTGGTGCGGGCGTGCCGTTTTCACAGTCAGCTGTTCCTCACGGCCGGCCTGTACACCCAACAGCGTGGTCCCGACTGCGAAACGCCCTTCCGGGTCATCCGTTGTCGCATCGACGACGACTTCCCCGCGCACACCGTGGGGCTTGATCACTCGGCCAATAAGCACCATGTCAGCTACCGACACGCGCACACTCCCTCTCTTATAAAGGCTCTGTAAAACACCCCGCGTAAAGCAAAAAGGCGCCACCCAACACTTCGTCTTGAAGTATAAGGTAGCGCCCGGATTAGCTAAGCGGCGTACTCAGCGTCCTTATTACTCGGCGTCCTCGGAAGCCTCGGACTCAGCAGCCTCAGCCTCGGCAGCCTTTGCGGCCTCCTCAGCTTCCTTAGCAGCCTTAGCTGCTTCCTTGGCCTCGCGGCGCTTAGCGGTGATGGCCTCAGCGGACGGGCCATTGTTGGCCTCTTCCAGAGCCTTGTTGAACAGCTCGAGCTTGGTCGGCTTCGGCTCAGCAACCTTCAGAGTGCCCTCTGCACCCTCGAGGCCCTTGAACTTCTGCCAGTCGCCGGTGACCTTCAGCAGAGCCAGAACCGGCTCGGTCGGCTGTGCACCGACGCCCAGCCAGTACTGAACGCGCTCGGAGTCAATCTTGATGATCGACGGCTCTTCCTTCGGCTGGTAGATGCCCAGGTTCTCAATGACCGCACCGTTGCGACGGGTACGAGCATCAGCAACGACGACGCGGTACTGAGCAGTACGAATCTTACCCAGGCGCTGCAGCTTAATCTTGACTGCCATGAGGAGTTCCTCTTTCTTCTATGTCACTGGACAATACTTATGCATCCGAGCTCACGAGTAATTACTAACGAAGTGCCTCGGACCGGTTTTGCCCTTGGGATATTTACACTGCGCGTGACCACCGGGCGGCCGTGGCCGGATCCGATGAATTCGCAGTCGTGCCTCAGCTGAGGATTCTCATTGAGACAACTCGAGGTATGTTACCAGCAGTTTTTGGAAATTAACAAAACTGCGCACTCGAAACGCTGCATACCCACTAATGCTGAACGTCGTTGACAGTGCGGTAACGTAACATTCTATGAAAACCACCGGCACCCAATATAGGTATGACTTGGACGGACTACGGGGCATTTCGATTGCCCTCGTAGTCCTTTTCCACGTTTACGTCGGCCGCGTTTCCGGTGGTGTGGACGTATTCCTCTTGCTCTCCGGGTTTTTCTTCTTCGGCGCGCAGTACCGCAATGCCATCAACCCCAGGCAGTCCATCAATCCGTGGTGGAGTATCTGGCGCACGCTGCGTCGCCTAATCCCGACACTGGTGCTGGCCCTCTTCGCGACAACCCTGTTTGTCATTTACTTCATTCCATCGCTTCGCACCATCGACATTGCCCAGCAACTCCGCGCCAGCCTGCTCTACTACCAAAATTATGAACTGGCACTCCAGGGCTCGGACTACGCTGCCGCAGAGAGCGAAACTTCCCCACTGCAGCACCTGTGGTCAATGTCGGTGCAGGGCCAGTTTTATCTCGGCTCCATTTTGCTCATCTCCCTACTCGCCTGGATGACGCGCTCACCCCAGATTGTCGGCGCGGTCACCTCACCGGTGGAGGCGAAGCGCACCGACGCTACCGGCGGTAAACTCCGCCGAATCCTCACCCCTTTGCTGGCAGTTATCACTCTCGGCTCGCTTGCCTATGCCTTCTATATGCACTCCGAAAACCAGGGCTGGAACTACTACTCCACTGTCAGCCGCCTCTGGGAGCTCTGCCTCGGCGCACTACTCGGACTGATTCTTGTCCGGGGCTCCATCCCCATGCCCAAGCCTCTTCGAGTGCTGTTAGCCAGCATCGGCCTCGCACTGGTAGTCTCCACCGGTTTCATCTTCGACGGCGCCGCGCAGTTCCCAGGCCCTTGGACCCTATGGCCCCTCGGTGGTGCTGCGCTGATTATTATCGCCGGCCCTGAGGCGGGCTGGATCTCCAAGTTCCTGGCCAGCCGCCCAATGCGCGAAGTAGGCCAGAGCGCCTACGCGCTCTACCTGTGGCACTGGCCTCTTCTCATCCTGGCCATAAACTACCTCAACCGCGATACTCCGGGGCTGAAACTTGGCACCACAGTGATCGTCGTTTCCTTTATTTTGGCCAAACTCACCAACAAGTATGTCGAGCTGCCGCTGGCTCAATCGACTCGCCGACCGACCCGGACTCAGCCCGTCGTTGGCGATGCAATCCACGCAATGAAGCATCGTCGCCCGGCTCGTCGTCTAGCGGCAGTCGGCACTGTTGTCGTCATTGCGTTGGTCGGCATGTCCAGCCTTGTCAACGTGCAACAGGTGCGCGTCGATCGCGCCTCCGCCACCAGCCTAGATCCAGAGGTCTATCCAGGTGCACTCGCGCTTACCGACGGGTACGAGGTCCCCAAGGCAGCCACAAAGCCGAATACCGATTTCATCACGGACCTTTGGCCGGAACCTGCCCTCGATGGCTGCCTTGCGACAGGCGGTGAGGACGTCGGATACTTCCCGCCGAATCGCCGTTGGCGCGATGAGACCCAGCCGTGTGTCTACGGTGATGCAGATGCTAGTGAATCGATTGTCATCGTCGGCGGCTCGCACATGGAACATTGGTTTGCCCCGATTGATGCCTACGGCAAAAACAACGGGTACCGAGTGGTGGTTCTTCTCCGACAAGGCTGTCCAGCGACCTTAGAACCGATCCACGGAGTCGGCGATATCTGCGTGGCCTGGACTTTCGAGGCTCTGCAGAAAATTGACGAGATTCAGCCAGAGATGGTTTTCACCACTGCAACCAGACCCTTGTTCCAGGCGGACCCACCGCAGCCCGGCGACTACACACCGGATGGTTACGTTTCGTTTTTCGCTGCTCTGCAAGAACGCGGAATTGATTTCTTCGCCATCCGCGATAACCCATGGGCGCTACGGGAGGACTTGGACCAATTCTCCCCCAGCGTATGCGAAGAAGCGGAAGAAGACTGCACTATCCACCGCAAAACTGCCCTAAATGCAGAAAATCCCGCTGAGGAGATTCTTGCGAACTTCCCCAACGGGCACAGTCTAGATTTCTCCGACATCTTCTGCGGTCCGACCACCTGCCGTAAAGTTATTGGCAATATCTACGTCTACCGCGACAGCAATCACATCACCGATGAACTAGCGGCCACTTTCAGTCCTGAAATGGACCGCCAGATTCAGAAGGCTCTGCGGGACTAGCTACTTCTAGTCCCCGCTACTTCTTGCCCTGTCCGAAGTCGAGATTGTTGAGGTCAAAGTCCTCCATACCTTCTGGCAGCTGATTACCCATCTGCTTCTGCAGCTTCTGCAGTTCAGCCATGCTAGGCATACCCGGCATGCCCTGCATACCTGGCATTCCAGGCATACCGGGCATTCCGCCACCGCGCATTGCCTTCGGCGGCGTTGGACCACGGTTAGCGCCCTTGCGCTTATTCTTGCCCTTGCCCTTTCGACCACGCTTGGCCTTGCGGTTCGATGGGCGACCACCGCCCATACCAAATCGGCCGGCCATCTGCGCCATCATCTTCCGCGCCTCATTGAAACGCTCGATGAGCTGGTTAACCTCTGAAACGGACACACCGGAACCGTTGGCGATACGACGACGTCGTGAAGCATTCAGAATCTTCGGATTCTCGCGCTCTTCCGGAGTCATACCGCGGATAATCGCCTCGATGCGGTCAAGCTGCTTTTCGTCGACCATTTCCGCGGCCTTGGACATTTCCGCGCCGCCGGGGAGCATCTTGAGGATGTTGCCGATTGGGCCCATCTTGCGGACCATCATCATCTGCTCGAGGAAGTCCTCGAGAGTCAGCTCACCGGAACCAATCTTCTGGGCGGACTTGGCAGCCTGCTCATGATCGATTTCCTTGGAAGCGACCTCAACCAACGTCTTTAGGTCACCCATCCCCAGGATGCGGCTGGCCATACGGTCTGGGTGGAAGACGTCAAAGTCCTCCAACTTCTCGCCCGTGGAGGCGAACAGAATCGGCTTACCGGTGACCTCACGGATAGACAGTGCAGCGCCACCGCGCGCGTCGCCATCGAGCTTGGTCAGTACAACGCCGGTGAAGTCAACGCCGTCTCGAAAGGCCTTGGCGGTCTCTACCGCGTCCTGACCAATCATGGAGTCGATGACAAACAGAACTTCATGCGGGTTGATGGCATCGCGAATATCGCGGGCCTGCTTCATCAGAACCTCATCGATACCCAGGCGACCTGCGGTATCGATAATCACCACATCGTGGCGATGCTGGCGAGCATAAGCGAGGCCACGGAACGCGGCGTCAACTGGGTTGTCCTCGCTGGTGCCCATCTCATGGGTGGAATCGAGGCTGGTGCCCGGGAACGGTGCGAAGCACGGCACGCCTGCACGCTCAGCGACAATTTCCAGCTGCTGCACCGCGCCCGGACGCTGCAGGTCACAGGCGACGAGGACCGGAGTGTGCCCCTGATCCGTGAGGTACCTGGCCAATTTACCGGCCAAGGTGGTCTTACCAGCGCCCTGCAGACCGGCCAGCATGATAACCGTTGGTGGCTGCTTCGACATATTCAGCCGTCGAGTCTCGCCACCGAGGATGTTAATCAGTTCCTCATTGACGACCTCAATAATCTGGTTTGCCGGGTTGACAGTCTGGCTGCCAATAATTTCGTTAGCGCGTTCCTTGATGCGCTTGATGAAGGTACGGACAACCTCGAGGGAGACATCGGCTTCCAGAAGAGCCAGCCGAATCTCGCGGGCGGTGGCGTTAATATCCGCCTCAGTCAGGCGGCCCTTCCCGCCCAGCCCCCGCAGGGCACCCGTCAAACGATCGGAAAGAGACTCAAACAAGTTTCCAGCTCCCCTTTTGCCTTGTTTTTTCTTAACTGTTCTACTGTACCCGCTGGATACTCCATTTGGCACATATCTACAGCTTCGCCTATCGACAACGATTGCAGCCCACCCACCCTAAATGCCCCGATTCGGGTGTAACCAATAGGAAGTAAAAAATAGCAATAGGATGAAGCTCTTTTATTCTCACGGACGTTAGATTACTGTTCGTTATTTTAACGTGACAATTAAACGAGCCTCCAGATATGAATGCCCTACTGCATAAAGAACGTTTATCCAACCCAGCTACCACCAGCTAGGTAACAGAAAGATAACGCCAGTGGCTAGCTTTTGCTAAGGGCACCCTTAGTAAGAACCTCCCCCGGAATGGTGTAAGCCAAATAGCAAACCGGCGGCATTGCAGCAGGTCAAAGCACGCCACTGCGCACCTGATGTTATTCCTATAACTACCTCCAATGCCATTCATATATCAACCAGTTTATGGTTAATCATGAACCTAGTTAACCGCAGTTGGCCTGGTTTTATTTTCCGCCGTGCACGATGAGGGATGAACGGCGAAATCATATTCATTGGTCTCTGACCGTTTGACTCCTTGAGAGGTTTTCATGAAGAAGTTCACCACGGCTATCGCCGCCGCTGCCTTCTCCGCCAGCATGATTGCAAGCGCAGGCACCGCTACTGCACAGATTCCGGACTCAATGCCGACCGAGTGCCCCGCCGGCCAGCACTTTGAAAACGTCGGAGGCACCTTCCAGTGCGTCGCAGACCAGCCTGAGCAGGATTCCACTGACGGAATTCCGGCCCCAATGCCGGACAAGTGCCCAGACGGGCAGCACTTTGAGAACGTCGGCGGAACCTTCCAGTGCGTCGCGGACCAGGAAGCTCCTAAGCCCGAAACACCGGGCGACAATGAGTCCCAGCCGGGCGACCTGGGAAACCCAGGCATTTCTGATAAGCAGTGCCCGGAGGGCGAGCACTTCGACATGAGCAAGCCAGTCCCAGGCAACCCGAACGTCTTCGGTGTCTGCGTCAAGGACGAGGCGAAGCCGGACACTGACAAACCAGGCACGGACAAGCCGGACGCTGACAAGCCAGGCAAGGACGACGAAAAGCCGGGTAAGCCGGGTAAGGACGGCAAGGATGTCAAGGTAAACGTTGACATCAAGATCTCTGCTGAGTGCAAGAACGAAAACAAGTGCACGAAGGAAGAGAAGAAGGCCAAGGAAAAGGCTGAGAAGAAGGCTTCCGAGTCCAAGAAGACGACCTCTTCCGAGAATGTAAAGAAGGTTTCGGACTCCAAGAAGTCTGAGCACAATACCTCGGAGTCCAAGAAGGCTTCTTCGACTCAGAACACTGGCCTGGCAGCCACTGGCGTTGACGCCACCACCCTGGGTGGAGCCGCTCTGGTTCTCCTGGTCGGCGGTGTCGCCGCTACCCGCATCGCCCGCAAGAACCGCTAAGAAGCTTAGGGTTCTACCCCGCTAACGAAACATAAAATGCTCCTGATGCCAATTCAGCATCGGGAGCATTTTTGTGCGTCACACCTCCGAAAAGTCATAACGTCTAGAGCTCGAAGCATAAAACCCACAGGTACCGATTTTTTACCAAACCTCTACGCTCGCACCCGCCTCTCGCCACCCCGACACGATCAGATGCCAAGCTTCGCTAGCGAAGACAGAAAAGCCTCCCCGCCGAGTGAACAGTGACGAGTTCTAAAGATGCTCCAACCACAACGGGTGTACACACTCAGCGTTGTAAATATAAGTTCCCGCTTTCCCTTACTGGGACTTGGACGAGTCAACAATTTCGATTTACCCCCTCCCCAAGCTCACGTCACCAAAGACTGTAATTAGTTATTAGAATCAAAAGTGTGAACAGTGTTCCCCCCCCCTTAAGCCCGTTGATTACAGGGCTTTCCTATAGACATTGTGAGGTCTCCAAATGAAGAAGCTCTCTTCGACCATGGTGGCCGCTGCCTCTTCAGCCGGCATGCTCATCGGCGTTGGCGCTGCCACCGCACAGATTCCTGACCCCGCCCCGTCGGAATGCCCCGCCGGTCAACATTTTGAAAATGTTGGCGGTACTTTCCAGTGTGTAGATGACGCTGCAAATCCGGATCCAGGAGGTTCATCTAACGATGGCATCCCACCGGGCGTTGAGGACACCCAGACCTGTCCCGACGGTTCCCCGCGTGACATGAGCAAGATTGACCCGGCAACCGGGGCTTACGGTGCTTGTGGCACTTCAGATGATTCCGGCCCAACTCCGGAGCCTGATGAAGATGCCCCAGAAAATGACGGAATTCCGCCGGGAGTCGACGACACCGCAACGTGCCCCGACGGTTCCCCGCGTGATATGAGCAAGATTGACCCGGCAACCGGAGTCTACGGCTACTGTCCGACCTCCGATGACGAAACTCCGGGCGACGACGAGAACCCAGGCGACGAACAGCCTGGGGACGACGAGAAGCCCGGGGAGGAAAAACCAGGCGACAAGCCCGACAACCCTAAGAATGACGGTAAGAAAACCGGGACCAAGAACACTGGGCTAGCAGTCACTGGTGTTCAGGCGACTGCCCTCGGCGGTGCCGCTCTTGCACTCTTGGTCGGTGGCGTGGCAGCTACCCGCCTCGCACGCAAGAATTCTAAGGATTCCTAGCACAACTCTCCGCTAGATTCCTAGCACCTCAACATTAAAGGCCCCGGAGCCCCGCGTATCCTCTACAGAAATCTACGCGGTGGCTCCGAGGCCTTTATTTTTGCCGGGGGCAACGGGCGACGCTGTACTCACCAATCGATGGAAAATTCACTCATCGATGTTAGTTACTATTTGCGGCCGCCGAGCAGTGCGTCTACGAAGCTCTCCGGCTCAAACGGCGCCAGGTGGTCAGCACCTTCACCAAGGCCAACCAACTTCACCGGCACACCGAGCTCGTTTTGCACCTGGAATACAATGCCGCCCTTCGCGGTACCGTCCAGCTTGGTCAGGGCAACGCCGGTGATGTCTACTACATCCCGGAACGTACGAGCTTGCAGTAGACCATTTTGGCCAACCGTCGCGTCCAAAACCAGGATGACTTCGTCAACCTGAGCCTTCTTCTCCACCACGCGCTTAATCTTGTCCAGTTGGTCCATCAGACCGACCTTGGTGTGCAGGCGGCCGGCGGTGTCGATGAGCACCACATCAGCGCCGGACTCGATACCGTGAGCAACTGCCTCAAATGCAATAGAAGCAGGATCGGCGCCTTCAGCGCCGCGAACGGTCTCCGCGCCAACGCGTCGCCCCCAGGTCTCCAGCTGGTCGGCTGCAGCAGCACGGAAGGTATCCGCTGCGCCGAGAACAACACGGTGGCCACCGGCGACCAGTACACGAGCCAGCTTGCCCGTCGTCGTGGTCTTACCTGTGCCGTTGACACCGACTACCAGAATCACTGCGGGCTTGCCCTCGTGCGGAAGTGCGCGGATGGAGCGGTCCATCTCAGGCTTGCACTCCTCAATCAACACCTCACGCAGCAGGGCGCGCACTTGCTCTTCCGTGCTCACCTTCTGGCTGGCAATACGCTCGCGCAGCTTATCGACGACACGCTGCGTCGCAGCCGCACCGAGGTCAGCCATAACCAGGATGTCTTCAACCTCTTCCCACGCGTCCTCATCAAGGTCACCCGCGCCCAAGATGCCGAGCACAGACTGGCCAATTGCATTCTGCGACCGTGACAGACGACCGCGCAGGCGGCCCAGACGTCCCTCAGCCGGGTCGATGGAGTCAATCTGCTGTTCTGCTTCTGGCTCTGGCGTCGGCTCCGGCGCAGCTTCCGGCTCCGGCTCTGGCGTCGGTTCTGGTTCGGGAGTCGGCTCCGGCTCCAGCTCCGGTTCAGGAGCAGGAACTACCTCTACCTCAGGCTCTGCTTCGGGCTCTGGTTGTGGTTCCGGCTCGGGCTCTGATTCCTCTTCCCCGGCCGTTGGCAAATCGATTGGGATTTCCCGCATTACGCGGTCATAATCCCCCTCCATTTCGGTGGGGTTATCCGGAATAACCAGTCGACCTTCTGGTTTCAGCAGTGAACCGTCCGGCTGATCGGCAGGTATATCAGCCTGCTTTTCCTCTGGCTCCGGGGCCTGCTTTTCAATCGGCTTTTCCGCCGGTTTCGGCATCGGTTTTTCAACCGGCTGCTTCTCGCGGGTATCAGTCCCACCACCGGCCGGAGCGAAGTTAAAACCACTAGTGGCCTGGTAATTTCCAGACTTCTCCTGCTGGGTGAGTTCCTTAGTATCTTCCTTCGCAAAGGAAATGCGCTGGTTCTTCCTGCGGACATAGCCCACAACAAAGAGCAGCGCGATAATAACGACAATCGCGACGACAAGGAGTATCCACTGAGTTGGAGTCATAACTCTCATTATGCAGTATCAACGACTCTTCCTCACTTACTCCGCGCTTACTCCGCTCCTGTCGACGGAGTTGCGGATGCCGGTGACATTCGCTGCGAGATTACTCGAGTCACACCATCGCCCCGCATGGTCACGCCGTAGAGCACATTCGCAACGTCCATTGTTGGCTTCTGGTGCGTAATGACAATCAGCTGACTGGTCGCGCGGAGTTCCTCGAGCAGCGCAATAAGGCGACGCAGGTTAACGTCGTCAAGCGCGGCTTCCACCTCGTCGAGTACGTAAAAGGGACTCGGGCGCGCGCGGAAAATAGCGACGAGCATTGCCAGCGCCGTCAGCGACTTCTCGCCGCCGGAGAGCAACGACAGCCGCTTAACCTTTTTGCCCGGCGGGCGGGCTTCAACCTCGATACCTGTCGTGAGCAGGTTGTCCGGCTCGGTGAGAACCAGTCGTCCGTCGCCGCCCGGGAAAAGCGTTTGAAAGACCGCGGGGAATTCTGCCTCGACATCGTTCCACGCGTCTGTGAAGAGCTGCAGGATCGTGGCATCGACTTCCTCGACAACATCGGTGAGGTCCTGGCGGGCCTTGAGGACATCATCGAGCTGCGTGGATAGGAAAGAGTAGCGCTCCTCCATCGCCTTATACTCCTCCAGCGCCAACGGGTTGACGCGGCCGAGCACACGCAGATCCTTCTCCGCCTGTTTGAGCTGCTTCGTCACGGCTGCGCGGTCGAAGTTCTCATCAGGAGCAAAGTCCGCGAGCAGGTCATCGACAGACAGCCCCAACTGGTCGACGATGCGCTCTGCAGCCTCGGTCACGCGGACCTGCGCCTGCGCACGGGCGATGTCGCCCTGGTGCGCGGAATCCGTTAGCTGTGCCAGCTCACGTTGCGCCGTATTCGCCTCCGTCCGGGCCTCTGATAGTGCCTGCGACACCGTCTTCTTCTGCGCCTCGGCATCGTCGCGATCGGCCTCTGCCCTCGCCAACGACACGTTGACCTTCGCGTGCAAGTCCTCAGCCAGCTCCGCGACAACTTCTGCCAATTCGCGCTGGGCAACCTTCGCCATCTGCGCCTGCTCATGGCGGGCCTTCGCTACGCGCTCCGATGCAGCCTGGCGACGGAGCCGCTCGGCCTTGCCTCGTACACTCGACAGTCGCTCCTCTGCCGTACGCAGCGACAGACGCGCCTCTGTTTCCATGGCGCGCACAGCCGTCAGCGCCTCCGAGGCACGGTCACGTTCGCTTGTCGACGGTTCCCCCTCCTCGGGGTCACGGTCAACGCGAGCTAAGCGGTCTGCGACCTCCGCCAACTCCTTCTGGAGCTTCGTTACTCGGTCCGCGGCTTCGGCTCCGCGCTGCTCAGCGCGTTCGGCATCATGCACCACGCCGGACAGCTGCGCTGTGGCCCGAGTTCGGGCATCCGTGAGGACCTTCATACGACTCTGGTGTTCACGCAACGCAGCACGGGCGGCCGCCGCGTCCGTGCGGCGGTCCTCTTCTTCGGCCTGCGCACCGGAGAGCACACCACCGAGGTCACTCAAACGCACCTGTGCTTCTGCTAGTTCTTCGCGAGTCTTAGCAATGTCGGCGGCGATTTCCACACCTGATGCAGTGCCACCAGCACCGCCAGCTACCCAACCAGAGCCACGCAGCACACCATCGCGGTCAACAACGCGCAGTCGAGTATCCTGGGTCACCAGCTCACGGGCGACGTGCTCGTCGTCGCAGGCCACGACATCAACGAGCAGAGAGGTCAACGAACCCGAAAGCTCCGCGGGCACTGTCACATGATCGAGCAGCCAGGATGCCTGTGCGGGCAGAGTGATGTCCAAGCGCCAAGAGTCGGATGCATCCGCAGAATTGATAACAACGGCACTGCCCTTGCCCGTGGCCACCAGCTCGTCGATAAGCGAATCTCCACTGCCCTCGCTGACCAGTGCTTCGGCGGCCGCGCCGAGGGCGGCAGTGAGCGCTTTTTCCCAGCCAGCGTCGACATCGATGACTTCAGAGAGAACGCCGAGCTCGTGCTTTTCACGTAGCCACGCGGTGCCGTCGTTGGCAGCGGCGGTGCGGGCGGTCTCCAGAGCTTCGATGCGGGCGGAAAGACCTGAGACGCTGCGCTCGAGGTCGCGCTCGTCAGCGCGGAGTTCTTTCAACCGTGTAGAGGCCAGCTCTGCTTCCCGGTTGGCCTGTTCATAAGCACTCTGCAGCTCGGGACCTTCGAATTCGGCCTCGGCTAGTTCCTGCGCGGCGTTTTCCACAGCTTCGGTGGCATCGGCACGGCGTTCGTCGGCCTCATTGGTTTGCTCGGCAAGGCGTGCAGCTTCGGCTTCGGCGGCTTCCAAGCGGGTGCGCAGAGATTCTTCTGCGGAAATGAGACGAACCACGCCTTCGCGACGGTCGGCGATTGCGCGAACGGCCGCGAGGTGCTCCGCTTCGGCTTCACGGAAAGTCTCCTCGGCGTCGAAGAGCGTTTCGCGAATTTCCTCCAGTTTCTCGCGGGCCTCTGCCTCAGCCTCAGCAAGCATGGCTTCTTCGGTCGCGGCGTCGTCGGCCCGCTGCTCCAGGAAGTCCGGGTCTGGGCCTACCCACGGCGCGACGGAGTGGTCGGCCGCACGATCGGCGGCGATGCGGGCCGTCGCTTGAATACGCTCACCGAGTGCGGAGAGACGGAACCACAAATCTCGGGCAGCATCAGCTGCTGGAGTGATGTCTTCCAGTTCCGCTTCAAGCTCTGCAGTGCGCTCAGCGGCAATCTCGGCTCGCTCAGTGGCGGCCTCCACCTTTTCCTCAATGAGCTTGGCTTGACCAGCAATGTCATTGAGGCTGTCCTGCAAATCCACAAAATCCGCAGCGGCCAGGCGCAACTTGGCGTCGCGCAGGTCCGCCTGCACAGTCTGGGCGCGAGAGGCGGCCTCAGCCTGACGCTTCAGCGGTTTGAGCTGACGGGAAAGCTCACCTGTCAGATCCTGCAGACGGTCGAGGTTAGCCTGCATCGACTGGAGTTTGCGCTGCGCTTTCTCCTTGCGGCGGCGGTGCTTGAGCACACCCGCTGCTTCTTCGATAAACGCACGACGCTCCTCTGGCCGCGACTCCAGAATCTGCGAAAGCCGGCCCTGGCCGACGATGATGTGCATCTCGCGGCCAATACCGGTGTCGCTGAGGAGCTCTTGGACATCCATGAGGCGGACGCGAGAACCGTTGATTTCGTACTCACTTGCGCCGTCGCGGTACATGCGACGCGTGACAGAGACTTCCTTATATTGAATGGGAAGTGCCCCATCGGAATTGTCGATGGTAAGAGTAACCTCCGCGCGCCCCAAGGGCTTTCGCCCGGAGGTACCCGCAAAGATGACATCTTCCATTTTGCCGCCACGGAGGGTCTTGGCGGAATGCTCACCCATAACCCACGCGAGGGCATCGACGACATTCGACTTTCCGGATCCGTTCGGGCCGACAACTGCGCAGATGCCGGGCTCAAATTTCATCGTCGTCGCCGAAGCGAAGGATTTAAAGCCCTTCAGAGTCAGCGATTTCAAATACATGGGGCAATATCTTACCCGTAGTTACGGTTTGGAGCTGAATTACCCCAAGCACTCACTCATTTACACAGCCTTGTTTACACGGCGCCGTTTACACAGCCGCCTGCTTGGCCGACGTGTAGGCCGACTCACCGTGCTGAGCGACGTCAATACCAGAATGTTCCTGCTCGCCGTGGATACGCCAACCGACGGTTGCCTTCAGGACTCGGGCAATGATGTACGTCAGCACGCTTGAGAACACCGCTGCGACGACAGCAATAATGACCTGGATGGCAAACAACTTCAGGCCGTCGATGCCACCGCCGGTAAGCAGTCCGCGATCATTAGCCAGCAGGCCAACACCAATCGTTCCCCACATAGCTGCAACCAGATGCAGACCAACCACATCCAGGGTGTCATCGAAGTTGAATTTGTACTTTAAGCCCACTCCCCAGCAACCCAGCGCACCGCCGATATAGCCCAGAATGATTGAGGTCACTGGGTTCATATCTCCTGCGGCCGGAGTAATAGTCACAAGCCCTGCGATGACACCCGAAGCGGCGCCCAGCGAGGTGGGATGTCCATCACGAATACGCTCGAGTGAAATCCAGCCGAGCATCCCCACGCACGCTGCCACCGTCGTATTCAGCCATGCCAGACCAGCGACACCGTCGGCCGCAAATGCCGAACCGCCGTTGAAGCCGAACCAGCCGAACCACAGCAGTGCAGCACCCAGCATGACGAGTGGCAGATTGTGCGGGCGATGCTGGCTGCCATCGATAGACTTGCGCTTGCCGACGATAATCGCCAGCACCAACGCGGCGGTACCAGCAGCAATGTGCACAACCGTACCACCAGCGAAGTCAATTGGAGCGATCAATGCTTCACCGTCAGCGGTCCCAAACAGCTTTGCCGAAAGGCTCTCTGCAGAGTGGCTCAGCAGGCCACCGCCCCAGACCATGAAGGCCATTGGGAAGTACACCAGCGTTGTCCAGAAACCGACGAAGATCAACCAGGTGGAGAACTTCACACGTTCAGCCAGCGCGCCGGAAATCAGCGCCACCGAGATAGAGCAGAACGTGAGTTGGAACCCGATGTCGATGATGTTCGGGTAACCATTTGCACCCGCAATGTAGTTGCCGTCGCCATCCGTGATTGAGTTACGCAGTCCGAAGAATTCGAATGGGTTGGCAAAAACACCACCGATCGACTGCGATCCGTAGGACATCGACCAGCCCCACAGCACGTAAATGGCACCGACAACGCCGACAGCACCAAAGCTCATCATCATCATGTTGAGCACCGACTTCTGTCGCGACATGCCGCCATAGAACAGCGCGAGCGCCGGTGTCATCAGCAAAACCAACGAAGCCGAAATCAGCATCCACGCTGAGTTTCCCGACTGTGCAATTACTTCTTCAGGCGTCATATGTGCCTCCCCTGTCTGTCAGTAGGTAGTTATTAACTTAAACCACCCGCATTGCGTATTTACGTATTCTTTTTCTCGCTTGCGTATTTTTTGGCGATTCGGAAGCTCTTCAGCGCCCCAATTGACTACCTGGAGACACGAAAAAATCCCCCGCCAACTGCGTAAAAACAACGACGCAGAGCGAGGGATAGAACGTATTCGAATTTTTCGGATTCCTACACCGACATGGGGGGAGAGAAGGCAGTTGGCACCCGCTTAACGACGGTCAAATGCGCTCAATGCACCCTTCGGTTCCTGCCATAACGGCACCACTGCCGTCACATCGCCCGGAGTATTCGGCCCCTCAAGCCAAGCGAGCAAACTCTCACAGTCTGCCCGTTGCCCTTCAGCAACAACTAACACCCGACCATCCGGGTAGTTCTGGGCATAACCGACCAACCCCAACTCCAGAGCCGTCGCGCGGGTGTACCAGCGAAAACCAACACCTTGAACACGACCGTGTACCCACGCGGTGAGGCGGACGTCGTTAAACAACATCGGACTCACGCACTGTCATCGGGTCGGAACCGTCCCAGCACTCGATCTTGTCGTGGCCGCGGACGTTAGGCAGATCATCGCGGTGGAATACCGGATTGAGCCCCTTGGACTTCTGCTCGGAGTAATTCTTTAGTAGGGCGACAGCTACGCCGCCCAGCGGCAGAATGGCGATGATATTGATGGTGGCCATGAGTGCGGAGAAGGTGTCCGCAAGCGACCAGACCAGCGGCACGGAACCGACAGCTCCGCCAATAACGCACAGGATGACCAGCACGCGCACGGTATTCAGGACAGCCTTGCTCTTAGACAGGAATGGGATATTTGCTTCGGCGTAGTAGTAGTTACCCACCAGGGAGGAGAACGCCAGGAAGAAGATGATGACCGTAACCGCGTGGATTGCCCACGTGCCCACCTGCGCCGACAGCGCGGCCTGAGTCAGCGCGGTGCCCTCTGCATCGCCGCCGAAAGTAGGGTCGGACAGCAGGATGATCACTGCGGTGATGGTACAGACGACCCAGGTGTCGAAGTAGACACCCATCGTCTGGATGAGACCCTGCTTGACCGGGTGTGACACCGACGCCGTCGCCGCCGCATTCGGAGTGGAACCCATACCAGCCTCGTTGGAGAACAGGCCGCGGCGAATACCCTGCATCATGGCAGTACCGACAGCGGCACCGGCAATCTCGCGGATACCGAAGGCGTGCTCAAAAATCAGCTTGATCATGCTCGGCACCTCGGTGATGTTGAGAGCCAAAACAATCAGGCCGAGGATAATGTAGGCGACGGCCATAATCGGCACGACGATCTGCGTCACCGCCGAAATACGCTGCACACCACCGAAGATGATGACGCCGGCCAAGATTGCCAGCACAATGCCGACACCGAACTTAAAGATCGGCGCGTCTTGACCGGTCGACTCCGCCACAGCCGCCGTAATCGAGTTGGACTGCACCGCGTTGAACACGAAACCGTAGGTCACCGTGATAGCGATGACGAACAGCGAGGCCATCCAGCGCCAGTTCTCCCCGAGCCCCTTGGTGATGTAGTAGGCCGGGCCGCCTCGGTAAGAGTCCTTATCCCGCACCTTGTACAGCTGTGCCAGCGTAGACTCCACGAAGCTGGTTGCGCCACCAATCGCGGCGAGCAGCCACATCCAAAACACGGCGCCAGGGCCACCGGTGGTGATCGCCACCGCCACACCTGCGACGTTTCCGGTACCCACGCGTGAGGCCGCCGAAATTGTAAAGGCCTTAAAGGCCGAGATGCCCTTGACACCTTCAGAGATATCAGAGGGCTTTTCAGTGATGGCCCTGAACATCTCCGGGATGTACCGGATCTGCACCATGATGGTCCGCCAACAGAAGTACAAACCTGTACCAACTAGCAGAACAATCATGAACAGCCAGTACTTGTCATTCCAAGCATTTACCCAGTCGGTTGCTTGCTCCATGAAACTCATAAGGAAATTCTAGCGTTGACAAGTGGGACACAGATAACTCGATCTATTCCCAAATGGCAGACGGACAATTTCGCGCCCACACCTCGGGCACGGCTCCCCCGCTTGTCCATAGGCGTTCAAGCTCCGCTCAAAATAGCCACTTTCGCCGTTGACATGCACATATAACGCATCGAAGCTCGTGCCACCGGCCGCTAGCGCCCGCTCGAGTACCGATTGCCCCTCGCGCAAAAGTTTCGCTAAACGACGGACCGAAAGGTCACACGCCGGCACGCGACCATCGACCTTCGCCGCCCAAAGCATTTCGTCGGCATAGATGTTGCCGATACCCGACACAATGTTCTGGTTGAGCAATACGGCCTTGATCGGTGAACGCGACTTCATCATGCGGTGTGCAAGTGCAACCACATCGACGGTGGGCTCCAATAGATCGGGCGCGATCTTGGCTGCGGGTTCCGGAACCACGCGTCCATGGGATTCGACCATTTCACAGGCCCAGACCCAACCAAAGGTGCGCTGATCGTTGAAGTTGATTAGGTGCCGAGCGCCGTCCGGCAGGGCGATGTCGAAAGCGGCTCGGGTGTGACGGCCAGGCAGCGTATCGGGAGTGTACGGAGCTTCCACGCGCAATTGGCCGCTCATGCCCAGGTGGATGGCGATTGCGGAGTCGTCGTCAAGCGTGAGCCACATGAACTTGCCACGACGATCCGTAGCGACAACCGTCCGCCCGCGCGTACGACCGATAAACTCCGCGGCGCCACCGGGTTGGCGCCGCACGGCACGCGCGTTGTAGACGAAGGAATCGTCGATGCGGCCACCGACGACGTAAGTGTCGAGACCGCGGCGTACGGACTCGACTTCAGGAAGCTCGGGCATTAGGCCAGTGCGGTATGCGCCTGATGCGCGGCGTGCATTTCAGCTTCCTTCTTCGTGGCGCCGGTACCGCTGCCCTTAACCACGCCGTCAACCAGCACGTCGACGTAGAAAGTTAGGTCATGGTCGGGGCCGGTGGTGCGCACGGTGTACTCAGCAGCCGGTAGTTGCTTGGCCGCCAGGCGTTCCTGCAGCAGCGTCTTCCAGTCACGGCCGCGGGACTCAGTCGGGGCATCGTCAATCATCTGGTTGAACAGGCGAAGCACGGTCTCGCGGGCAACCTCGAAGCCATGCTGCAGGTAAATAGCACCCAGCAGCGCCTCGGTGGTGTCAGCGAGAATCGAGTGCTTATCCGCGCCACCGGTGGCCTTCTCACCGCGGCCGAGGAGAATGTGCTCTCCCAGCCCGATACTGCGGGCCAGGTCAGCCAGCGCGTACATGTTCACGACACCTGCACGCATCTTGGAAATATCCTGCTCAGCGCGGTCCGGGAAGCGACGGTAGAGTTCTTCAGCAACGCACATGCCCAGCACGGCGTCGCCCAGGAACTCTAGCCGCTCGTTATTGGTCAGCATGCCATTTTCATTCGCGAAACTGCGGTGGGTCAAAGCGAGCTTCAGGGACTCCTCTGGTAGCTCAACACCGAGTTTTTCCAGCAGCGGGGCGTGATCGACGGCCTCGAAAGCCGCCTTTCTAGCCGCCTCACCGGTTAGCCGACGCTTGCGGCTCATCCGTTATATCTCCTTTAAAGTCTTCGTCTAAGTCGTCGTCGATTACTTCTCGTCGCCGAGCGAGCCAAACTTTTCCGCCAGGCCAGCCCAACGCGGATCAATGCGCTCCTCTTCACCCGAGATGCCGTCTGGCTCCGGCACTTCCGAATCCGATTCAGCACAGCTGGAATCGAAATCCAGACAGGTCGGATTGAAGGGCAGATTCAAGCCCGCCTCATCGATGACGGCTTGAGTGATATCCACCGTATTGTCGACGATCTGGCCAACTTCGTCCTCAAGGTCTTCTTCCTCGGCATCGTCGCCTGTGATGAAGTCCTCGTTGTTGGAAAAGACAGCCGAAATGTGGAAGCTGAGCTCCGGATTCAGCGGGGCTAGGCAGCGGACACACTCGCCGGTGGCCTTGGCAGTCACAGTCGCGTCAACCATGACACCACTGCCGAGGTTCGTGACAATGCCGTCAACGACAACCTCCTCGCCAGCGGCGATGCCAATCATCTCGACACCAACGCGGACAGGGCTATCGCCTACCTTGCGGAACTGCTCGGGCATGCCGCCCTGCAGACATGTCGAAACGTCCAGAACAAATGGGGATGAGTCAGTCATGATAGCCCTCAGTCTACCCCGAAGATGCGCTAACGCTCGTACCGGCGGCGTTCCTGCCCCTCGGAGAAGGAAGACGGCGCGCTCTGTGCCCCTGCACCACCGCCGACGGCACCGGCCCCCGAACGCAGTACCGAGCGATTGCGACCGACATTACGCAGGGTCTCCTGGAGAGTCTGTTCAAACTCGGCGAGCTTGGAATCGACGTAGCGGTCACACTCTTCACGGAGGCGAGAGGAATCCGCGTGTGCGTCGGAAAGCAGACGATTCGCCTCGTCATTGGCCTCGCGGACGACCGTCGACTCAGCGACCAGGCGAGCCTGCTCCTCGCGGCCTTCCGCAACGGAACGCTCGTAGGATTCGTTACCAGCGTGAATCAGGCGATCGGACTCGGCAGAAGCACGATCCACAATGCTGTCGTACTCGTGCTGAGCATCCTCGCGGAGACGACGGGCGTCGTCCTCAGCGGCCGCGACGGTGCCAGCTGCGTGGGCATTGGCATCCTCGACGGTGTGGTTAGCGCGGGCCTCGGCCTCGTCGACAATGCGATGGGCTTCTTCATCCGCAGTCGAAATGGTGTTGTTCGCCCGGGCTTCAGCATCGTTGATAATCTCATCCCGCTGGTCCAAGACGTCCTGCGCGTCATCGAGCTCAGCCGGGAAAGCATCCCTCAGCTCATCGAGCAACTCGAGAACACGCTGACGCGGAACCATACAATTGGCCGACAGTGGCACGCCGTGTGCCTCTTCTAGGATCTGGACCAGTTCATCAAGAGATTCGAAGACGCGAAACATGACTTACATGCTACTTCAGTCGGCGCTGCAGGGCGTGCAAGACAGGCTCGGGAACTAGCCCTTCCACCGAACCGCCGTAGCGAACAACTTCCTTCATCAGTGTCGACGACACATGACCGTACTTCGGATCAGCCTCCACAAAGAGAGTCTCAATGCCCGTCATGCGCCGATTCATCTGCGCCATGGGCGCCTCGTACTCGTAGTCCGCCGCCGAGCGCAACCCCTTGACCAGGCAGGTGATACCCTGCGCGGAGGTGTAGTCAACCAACAGCTTCGACCAGGAGTCCACCTGCACATTGTCCAAGTGCTGCGTGCACTGCCGAATGAGGTCCATGCGCTCTTCGACGTTGAACATGCCCTGCTTATTCGGGTTGTGGGTAACCAACACGGTCACCTGATCGAATTGGCGCGCGGCACGCTCAATCACATCGAGGTGACCAGAGGTCATGGGATCGTAGGAACCGGGGCAGCATGCGTGAGTCATAGAGGTCAAACCACCTTTGGCCGTCGTAAAGCGTAAAGAAGAACGTTAAGCGTTGTAGATAGCGGTGTCGAAGCGCGCCAAACCGTGAATGCGGCGCTTCAGCTTCTGCTGGAGCTGCTCGTAGCCCTCGGGCCACCGCGTCTCCTCGTCATCGCGGTGACGCTCCACAGTCACGACCGCGCCCGGCGCGAGGAAACTGCGCAGCGCCTCCAGCATCTCTGTAACGGCCTCCCCCGCCAGCTCATAGGGCGGATCCGCAATAACGCGGTCAAAAGGCTCGCCCGGCGCGCCCGCAAGGTACGACGACACTTTCATCGGAGACACGGCCACATCAGGATGCCCCACGGTGCGAATGTTCTTTTCAATAGCGGCAATGGCGTTCGGATCGTTTTCCACCAACACGACGGAACGCGCGCCGCGAGAAGCCGCTTCCAAACCGAGCGCGCCCGAGCCAGCAAACAGGTCGAGAACGCGAGTTCCCTCTAGCCCAAAGCGTGTTGACCAGGAGGAAAAGATGGCTTCCTTCGCGCGGTCACTAGTTGGCCGAGTGGTCTCTCCCTTAGGCGCGACTAGCCTACGACCGCGTGCCTCACCTGCAATAATGCGGGTCATCTACTTCCCTTCGTGCGATGTGTTCTCGTTGCCGTTGTGCTGTGCCGTGGCGCTGTGAGTTGCTGGCGTGATTCTTGCCAGCAGCTGACCGCCTTCGACATCCACAAATTGATCTGCCGCCACCTCCGCGACCGTGCCCGGGCAGGGCGCTAAAACCGGCGCTTCTAGCTTGACGGCCTCCACGACCGCAATGACCTGACCGGTCGTCACCGAGTCTTTCTCGGCGACCTCCCAGCGGACTACTCCTGCAAAAGGTGCACAGACATCTACCATGCCCAACAGTCTACTTTGGTCTTACTAGGAGCGGTCCAAGTAGTTCGACTGCTCTTCATCGATATCGGATATGAGCTCCCCCACAAGCCTTTCATCACTGTCGAGGAGAGCCGTGGCATCGTGTCGGGTGCGCTCGATGATCTCGCCGTCGGTGGTGAGGTCCACCAGGCCGAGGCCTGTTGCCAGTCCCGATTGGTCATCGCCGAGCAGATCGCCGAAACTACGCGTGGCCAGGTCCAACTCCGCCAGTTGAATGCCGTCGGTGGTGGCGGCAATGCGGTCCAGCCGGGTGCGCTCTGGTGTCTGCGAATGCGTGTGTGTACACAGGAAGCACAGGCCACCACGGTCACCACGGCCGACACGACCGCGCAGCTGGTGAATCTGCGAGATACCGTAGCTCTCGGCGCGGCGAATCATCATGATCGTGGCCTCTGGTACATCCACGCCGACTTCGATAACTGTGGTGGACACCAGCACATCCAGCTGTCCTGTGGCAAAGGCCTGCATCACGCGGTCTTTGTCCTCCGGTGCCATATTGCCGTGCAACTGACTGATACGTACACCGGGAAGTTTCTTCCTCGCTCGGTCGAACACCGCCTCCACGGACTCGTCGAGGAACTGTTCCTCGTCGCGGGTAATGCGGGGACAGACAATGAAGGCGCGGTTGCCCTTGGCCACTTCTTCCCCAATCCGCTCCCAGGTTCGTGCCTCCCAGCGCGGCTTTTCCAGCGTCGGTACGACAAAAGATTGGATCTCCTGACGTCCCCGTGGCAATTCCGTCAACTGCGAAACTGCGAGGTCGCCAAAAATGGTCATCGCTACCGTGCGCGGAATCGGGGTTGCCGACATCACCAACAGATGCGGTGTCATTCCACCCCGTCCCCTGCTGCGCAACTGATCGCGCTGGCGCACACCAAAGCGGTGCTGCTCATCGACGACCACCAGCCCGAGATCGAAGAACTCCACGCCCTCGCTGAGCAGGGCATGCGTGCCGACGACGATGTCAGCCTCCCCGTTGACTGCCTCCAACAGGGTTGCCCGGCGCTCCTTCGTCGACATCGAACCCGTCAACAGTCGTACAGTCACTGCTACTCCAGCTTGCTCCAGCATCGCTGTCAGCGATCGGTAGTGCTGTTGGGCCAGGACTTCCGTCGGTGCCAGCATCGCGCACTGCCTGCTGGCATCGACTGCTTGCAGCATTCCCAGCAGGGCCACCACGGTTTTACCCGAGCCAACTTCACCTGCTAGCAGGCGGTTCATTGGGTTAGGCCTCGCCATATCGTGCGCAATATCGGCTGCGACAGCGACCTGACCGTCGGTAAGCGAAAACGGCAACCCCCGGCGTAGCTCATCGCGAAGTCCCCCGGCGACTTCCATGCAGGCCGGAGCGGTGAGGCTCGCTTGAGTACGCTTGCGTGCACCAACGGCGAGCTGGAGCTCAAGCGCTTCGTCGTACTTCAGTCGGGCAAGCGCGATGTCGGGGCCCGCGATGGAGGGAAAGTGTGCGCCACGCAGTGCGGAGTCGAAATCGGTAAGTCCCTCCGGCGTGGCGGGCAATGGGTCTGGCTGCAGCGGTAACCATTCGAGGATGCGCTGCATGTACAGAGCCAGGTGAATACCCGCTACTCCTTTGCGGCCACGGTAAATGGGCAGATAGGGGCGCGTGAGCAGCCGCTGCATCTCCGCAATCCCCTTGGCTGTCTTCGTCAGTGTGGCCAGCTTGCCAGTGGCTGCGCCTACCGAACCATCGTCTTTAAGCACCATGCAATCAACATTTTTCAGCTGTAGCTCATTGCGGAACTCGCTGAGCGTGCCAACAATGAGCAGACGCACACCGGGGTGCAGCATATTGCGCAGCCATTCGGCACCGAAAATCGCGGCCGGAAGAATGCGCACGCCGTCGCTGACATAGATTTTCAGTGGCTTGCGTCGGTCGGCGAAGGCGGGCGCTGGCGAAATGCTGTGCACCTCCACGACTGTGGTGATGGTGTCGCCAATGTCGGAAAATGACACATCTAAGCTCTTACCCTGCGCCACGTAGCGCTTCGGGAAATTCGTCAGTGCATCCGAGACGGTCTCCACACCAAAAGCCGTATGCAGCTTCTTTGCAATCTTTGGCCCCACCACGATATTCAGGGGCGTGCGCGCATATTCCGAGCCGAGCCATCCGAGCATCGCGCTACTCGATTCCTATCTGCACCGGCTCATCGATGCCGGTCGCATCGTAGGCTACGACTTCCACAGGCTTGTCCAGCCGCGCCCGCACTTGCGCTATGTCCACGCCCTCAGCTCCGCGCCCGAGCAGCAGAGTCACTAGTTCCCCGCCGCCAGCCAACAGGTCTGAGATGGTCTCTGTGAGCGCGTCAGTCAGGGGCTTATCGACGTCCGCAGCCACTACAGCCGTTCGCGTGCCATTGGCAGCCTCTCCCATCGCATACGCAGCAACCGCCAGCGGCAGCTCAGCCGAATGCACGGCCAAGGCAGCAAGGCCAGCCGGAATGGAGTCTGTGGACACTACCGCGAGAGTCGGATTAGCCGCGGCAGCAGCGAATTCGATATCCGCCAATTCCTGGTCGCTAACCAGCCCATTTGGCAGCAGGATTACCTCATCCGCGCCCCTCATGGCAGTCAGTGCCTTGGTGACCACATTGTCAGCGAACTCCTGGTCGGCGATGGCTGCTCGATCTGTGGGAGTGGATGTGGGAGTCGGAGCGGGGGTCGGGCTGATAGCAATCGCCCCAGAGGAGGTGATGAGATTATTCAGCGGACCGTCCGGCACTACCGCAATGAGGATGCGAGTGGACTCAGGTGTTGGTGCCGGCTCATCGAGCACCTCGATACGGATGCGTTCCGGACGACCGAAGTCAAGTGCTGCCTCGATAACCGCGCCCGGCTCCACTGTGTGGATGTGCACCATGTACTGCGCGGTCTCCGCATTACCAGCATCACCTGCGATGATGAGCGAATTGCCCAGCGGGTTCAACCGCTCTCGCAGCGCTTCCGCCGCCTGGGTATCCGCCAAGGAAATCAGGTACATGACCTCCATCTCAACGGTGGCTACGTGTGGCGCGTCGACATGCAAATCGACCGGTGCGGCTGCGCGGCCGCTGACTTCGTCGGCAAGCGCGTCGAGCAGAATGACCAACCCCGCGCCGCCGGCGTCGACCACGCCCGCCTGCTGCAGTGCCGGGAGCTGGCTAGGGGTTTTCGCCAGCGCATCGCGAGCGGCATCCGCGATCGTGTCGGCGAGCTCCTCAATCGAGTCGCCCTCAAATTCCTCCGCGGCAATCGCGGCGTGCCGCAGGACTGTCAGAATCGTGCCCTCCACCGGATTGGCAATCGCTTGGGAAACATGTTGCACAGCTAGCTTTAGCGAGTGTTGTACCGACTCAACGCCAATGCCACTACCGGAGGCAGCCTCAGCCACCGCGCGAAAAACCTGCGAGAGCACAGTGCCCGAATTACCGCGGGCACCGCGCACTGCACCGGCAGCTAGGGCCGCGGTGACTGCGCGAACATCGGAAGCGTCAGCCTTTTGCGCTTCCTCATAGGCCGAACTCAACGTCGCGAGCATATTCGACCCAGTATCGGAATCCGGTACTGGGAAGACATTGAGACTGTTGATCTCATCGCGGCGGGATTGAAGCGCGTCAATCCCCCGGGCAACCCAGCCGACAATGGCGGCAGAACCAATCTGCAAAGACATGAATTCCTATTCTAGCGTCCAGTCGATAGGGGTAGCTCCCTGACGAATCAGCGACTCATTGGCCCGGCTGAACGGACGCGACCCGAAGAACCCACGGGATGCCGACAGCGGTGACGGGTGCGGCGAACAGATGCAGTCCACGCCGGGGAGCCAACGCTGCAAACTCTGCGCGTCGCGTCCCCACAGAATGGCCACGAGAGGCTGATCACGGGCGACCAATGCTTTGATGGCATGCTCCGTGATTGCCTCCCAGCCCTTACCGCGGTGCGAGGCAGCAGCACCCGGACGTACGGTCAACACACGGTTGAACAGAGCTACGCCCTGCCTACTCCACGGAGTGAGGTCACCGTTGGAGGGAGTCGGGAGCCCCAGGTCGGAGGAATACTCCTTAAAAATATTCGCCAACGACCGCGGTACCGGCTTCACATCCGGCTGGACCGAGAAGCTAAGCCCCATCGCATGCCCCGGGGTCGGGTACGGGTCCTGACCGATAATGAGCACCTTGACCTCATCGAATGGATAAGTAAAGGCGCGCAGCACATCGGTGCCCGCGGGCAGGTAACCGTAGCCGGCCGCGTTCTCCTCGCGCAGGAACTGCCCCATCCGGTGGATGTCATCGGCCACTGGCTCCAGCGCCTTCTGCCACCCTTCTTCGACCGGCAACGGATCCATGTCATGCAGCCTTTCTTCTCAAAACCTCTTCGAACTCTTAAAAGGAAACCCAACCGGCATCGCGGGCAGGAGGTTTGCCGTCGATAAGCACCGAATCGAACTTTTCCTTCGACACCGTGCCGATAGCGCGGAACCCCGTCGGAGGCTCCCCCGGCGTCGAACCGATCAGTGTGTGGTCCTCCCCGCCGGTGAGCACCCACTCCCACGGGTCGATGCCCAGGTATTCACCAGCGGCAATCTGCAACTCATCGGGCGCAATGGCACTGCTGTCAACTTCCAAAGTAACCCTGGAGGCCTGCGCAATAGCGCGGAGATCCACCACCAGTCCATCGGAATTGTCCGTCAGTGAACGCACACCTGTAGCTCGCGCCGTGGCACCCCTGCGGTATTCGAATTCGGGCGTACAGTGTGCTGCCACCAGCTGCGCAAACTCGCTTGGAACCTTTGCCGGGCTTCCGCAGTGCTGAAGCAGCGCAAGGCCCGCAGCAGAGTAGCCGATGCGTCCCGACGCAATCACCGTATCCCCCGCGCGTGCTGCTGAGCGCAGCAGCGGCCGCCCAAGCCCACCGAGTTCGCCCATCGCACTGATGGAAATCACCAGAGAATCTCCGCTGACCATGTCACCACCGACGAGCTCCGCCGGACATTGCTTGCCTTCTTGCCACAACCCCTCGGCGATACCGGTGACCACACTCACCGGAGTATGCAACGGTGCTGAGATGGCGAAAAGCATGGCCGTTGGACGCGCACCCATCGATTCGATATCGGCGAAATTCTGTACTGCGGCCTTAGCTCCAACTTGCTGAGGTGTCGACCAGTCCAGGCGGAAATGGCGCCCTTCCACCAACATGTCAGTGGAAGTGACAAAACGGGCGTTGGGGGTTGTCTGTGTCAAGACGGCGGCATCGTCGCCATTGCGTGCCGACGGGGCGATAGCCCGGATGGCCTCAATGACCCCAAACTCGCCAATATCGCCAATGGTCAATTCAGTCACAGTGTCGAGTCACATTCCTAATAGTCGATGGTTAACCGTTAATAGCGGAACCCGTCTCGGTATTGCCCCCAACCAATTGGAGTTGGTACCGGACAACGTAGAATCAGGCCCATGGTAGACGCACCCCCATCGGGAGAAACAGTTCAGTCCAAGGGTAGCCGGACACGCGCGGGCATCGCACTCGCTATCGCCATTATCTCTATCCTCGGCATCATTTTTGCCGCAAAGATTTACCAGGATAATCAGGCGACAAAGCCAGTCGCGATTTCCAACCCGGAGCTCCCCGCCAATGACTCGCCCGAGTGTGCGGAACTGCTCGACCGACTGCCAGATCGCGCCGCAGGTCTGGTTCGCGCCGACATTGCAGAGCCAGCTCCAGAAGGTGCCGCTGTGTACCGAAACTTGGAACAAGACCGCATCACGCTGCGCTGTGGCGCGAACGTACCTAGCCAGTACAACGAACTGGCTAAGACCGAAGAGGTCAAGGGCATTTCGTGGCTGCGGGTTGTCGACAGCACCGACGAGTCTTTGGCGACTTGGTTCACCGTCGGGCGCGAACCGGTTGTTGCAATTACCGCCGAAGGAAATGCAGAGGCGGAGGATGCCCTGAGTGACCTCGCCGAGGCGCTGCGCCCGGACTCCGAGTACAAGAACAAGCCGGAGCGCGGCGGCGTCCCACTGGTAGAACTGGCAGCTCCGGAAGCTGATAAGCGCTGCAGCGGCTTGGAGGCTGCCCTCCCCCGCGAGCTTGGCAACCGTCACCGTCTGAGCGCAGCGGAAATGCCGGCTGACATGCCGAAGGACATGGTCATTTGGGGCGGTACCCCAGCCGATCCGGTGGTGCTGCGCTGTGGTGTCGACGAGCCGGCTGGCTACAGCACCACCACGCAGCAGCTAACACAGGTTGGTGACATTGTCTGGTTCAACGAACCAACGCTGTCCTCCGGTACCTCCGCCACCTGGTACGCCATGGGGCGTGAACGCTTCGTCGCCGTTGAAATGCCAATGCCGGAGGCCAGCTCTCTGATGCCGGTGCTCTCCTCGGTCATCGCTGACAACCTGGAGAACATCTCGCCGAGCGAAGAGAAGTAAGAACCAGCTTTTATCGACGAGCTACCAGCGCCCGCTCAATCAGGGCGCTGAGCAGCTCCTCGTAGGCAACACCTGAGGCCGCAAACATCTGCGGGTACATCGAAATCGGGGTGAAGCCCGGCATGGTGTTGACCTCATTGATAATCGGGCCATTATCCGTGACAAAGAAGTCCACGCGAGTCAGACCATCAGAGCCCAGTGCCCTGAACGCCCGACGAGCATCCTTCTCCAGCGCCTTCAAAACATCCTCTGGCAGCTCAGCCGGAATCTGCGCCGAAACGATGTCATCCAAGTACTTGGTTTCAAAACCGTAGAAGCCCTCGTCGGAGTCCTCTGTGCCACGCAGCAAGGACGGAACTGATACCTGCAGGCTACCGTCAGCGCGCTGCAACACGCCAATCTCCACCTCGGCACCGTCTACACCGGCCTCTACGATGACCTTCCAGTCATGCTCTCGGGCCAGCTCTACCGCCGCATCCAGATTCGCCCAATCATCGACGCGGGAGATACCAATCGACGATCCGCCACGGGCAGGTTTGACGAACACCGGCAGGCCAAGGGTCTCCTTGTCCTCGTCGGAAAGCGACTCGCCAACGTGCAAAACGACCTGCTTGCCGATAGGAAGCCCCGCTGCCTGCAGGAGATTCTTCGTGCGTTCCTTATCCATACCCGCCGCGGAAGCAAGCACGCCCGGGCCGACGTAAGCAATGCCGGAAAGCTCAAAGAGCCCCTGGATTGTGCCATCCTCGCCGTGCGGACCGTGGAGAACAGGGAAGATGACGTCGACGGTGTCGAAAACCTCGCCGGCGCGATCACCGGTGACGAAGCGGAATTCACCGCGGCGTGACGGCGAGGTGCTCAGCGCAACTTCCTCGCCCGGGATGACCTCCGGCATCGTACGCCCCTGCGTGCGCAGCGTATCCGTCTCACGCGTGCCGACGGTCCAAACACCATCCTTGGTAATACCAATGGGAACCACTCGGAAGCGGTCCTCATCCAGGTGATCCATAATTGCGCCAGCCGAGACACAGGAGACGCTGTGCTCAGGGCTTGCGCCACCGTAGATGACGGCGACGGAAATGCGATCTGCAGACGAGCTATTCGACGAAGTCATGGTGACTAAGTTTAGCCCCGACCCTGCACTATTGGTTATTCCGACTTGCGGCTGCGCCCCATCAGCTTACGAATTGTCTCATCGACCTTCGCGCCTTCGTGGCAGACAGCGTAAACGGCCTCAGTAATTGGCATTTCCACGCCATTGCGGCGAGCGAGGTCACGGACCGAGATTGAAGAAATCACGCCCTCAGCCACCTGACCACGCGTAGCGTGCTGCGCCTGCTCCATCGTGTCACCGCGGCCGAGACGGTCACCGAAGGTGCGGTTACGCGACAGTGGTGAGGAACAAGTGGCCACCAAGTCACCGAGGCCCGCCAGACCCGCGAAAGTCTTATCCTCTGCGCCAACCGCGTCGCCCAAACGCGTGATTTCCGCCAGCCCACGGGTGATGATGGTTGCCAACGTGTTCTCGCCCAAGCCCTGACCAGAGGCCATACCGCAGGCCAACGCAATGACGTTCTTGCAGGCACCGCCGATTTCGCAGCCGATGACATCGGTGTTGGTGTACGGGCGGAAGTAATTAGTGGCGACTGCCGCCTGAATCATCTTGGCGTTGTTCTCATCGGCGCAAGCAATGACCGTTGCCGCTGGCTGCTCCATCGCAACTTCACGGGCGAGGTTCGGGCCCGATAGCACCGCAATACGCTCTGCTGGCAGGTCTGTGACCTCAGCGATGACCTCACTCATGCGCAGATGTGTCTCGCGCTCCACACCCTTGGCCAGGCTGAGCAGAATCGTCTCCGGCCCGATGAAGTCCTTCCAGACCTTGAGGTTGTCACGCAAAGTCTGCGAGGGCACGCCCAGCACCACCACATCCGCGCCCTTCAGCGCGGCCTCTGCATCCGAGGTGGCTTCGATGTTGCGCGGCAGCCCCAGACCAGGCAGGTAGTCGTGGTTTTCGCGGCTGATCTGAATACGCTGTGCCTGCTCCGCACGTCGCGACCACAGCCGTACAGGATTGCCCGCATCAGCAAAAACCTTGGCGAGCGTCGTGCCCCACGAGCCCGCACCCATCACTGAAACCTGCACCATCGCCGCGACCTTCCTCCGTTAGTCTCTAATCTCCAACAAGTCTAGCGAGACGTTCTCACACTGCGATACTAAACTAGGTCGGCGACAAAGGATTGAAAGGGAATTCACGATGATGCACGAAGAGGACAAGGACCTCAAGGGCGATACCTCCGTGACCGGTCGCCTGCGCCAGATTCCAACGAAGCCAGGTCAGGATGTCACCAAGCCGACCTTCGCGGCCGGCGCGGTTCTATGGCGCGGCGATGTCCACAACCCTGAAATCTGCGTGATTCACCGTCCCTCCTACGACGACTGGTCGCTGCCGAAAGGCAAGCTCGACGCCGGCGAGAACCTCATTGCCACCGCCGTCCGCGAAATCTGGGAAGAGACCGGCTACCGCGTCCGTCTGGGCAAGCTCGTCGGCAACGTCTCTTACCCTGTCGCCGGACGCACGAAGCTGGTCTGGTACTGGACCGCTGAGGTTCTAGACGGCGAATTCGAACAGAACTCCGAGGTCAACGAGCTTCGTTGGGTCTCCTGGGACGAAGCCGAGGAGCTGCTGTCCTACGACCTCGACCGCGACGTGCTGGTCAAGGCCCGCAAGCGCATGAACAAGGAACCGGACACCCGTCTCATTCTGGTTCGCCATGGGCGTGCGCACCGTCGCACCAACTGGAACGGCAATGATGCACTGCGACCACTGGATAAGAAGGGACGTCGTCAAGCGGAACTGCTCGTCTCTGCCCTGGAGGGCTTCCGCCCCGAGCGCGTCTACTCCGCCGAGCCCGTGCGTTGCCAGGACACCGTCGCGCCACTCGCCGCAGAGCTGGGAATGCAGGTCACAGTCGACGAACGGCTTGGCGACGAGCACTGGATTGCCAACCAGGTTGAGTCCAAGAAGGCATTCGAAGACATTGTCGCGCTAGGCGGAGTCAGCGTCATCTGCTCTCAGGGCATCACCATCCCAGACCTGCTTGCCGCCTGGTCCGCTGAGGGCACCCTGCCCTTCGACGAGGAAATCCTGTGCAAGAAGGGCTCTGCCTGGGTGCTGGGCTTCAACGACGGTGTGATGACCACGGCTGATTACTACGCCTCGGCGCTGCCGGTGAAGTAACCCCTACAACCTCGGATCCATCGGCTCTGACTCCAGCGCCAACACGCCGAAGACAGGGACGTGGATCCGATGCAGTGGTTCGCCGGCCGCTAGGCGCTCCAGCGACTCAATGCCGAGGGCATACTCGCGCAGCGCCGATGACTGCTTGTGCTGCAGATTTCGCCGCTTCAACTGCTCTTGACGCTGCGGGTGCAGGTAGTCATGCCCATAAATCATGCGCAGATACTCCCGCCCCCGCACCTTCATACCGGGCTGCACCTGACGGTCCACTGCCGCGTTTTCCATTGGCTTGACGACGGCCCCCTCCCCGCCCGACTCTGTCAGTTGCAACCACCACTGCGATGCGGCCTCCACCTGTTCCGGGTCACTGGGGTCGAGGACGAAGCAGCGCGTCTGCCGGTAGATCTGACTGTCAGCTGCTACCAGCTGGTTCGCGATATCCAAGTGCCATGAGTGCGGCTTGTAGTGCCAGGTGGCATCCTCACTTGCCAGCACTTGGAAGGGTGCGAACTGAATCTTGTTGTCGCTGTCGACATAGCGGTTGTAAGCAGCGCGGAACTTCTCGAGCTCGTCCAGAGTCTGTTCTGGAGCGGGACCGCCGACCTCTATTCTCCTGCCGGTAGCTGCCTGCAGAGCGGCCGCGAGCTGTCTGGCAGCACCAATACCGGCGGCAGCAGTGGGTGCATAGATGTCGTCGATAAGCCCTTGCGCCTTGAGATTCCAAGGCAATACTTCGCCGTCGAGCAGGACCCAGTCGCCGAATTGGTCGAAAAGCCCGGCGCGCTCTGCGGCCTTGGTCATTTCGTCGAGTGCTGGATTCTTACCGTCGAAGAAGGCGCGTCCGGTACGGGTATATGCGTAGGTGCTAGCACCGAAACGGGTCTTTGCTCCTGGCCGAATCAGGCAGAGCACAGCTCGGGAACCCATGTGCTTCTCCTGACAAATGACCTGGTCAGTGTGCGCTGCGTAGTAGCGGAATGCCTCCTCCGGGTGTTCCAGGAATCCCTCTCGCTGCGAGGTCGGCGCCGGTGACATTGTCGGTGGCAGGTACGGAATTTTCTCCGGCGCGAGCGTAAAACGACTAATTGTTTCCAGCGCTGCAGCCGCGCGGTCACTATCAATGCGGATGCGGCCATGGCGCCCAGTCTGGATACCATCGACATCCAACACGTCAGTGATGCGCAGCTCGGACTCCGTGCGATTGGTGGTCTTGCGGGATGGGGCCTCCCACCAGGTGTGCTTTGCATCAACCTGCACAGTCTCTAGCTCGGGATAGCGCAGCGCAGACAGCTTGCCGCCAAACACGCAACCAGTGTCGATGCACATGGTGTTATTGACCCAGCGCAGACGGTCCGCTTCCATGTGACCATAGACAACACGGGCGGAACCGCGGTAGTCCGCTGCCCAATCCAAACGTTCTGGCAGGCCATTTTCATCACGCTTGCCAGTAGTCGCACCGTAGAACGCGAACTCGCGGACCTTGCCGGAGGCCCTGCCATGGAGGTGCTCAGGCAGTCCCGCGTGGGCTACGACCAGGGCGCCGTCATCCAGCACATAGTGCACCGGCAAGTGGTCGATGAAGTCGCGGACGTCCTTCCGGAATTCCTCACTTTCGTCGGCGAGCTGAGTGAGCGTTTCGGCCAGCCCGTGACCAGTGGTGACGTTGTGGCCGTCGAGGGCGCGCACCAACTTAGAGTCGTGGTTTCCGGGCACGCAGAGTGCATTGCCGGCAGTGACCATTCCCATGACCAGTTTCAAGACGGCTGGACTATTGGGGCCGCGATCGACAAGGTCACCAACAAAAACTGCCGTACGGCCATCTGGGTGATGAGCATTGCTGCCATCCGCCGAGAGCTCGTAGCCGAGTTTCTCCAGCAGTGCGGTCAGCTCGTCGAAGCAGCCGTGGATGTCGCCGATGATGTCGAAAGGGCCGTGGAGATCGCTGCGGTCGACCTTCAGCGGCACACGTTCAATGGTGACGTTGTCGATTTCCTCCGCGGAATTCAAGATGAAAACGTTGTGAATCTTCTCGCGCTTCAGGTGCTTGAGCCCTCGGCGCAGGTCACGGTGCTGGCGCTCCAACACCTCTACTCCGAAGTTGCGGTCAGTGCGCTGCCTGTGCCGCTCCTTCACCTCCGCCAACGGAAGATTCAAAACGATAGCAGCACTGAGCGCATGGTGTCTGCGCGCCAGCTTCACGAGCCGGGCGCGGTCCTGCGGTTTCACATTCGTCGCATCGACCACGGTGAGTAAGCCTGCTTCCAGCCGCTTGCCGACGATCGTCTCCAGCAGCTCAAAAGCAGGCGCCGTCGCCGCCTGGTTATTCGGATCGTTGGAAACAATGCCGCGACAGGTATCCGAGGATACGACTTCAAACGGGCCGAAGTGTCGTGCCGCAAAAGTCGACTTTCCAGCACCGGAGACACCGACCAGCATGACCAAGCTGAGGTTAGGAAGTGAGATGGTACTCATAGTTAGCTCTCCTCTGCTGCGGTGAAGTCGTAGGAAAAGACTGCCATTTGTGTCGGTTGGCCATAGGTTTCGTGCACGTCTCCAATACCGTCGAAGTCCACCAGATAACCGAACTTCTCGGCCACGCCCTTCGCCCACTGGCGAAATTCCACACGGCTGAACTCGAAGCGGTGATCCAGGTGCCGGAACTGTCCGGGCGCTAGGTTTGGATAGCACGCGTTGTAGTCGCTGTTCGGCGTGGTGACGATGACGTACTGCGGCCGGGCTGCTCCAAAGACGTTGTTCTCCAACGCGGGCAGTCGGTCGGCATCAATGTGCTCGATGACCTCCATCAGGATTGCCACGTCCATGTTCGCAATGCGCTCATCGGCGTAGGTGACCGAGGATTGGAAAAGCTCAACCCGCGCGGCTTGGCGCTCCGGCATGCGATCTAGGTTCAGCGCCTTGTGCGCCTTACGAAGCTCCCCCACAGAAACATCGGTACCAACGATCTGCGCGATTCGCGGATTCTCCAGCATCGGCCCCAGTAGCACGCCGGAACCGCAGCCGATGTCGACTACACTGCGCGGGCGCAGGCTAAGTACTTCACGCAGTACTCGCTCTTGGCGCTGTCGATTAAGTGGCTTGGCTGGCTGGTCACCGCGGGGCAGTTCGATTGCAGCGGCTTCCCCAGCAAGCTTCACGACGGCCTCGTTGACCAGGCCTTTTTGATCCGCAAGATAGCGCCCCAGGATTCTCTCCCGCTGTGGGTGCTCCGGTAGCCAGTCCCGCGCACGCGCGGCGAGCTTGTCGATTTCCCGGTCATCGACCCAATAGTGTTTCCCACCGTCGAGGACGGGCAGCAGAATATACAGGTGATTGAGCAAATCGCGGACGGTTGCCCTACCCGAAAGCGTTATCGTCGGTGAGAACTTCTGGCCGGCAATATTGTTCGAAAAATCGCAGGCGACGTTCCACCCCAGCGGTTCGAACAGAGCCCGGATTTCTTCCTCGGTGCCGGGTACCGCGGCGACTGTCGCGGTGAGGTCGCTCGGGGTTTCGTCGTAAGGCGAGGGCTTTTCCATGACCATCGCCGTGGAGAAGACGGACTTCAGCGCCACTGTCATAAGCGATGACGCGGCCCATTGCCGGTCATTGATGTAGCCGGTCAGATTGAACGTATCAGCGCGGTACTGCTTGAGTTTCAGCAGCTCATCGCGGTCAATATCAACCCAAAGGGCTGCCGTGCATTCGGCATCGGTAGCCGTGGGGAAAAAGACTCTGGCAACACCGAACTTTAACTCGGACTCATGCACGCGATCGGGATGCTTTCGCAAAATAAATCCCAAATCGCGTGCCGATTCAGCAGGCGAAGATTCACCGAGCCGAGAGTGTTTAGTGATTGCCAGATACATACGGCAAGTCTAACGCCTACCGCGGATTGGACTAGAGCATTTTTTGACCTACAGCGTCTTCGGCTTGTGGGCCGGACGACTCTTCTCGTAGGCCACAATGTCCGCTTCGTTGCGCAGGGTCAGGGAGACGTCGTCAAGCCCTTCCATCAGACGCCAGCGGGTGTAGTCGTCGACCTCGAACGGGAAGACCTGCTCACCGGCCTCGACGGTGCGGGTCTCCAGGTTGACGGTGAGCTCCATGCCAGGGTTAGCCTCCAGCAGCTTCCACAGCAGCTCGACATCGGACTGCTGCATCTGTGCGGCGAGCAGCCCCGCCTTGCCGGCATTGCCACGGAAGATATCGGCGAAGCGGGAGGAGATGACGACGCGGAAACCGTAGTCCATCAGGGCCCACACGGCGTGCTCGCGGGAAGAACCGGTACCGAAGTCCGGCCCTGCTACGAGGACGGAGCCCTTTGCGTATTCCGGGCGGTTGAGCACGAAGTCGGATTCGTTATTGCGCCAGTTGCTGAACAGGCCATCCTCGAATCCGGTGCGGGTGACGCGCTTTAGGTAGACGGCCGGGATGATCTGGTCAGTGTCGACGTTGGATCGCTGCAGGGGAACGCCGACGCCGGTGTGAGTATCAAACTTTTCCATGGTGAAAGATCCTTAGAAGTTCTGCTTGGGTCTGTCGTACAAAGATCGGCAGTGAGAGTCAGTTAGAGATCAGCCGGTGCTGCGAAGTGACCGGCGACGGCGGTAGCTGCGGCGACGGCAGGGCTAACCAGGTGGGTACGACCACCCTTGCCCTGACGGCCCTCGAAGTTGCGGTTGGAGGTCGAAGCGCAACGCTGGCCCGGGGTCAGCTGATCCGGGTTCATGCCCAGGCACATGGAGCAGCCCGGCATGCGCCATTCAGCGCCTGCCTCTTCGAAGATCTTGCCCAGCCCCTCTTCTTCAGCCTGTGCGCGGACCTTTGCGGAGCCCGGCACGATGAGCATCTGGACGCCGTCGGCAACCTTGCGGTCCTTCAGCACGTCGGCGACGGCGCGCATGTCCTCGATGCGGCCGTTGGTGCAGGAACCGACGAAGACAACGTCGACCTTAACGTCGCGCATCGGGGTGCCCGGCTTCAGATCCATGTACTCCAGTGCACGTTCGGCGGCGATGCGGTCGGAGTCCTCAGCGATGAACTCCGGGTCCGGCACGGTCTCACCCAGCGGCACGCCCTGGCCCGGGTTGGTACCCCAGGTAACGAATGGGGTCAGCGCGGAACCGTCGATTTCGACGACCTTGTCGAACTTCGCGTCCTCGTCAGTAACCAGGGACTTCCAGTATGCGACAGCCTCGTCCCACTGCTCGCCCTGCGGCGCGTGCGGGCGCCCCTTCAGGTATTCGAAGGTGGTCTCGTCCGGAGCAATCATGCCGGCGCGGGCACCGGCTTCGATGGACATGTTGCAGATGGTCATGCGAGCTTCCATCGACAGCTTCTCGATGGCCTCGCCGCGGTACTCAATAACGTGGCCCTGACCACCGCCGGTGCCAATCTTGGCGATAATCGCCAGAATCAAATCCTTGGCGGTAACACCATCCTGCAGTTCGCCGGTGACGTTGACCGCCATGGTCTTGAAAGGCTTCAGCGGCAGGGTCTGGGTAGCCAGAACGTGCTCAACCTCGGAGGTACCGATACCGAAGGCCATAGCACCGAAAGCCCCGTGGGTGGCGGTATGCGAGTCACCACAGACGACGGTGGTGCCCGGCTGAGTCAGGCCCAGCTGTGGGCCGACGACGTGCACGATACCCTGCTCGCGGTCGCCCATCGGATGCAGGCGGATACCGAACTCCTCAGCGTTCTTGCGCAGTGTGGCAATCTGGGTACGAGAGGTCGGTTCCTCAATCAGATTGATTTTGCCGCCGGCGACAGTAGTCGGAACGTTGTGGTCCTCGGTTGCGATGGTCAAATCCGGGCGGCGCACCTTGCGCCCTGCCAGACGGAGGCCATCAAAAGCCTGTGGCGAGGTAACCTCGTGGACGAGGTGCAGATCGATATAAATCAAATCTGGTTCGCCGTTGTCGCCTTGCTTGACTACGTGGTCACGCCAGACTTTCTCGGCCAGAGTCTTCGGGCTGGTGTCCGTGGTGCGCATAGTGGGTGAGCCGCCTTCCGGATATATCTCTTTTATCTCAAGGAATGGGATGTTAATATCATGGCATGGGACAGATTAGCACATCCGAGACGCCAGCTCTAAGTGGTATTAAAGTTCTCGACCGTTCGGTACTCATTCTCAAGTCTGTTGCAGAAACTCCACGCACCCTCGCCGAGCTCTGCGACGACACCGGCCTGCCCCGCGCCACCGCCCATCGGCTGGCCACGGCGTTGGAAGTGCACCGCCTTGTCACCCGCACTCCGGACGGCCGCTGGACGACGGGCCCCGGGCTCACCGAGATCACGCCCGTCACAACTGACCTGCTTGCCGACGCCGCAGCGCACATCCTGCCGAAGCTGGTAGAGGTCACCGGAGAGTCCGTGCAGCTCTACCGTCTCACCGGCGACACCCGCACCTGCATTGCCTCCATGGAGCCCGCCACCGGCCTGCGTAACACCGTGCCAGTTGGCTCTCGCATGCCACTGACCGCCGGTTCCGCCGCACGCGTTCTCCTGGCTTTTGGCCCGGCCAATCTCGCTGAGCGCATGCTGCCCGATGCCGACTTCAACGAACAGGACCTCGACGACTGCCGACGTCTCGGCTGGTCCGAATCCATGGGCGAGCGCGACCCCGCACTCGCTTCTGTCTCCGCCCCGGTTTTCGACGGCAACCACCGCATGATTGCAGTCCTGTCCGTCTCCGGCCCCGTGGAGCGCATGACTCCGTCGCCCTATGAATGCTGGGGCGCAAAGGTTCTCGCCGCCGCTGAGGAGATGAGCTCCCGACTGTAATGCCCGCTTACCGTCACCTTGTCCTACTTCTGTCCATGTTCGCGGCGGTCGGTTCGTCCGTCGTTCACATGGGTGTGCCTTTTCTCATCCCATCCCTGCAGGAAAACGGTTTAAGCCTCTCCGCCGCCGGTCTCGTCGCAGCAATGCCGGCGGCCGGTATTGTTTTCACACTCATCGCCTGGGGCTGGTTTGTCGACCGCTACGGCGAACGCGCAGCTCTGTTCGCAGGCTTGACTTCTACCGCCTTGACGACGGGGCTTGCGGCGCTGGCTTCGTCGTCAAGCCCGGCCCTGCTCGGGGCTGCGCTCTTCCTCGCTGGATGTGCGGCGGCGAGCGTGAATTCTGCATCCGGCCGCGTGGTGTCGGGCTGGTATCCGCCGCATCAACGCGGTACTGCGATGGGCATTCGCCAAATGGCTCAGCCCCTTGGCGCTGCACTATCAGCGGTAACCCTGCACCCTCTCGCGCAGAACTACAGCATCGGTGTCGCACTCGCGATGCCCGCAATTCTGTGCGCTGTGCTGGCGTTGCTTGTGCTGGTTGGAGTAAAGAATCCCCCGCGCCCTGATGCCTCGAACCCCACCGTCACGGCCAGCCCTTACCGCGACGGCAAATACCTTGTGCGCATCCATATCGCCTCGGCGCTGCTGTCCTGGCCGCAGTCGATGATGGGCGCCTACATTCTGGTGTGGCTGTTGTCCGTGGGTTATGCCGATAGCACGGCGGGCACGGTTGTGATGGTCGCACAGCTGCTCGGTGCCGGATCGCGAGCACTGATGGGTGTGGTCTCCGACCGCGTTCGGTCCCGCATCCGCCCCTACCGCTGGGTCTCGGGTGCGACTTTTATCCTGGCTGTCGCAATGATGATTGCCAGCTGGGCTGATTGGCGCACACTTGGCACTGTGCTGGTCTGCGCACTGGCCGTTGCCGTGGTCAGCCCGAATGGTCTTGCCTTCACCGCAGTTGCTGAATACGCAGGCCCCTTCTGGTCCGGACGCGCTATGGGTACGCAGAACACGTTCCAGAACATTATCTACGCTGCAACGCCTCCGGTTTCGGGTGCGATTGTGGCCGCTGCGGGTTTCCCCGCACTGTTTGCCGTCACGGCTCTGTTCCCCGCCGCCGCGCTGGGTATTGCGCCACGAGAAGACCAGAACCGCCACGGGCGGGTAGAGCTGGGCTAATCAGCCTGCCGCTTGCCGACGAATCGGTCGGTAGCAATGGTTGCGGCAACACCGAGGCTGGCTAGTCCAATCATCGGCCCCCACGCTAACCACGGCGCCCGCTCGAGATATTGCGTGGATTCGTTGAGGATTACGCCCCAATCTGGACTGCCAACACCTGCGCCTACGCCGAGGAAGCCGAGAGCTGCAAGGGCGATAGCATTATGGGCAATCCTGGTCACGGCATGGCGAGCTACTGCTGGAATGGTCATGGGAAGAACATGCAGCTTCAAAAGGTGCCAACGGCTGGCCCCCATGGTTTGCGCAAATCGGTAGTGCCCGGATGCAGCGGCTTCGTTAGCGACTTCGACGCAATGTGCAGCCAGTGGAATCCACCCGACCAAAAACACCGCTATCGCAGCTGTCAGCATCGAGCGGCCCAAGACTCCAGCCAGAATAAGTCCCAGCAATATCGCGGGTACCGCATTCATGGCATCTCCGAAGAACTGCACTGATGCCCCTAGATGCCCAATCACAAGGGCGATGAGTGCGCACACTACGGTCACCAGGATTGCAGTTCCGATAGTGGCACCGATACCGTCGGCAAGCCGCGCCCAAATGTCACGACCAAGCTGATCGGTACCCAGTGGGTGTTGCCAGGACGGTGAAATGAAGCGTTTCGCAGAGTCGATGTCCGCGCTGCGGGGAATTCCCAGCGCAATTAGCACGATAGGAATAATCGACAGGATGAGACTCCAGAAACGTCCACCCCCTGTAGGCCGGCCAACAGTGGCGATACTTCCTCGCAGCTTCCGCGCATACTGCCCCCGTATCGCCTGAGCCACGAGTCCACAGATTATGCCGATTCCCAACACCACAGTTACCGCAGCTTGCAGAACGGGAATATCGCCCGCAGTAGCAGCCGCAACCACGTTCCGCCCAAAGCCCGGCAAATGAAAGGTGACCTCAATTGCTGCGGTGGCCGATAACGTGCCCGCAAAGAACAGCGTCAACTGTGACAGTGTCGGCAGCAGGCTACGCCAAGTGACAAATCGAATAATTGTTGATTTTGGAACGCCATTGGTGCGCCATGACTCTACCCAGGGTTCTGACAACGCAGTATCAGCTGAAATCAGCAACACGCGCCCATAGAGTCCCGCGGCGGGCAGGCCAATTGCCAGCACTGGCAGCACCATATGCGCAGGTGATGCCCAACCGCCTACCGGAAACATGCGCAGTTCAACAGCCAACCACCACAGCAGTAAAACCGCCACCACAAAGTTTGGCAGTGCGGCGAGAACCGCTAGCACGCTCGGTGTCCATTTTCCGGCTCGCAATCCTGCAATCCGTGGAAGTACGAGCGCCAGCGCAACGACGACGCACAACGCCATGGAAGCCGCAGTCAATGCGAACGTAATACCGAAGCCGTTCACGGCCTGAGCGAAAGCATCTTGTCCGGTTACCCACGAGGTACCAAAGTCACCGTGAAGAATATTTGTCGTCCACTGCTGGAGCGACTCCCACGGCGTTGTCGGCAGGCCATATTCTCTGCGAACAGCTTCAATAAGCTCCGGTGTTATCTCCCGTTCCCGCTCACGTGCACGCAGAACGGCGTATGCGGGTTCCCGTCCTGTCAACCACGGCAACAGGGCCGTGAGGATGAGAAGTCCCACAACTGAGGCAACTACCGCGAAAGCTTTCCGAATCACTTAGCCGTCTTCTCTGTAATCAGGTGGCGCTCCATCGGATCGAGTGCGATACCACGAACATTCTTCGCACCGATTAGCGATTTTTCATGAGACAGCGGAACTACTGCACCATCTGCAACAATTTCCGCGCCGATTCGAGCTGCTGCCGACAGGCGCTCCTCATCGTCGCCAAGCTCAGCGGCCTTCTCAATATCGACATCTATGGTCTGGTTACACAGCTGCGAGAGGTTATAAGAGCTCTCACAGGTGAAGTCGGATTGTAGGAAGCTGATCGGGTCAGCCGCACCGAGCATGTAATTGCGGGAACCGACGATGACATCAAAGTTCCCCTCGAGCATGTCTGCTTCCAAAGAGTTGTAGTCGGCTACCGTGATGTCGACTGTGAATCCCATCTTGCGCAGCTGATCCGCAACAAGATTGGCAACTTCGGGCAGCTCCGCACGGGAATCCCACGTAGCCAAGCGGATTTCCTTCCCCTTGCCATTCGGCCCCGGCTTCACAGTGGTCTCAGGAGTTGCTGCCGCCCACGAGGCTGAACGATTAAAAATCGACCCCTTCGGATTCACCGCTTGAGCTTCAAAAATGTCCCTAACCACCGGTTCAGGATCGATTGCAGCGGCTACTTCCTTACGCAGTTCGGCGTCGGCAAACACGCCTTTTGCGGTATTAAAATGCAGGAGATTGACACGAGGTAAATCCACCTTAGATACGTCCACGTCATCGAGGCCGCCCAGCGATGAGATTGGCAACCCCTTGACCAGGTCTTGCTCATCTGCGCGCAGTGCATTCGTACGAGCTGTGGAATCCCCAATGAAAGACAATGTCAGAGTCTCAGTTTCCGGCTTACCATTTCGGTAGTCGGCGAATGCACGTGCGGATACGGTACCGTCTGGGTTCTTCGTCTCGAGTTCAAACGGACCTGTACCATGCCCAAAGGGGTCAGGTGCGTCCCCTTCAAATGCTGCGGGTGAGAGAATCATAGTTCCCGGATCGGCAAAGCGCTTCACCAAAATTGGATCATCTTTATCCGAAGTGACAGTAACCTCTCGGTCTCCTGTGGCCGTAGCCTGAAGTTGGTTCTTGCCGAGCCCCTTTGGCCTCGTCGGCGCATCAATGGCATGCGTGAGTGAGTTGGCAACAGCCTGTGCATCGACTGGCGTTCCATCGTGGAAAGTCAGTCCATCTGGCAGAGTAAATACGACGGTGCGGGCATCCTTCACTTCCCACTTTTCTGCCAGTTCGGGCTTAACGGTGCCCTCGTCATCAATCGCCACAAGCATTTCCGTGGCACCTGCGCGGGTCGACAGTACTGCGTCATCGGAGTATGGCGAGAACTCTGCGACCGGTTCGAATTGCAGGGCTACCCGCAGCGCATCCGCATCACCGCTGCCCTGCGCAAAGCAGGAGGTCATTGCGAACGGCAGTGCCGCAGTGGCCAGAATTAGTCCAATTTTTCGATTCATAGAGTTACTTCTCTTTCGTAAGTGTCG
This sequence comes from Corynebacterium sp. 045007, assembly GCF_040743205.1. Taxonomy (NCBI): domain Bacteria; kingdom Bacillati; phylum Actinomycetota; class Actinomycetes; order Mycobacteriales; family Corynebacteriaceae; genus Corynebacterium; species Corynebacterium sp. 045007. Next base: position 183,581 of record NZ_JBFLKW010000003.1, read on the forward strand.
AGTTTTTTGGGGAGAGATTTAGCTGGCTGACGCTCTCTAGCGCATTTGATGTTGGCTAGTGCTGCTGTCTCAGCTTGATTAGCCCCACGGCCGATATCAGCAATAAAACGGTCATGATTGCCCACGGCGCTGCTGCCAACAACTGTGGGGTCTCGGCCCAATCCAAGGTGGCACCAACCACAATCGACCCCACTAAAACGGCGAGCCCACCGAAGCTGTTCAGAAAACCGTATGCAGAACCGAGGTCCTTGTTTCCGGTTAGTTTTCCGACGAGGTCTTTGGCTATCGGAACTGCAATCATCATTCCGAGATGCATCACTAGCAGCATTGTCACTGCCGGGGCTAAGGCCCACCATCCCTCCATGGGGATAGGCGCGCAGACCGCAATGATGGCGAAGGCAAAGGCCATCAGGCCAAAACCGCCACCAATGGCAACCCCTAAAGACAGTTTTTCTGCCCATTTAGTCACGGTGGTTTGCAGCCCGATAACGAATACCGCTGAGATGACAAAAAACCAGCTCAGATACTCATCGCTACCTGTGGCACGACGCAGTTCTACAGGAAGAGCCAAATACTGCTGGTTATAGGCGAGCAAATAGGTCGAGTAGAACACCGCAAACACAATGAACGCTCGATTGCGAAGGATTCGCCCCCACGCGGCAGTCATACTGCCACCAGCTGAATGCACGCCTTCCCATCTGCGCGCTAACAGCAGATGCATCACAAAGATGCCGCTAAAGATGGCTGCGCCGGCAAAGGATACAGCTGAAAAACCGATTGGGATCAACAGCGCACCAATCACAGGGCCGGTGAGCGAGCCCAAACGGGAATAGCTTTCGTCAAGCGCAAAGAGTCGTGCCCGTGTACACACTCCTTGTTTCTCGAGTTCGGCACCCCACCGGCCAGCAAGGATTCAACTGCAGGCGAGAACAGTGCGGCCGCAAAGCCAATAAGGACAACGCCAACAAACATCATTGGCACGGAGGTTGCCAGTCCAGTTACCAGGAAACCTACAACGCGAAGCGCAACTCCAACGAGCAACACTTTGATTGCCCCGAAACTATCGGCAAGTCCGCCGCCGAGGAAGAACATTCCCTGTTGGCTAAAGGTTCGTACACCAAGTACCAGCCCCACCACGGCACCGCTGGCCCCTAAGTTGTTCGAGAGCTCCACGGCAATAAACGGGACAACGAGGTAAAAGCCGATGTTGAAAAGAAGCTGCGTAATCAACAGTGCTTGAATCTTTCTGGGCAACTGCTTCACGACGCTAGCTCCTCTGCAGCCGACAGGAGCTCAACAACTTCAGGAATATCGGTTTTATCGAGCTCTCCAACCGGGCCGCTAAAGACCGCTTCCCCTGCTGACATGACGATTATGTGATTACACAGTCGCAGCAAGCTGTTTATGTCATGAGACACCAGCAGTACCGTCGCTTCAGTACCGAGGAGGACCTCCTCCAACATGGAAGCGGTATCCCGGTCCAGAGCGGAAAACGCCTCATCGGCAATAATCAGTTCCGGTTTGCCAATGAGCGCACGTGCAATTGCCATTCGCTGGCGCTGACCGCCAGAGAGCTCGTGGGGTCGTCGATATGCAAATTCCGGGTCGATCCCCAGAGATTCCAGCATCGCTCGAACATCCCCAGTTGCGAACTCACAAATGCTGTCGATTACCGGCCGATGTGGCAATAGCGTGGCGTCTGGGTTCTGCGGAATATAGCCAATTGGCCCCTGTGCCATCGTGACTGTGCCGCTGTCAGGGCACAACTGGCCTGTCAGGAGACTGATTAGGCTACTCTTGCCCGCTCCTGATCTCCCCATGATGCCAACCACGCTTCCCTGCGGAATCGTGAGAGTGACATCGAGGAGCCTGCCTTTGCAAGTAACTCCATCGATACTGATCATGCGCAGACTCGCTCTTCCACAGTGCCACTTTCCAAATAGAGGATTCGTGTAGCGATCTTTCGTGCTACTCCCTCGTCGTGGGTGGCAATAACAATGGCTGTTTGCGTGCGCTCATGTAGCTTCCGCAGAGCGTCTACTACCTCAAGAGTCGCAATCGGGTCCAGCGAGGAAGTAGGCTCGTCGGCAAGCAGCAGCGAAGGCGACGGTTTTGTCGCCAGCGCCGCCGCAATTGCGACACGCTGACGCTGACCTCCGGAGAGCTCCATGGGATAGCGATGAGCCTGTTCTCGGGAGATACCGCAGGCCTCGAGCGCATCGAAACCACTGTCGTGCGCGAGAATTCGCACTTGCCGATCGCAGCGCACAAGAGGATTAAGGCACGCCAAAGTGTCTTGCATAATAAAGCTGGTCCGCAGACCTTGTTGACTTAATGTGCGAAGAAACGACGTCTTTCCCGATCCTGACTTCCCCATCACCGCGACAATGTCCTTCGGGAAAATATCAAGTTTGTCGATGTGGAGTACGTTCTGTTCGCCAGCTGATACATCGACATCACGCAAGCGCACTATCGCGGAATCGCCCATTCTCCCCTTCTTGCCAATCAGTTTCATTAAGGGGAGTTTAACACGTTGAACTCTAAACCTGTGCAGCCTGCTCTCGCATCCACCAACCAAATCGAGCCACGCACGCTACCCAGTGCACAGCCAATAAACACAGCAGTCCGGCACTAACGGCGTACAGCCACTGCGCGCCGATAGTGCCACCCAGGTTGTGCGTACCAAGACTCAGAGTGCCCACGGGGAAGGTTGCACCCCACCAACCAGGGCTGTATCCCGCCCAACGGATTACGGCGCGGGTGAATCGTCGTAAAGCAATGGCGACGAGGAAGACACCGACAATGAGCACGGTGGAACCGTAAGCGACAGCGAAGGTTCGGTTGAAAAGCAGCTGGGCAGCGGCCGTGGACTGACCGACCAATCCGAGCGGAATCCAGGCAGTACCGGCGATGGAATCGGGGATACGCATGGTGCCGGAGAACAGCGCGACGTAGCAGCGTACGAAAATCGGCAGAACGGTAATCAACGCCATCCAAAAGAATATTTGTGCGCAGACGTGATAGAACGTGCCGTAGTCAACGCTCAGCTGCGCGCCGCTTGTCGCCGCCACCATCGGGGCGACCAGTGCAAGGCCCCACTGAAAAGTCGGCTCGCCTTCGAATCCTCGCAGTTGACGAAGACTGACGTAGATTGCCAGCGGCGCACCGATCCACCAGGACGCCAGCTGCCACACAGAATCGTTAAACAACGAGCTTGTGGCACTACCGAGAGACATAATGCCCATCGCGAACATGCCCCACGGCGCCTGCAACTTCGAGTGAAAAGCCGGGTTTCGAAATCGCAACCAACCGACCACTATGAAACCGAGAATGCCAACTGCCACGACGAGAAGCAGTTCCGGAACCACCGGCACGTCATGAATGTGCGCAAGCGTGGCGAAGATGGAGGTGCCCATCAGCGATCCTGCCCACGCAGGCCCGGCGGGCGCAAGCACATCACTGCGAGGAGAGTTGGTCATGCCCATACCGTATTTGTTCTTGCTGCAGTCACCGCTATCACGAAACTCTGTGAGGGGTACCATTGACGCATGTACCCCTCCGCTGTGGCCGAACTCGAAGCACTTTTCACCGTCGCCCGTGCGGGGTCGATCTCGAAGGCCGCGCGTGAGCTCGGCACCAACCAGCAGACCATGTCCGCACGCATCGCACGGGCGGAAAGAACGCTGGGAATCACCGTCTTCGAACGCTCCCCTTACGGCGTCTCCCCTACAGAAAAAGGGCAAGTGCTTATCGACGCCCTCCCAGATCTCCTCGCCGCCTGCCACAGATTTTCGGGCATTGCCGCCAGCTTGCGTTCCGACAATGTTCCCCGCCACCTCACCCTTGCGGTGTCCAACACTGTCGCTGAGCTCTACTACCCCGGCTGGGCCGCCGAGTTCCACCGGCAACATCCCGCAGTCAAACTTTCGATGGTGCAGGCAAACTCCCGTGAGGTGCGGCAACTAGTAGCCGACAGTGCGGTGGACTTCGGGCTGGTAGAGGGCGAGGCTGGTCGGCACGACCTCGAAGAACGAATCATCGGCACCGACGAATTGGTCCTCGCCGTGCCGACTGGCCATCCGTGGGCTGAGCGGGCCGAGATATCCGTCGAAGAACTGCGCGCGACGCCACTCGTTATTCGCGAACCGGGTTCCGGTAGCCGACAGGTGGTGGAAGATGCACTGGGCACTCTCACCGAACCCGCCGGAGAATTTGGCTCCCTTTCGGCACAGCGCGCTGGCATGATTGCGCTGGCAGCGCCAACAATCATCGCCCGCGGCGCAATTCGCGATCAGGTAACGCTCGGGCGCATCGTCATCGTTCCCACCGACACCGTTTTTACTCGCAACCTCAGCGTGGTTATGCGTCGTGGCAGTAAAGCTAGTGGGGACATTTCGGAATTTATCCGCATTGCTAGTCCTATACTTAGCAAGCATGAGCAATTCGAATGATGAACTCTTTTCCTCCGACCGCTACGATGCCGGTATCCAAATCCGCCGCGAGGTAATGGGCGACGAATTCGTCGATGCCGCCCTCGCCCGCAATGCTGGCTCCGACGGAGAGACCCTGCAGAAGCACATCACCGCCACAGTCTGGGGTTCTGTCTGGAGCCGCGAAGGGCTGGCCAAGCGCGATCGCTCTCTGCTCAACATTGGAATGCTCGTCGCTCTGCGAGCCACCGAGGAACTGCGCGGCCACATCAAGGGCGCCCTCGCCAACGGTCTGACCCGCACCGAGATCACCGAAGCCATCGTCCACGCTTCCGGTTACTGCGGCGCACCGGCCGCACTGTCCGCAATGAAGGTCGCGCAGGAAGTGCTCGTTGCCGAGCTCGGCCCGCTTGACGACGACGATCAGTAGGCAGCCCACGGGCTCTCAGGCCCTGGCCTCCGCATTAGTACATCAGTGATGCGGCGCAGCAGCCACGACAATGGCAGGGCGATGGCTGTGGTGACAATTGCCACTGCCAACATCGAGCCCTGGAAGGTCTGATAACCCATCAAGCTCATTACCCAGTCCATGACCAACACGTGGACGAGGAAGAACTCGTAGGAGACCTCCCCCAACCACATCAAGGCTGGATGACGAAGCCACCTTACCTCCGTACCCAGCGCAATCGGGGCCACGAATGCGCCTGCGGACAAGCCATACAGCGTGGTCTTCCACAACGCCTGGTCGACATCATCCGGCACCAAGGTTGCTGGCCCCACGTGAGTGGTTGTGGATAGGAAAAACAGGACTAGCGCTATCAGCCAGCTGGCCGCCAAATTAACGCGCCAGCCAACTTTTCGCCCGTAGGCCAGCAGCATTCCGATGGCGAACCAGTCGAAATACGCCATCGGCCACAGCCGTGCCACTACCGGCAGCAGGTTTTCCTGGTGCGATAGCACAGTCCAGACCGGGCCAATGAGGCCAAAACCAATAATAATGGCCAACGTTGGACCAGGCCGTAGCCGCCCCTTTGTGATCGTCCAGATGCCAAGCCCCACCAGCGGCAATACCAAGTAGAAGCCGACTTCCACCACCATCGACCACATCTGCGGCAAGCCCGGGTGAATCCAGCCGAATTGGAGCGTCTGGGTAAACGATATCGTGCGCAACCAGCCCTGTAGCCCTCCACCAGATGGTGGTGGGTCGTCTGCGGTGTGAATGAGAAAGGCCGCAGTGACCACAATCCAGTAGGCCGGCAGGACTCTCTTCGCACGGCTGGTGAAATACTTCCGCAAGTCCGGTCGGTTCGCGGGGACGTCGTCAGGCGAACCGAGCCAGCGCCCTGTGAGCAGAACCGCACTGAGCACGAAGAAGATGGTGACGCCAATTTCGAATCGACCGTTGAGGCGCCCCCACCAATCGCCGGTGTAGTTACCCGTCCAAAACGCGGCATGCGTAAGCAGGACGCCGAACGCACCGATGGCTCGGATGCTGGTCAGCTCCGGAACGTAGGTGGACTTGGCCGAATTCATGCCAATATTTTAGGAGCGCAAAGTACTTCCCCGTGTTATTTCGGCAAAAGTGGAATCTACATAATTTCTTCTACATGTTCTCGACGGTGCTCAAGATGTACTGAGCAGATTCACGCAGTCGCTCCAGCTCCCAGCTGTTTAGCTGTGGCGGCATACGACGAATGATTCCACCTCGGCCGATCACCGCTGGCATCGACAGCGAGACATCCGTCAACCCGTATTCACCATCCAAGCGTGTACACACCGGGTGGACGCTGTTTTGATCCAGCATCACCGCGCGGGCAATTTCCAAAGCGGAGCGTGCAACACCGGCATTAGTCCAGCCCTTGGCATTGAGAACATCGTAAGCTGCCCCGACTACGGCATCTTGAATTTCTTGCGGTGAAGGCAACTGCGTGCCATGCCATTTTTCCAGTTCTGTCCACCCCACACCTTGAACATTGAGTGTGGACAAAATTGGGACGGCCGTAAGCCCGTGCTCACCCATCATGTAGCCAGTAACTGACTTCGGGTCGATACCGAGCTGTTTGGCAACTACCCAGCGCAGTCGGGCCGAATCTAGCATCGTGCCGGTGCCAAAGAGCTTTTCCGCGGGGTAATCGAACTCGGTATGAGCCAAGTGCACCACTGCATCGAGCGGATTAGTAATAAAGAGGACAATCGCATCGCGCGTATGCTTCACGATTCCCGGCATGACATCGCGAACCACTTCCCCGCTGAGCTTGGCCAATCCGGCACGGTCCGGACGGGAATCCGGGTCGTCCGGATCCGGGAGAATGGACGCACCAGCAGCGACGATAATCATATCCGCGTCGGTGCAATCGCTGTAGTCGCCAGCATGCACATTGACATAGTCCGTGCCGGGAACACCAGTGGACTGGGATTGGTCCAGAGCCTCGCCATGAGCGACGCCTGGTGCCGTGTCAATCGTGGCAATCTCAGCGAACAGCCCGGATTCCATGGCATATGTCAGGACATACGAACCGACGTGACCGAGACCAATACAAACGAGCTTTGAATGTTTGGGTTAAGGGTCAAAAAGTGTGTCCGGAATCGCGGATTTTCACGGATTGACCTGTAGGTTTCCGGAAAGTATATGCTCCGGAAGCATATATCTAGCCCCCGACGGGAAATCCTCGGTGTGGCAGCCGTGATGTGCTATGCGCGGCGTGGTGTG